>JAZNHE010000068.1:0-37515 GCA_045576795.1 Eubacteriales bacterium | reverse complement strand
AGCTTCACCGCCAATGGTGTTGCCGCAGTTTTCGCATACACCGTTCTCTGTGGTGTGACCAAGAGCTGCGATTTCATCAGTGCTTACAACCTCACCGCAGCTATCGCACGTGACGGTTATAGAGCCTGCCTCGGTACAGGTTGCGTTGGTTGTAGATGTGCTTGTGTTCTGATGTCCCGTCGCGGCTATCGTGGTATTTGACACGGTAGCACCGCAATCGGTACAGGTGACGATTATCGAGCCTGCCTCGGTACAGGTCGCATCAATGGTAGTGGTTGTTGTGTTGGTGTGCTCACAGGAAGCCTCAACAAGCTTGTATATAACAACATCTTGCTGTCCGGAAGCGTATGCAGCAAATATACTACTGGAGCTATTGTATCTTAAGCAGTTGTGTGTATTCGCGCCGGTTGCTTCAATTGTTGCAACACCGTCTGCTTCTACTGTTATATTCCAAGAAGAGTTTGCGGACAGCTCAGTTTCTGTACGAAGATAATTTTTTGAAGAGCTTGCTGCATAGAGATAACCTGAGTCTGTATTGAAAGCAAAGGTACCGCTCGTTTTGCCTTCCTCAAGCGTTAGAACCTGAACGTCATTGCCGAAGGTAACGGTATCACCGTTCTTCGTTGCGGAAGCCTGTGCTCGGTTGTTACTATTTTGGGTTGTACTCATAGCGTAATTGTAATCTTTTGCTACAATTACAACTTTATCGCCGGCTTTAAGCTCGGTCGCGTCTTTTACGAGAACCCAAGTGGGATCGGCACTTTGGATTTCGCCGCATACGGAGCACTCTCCGTCTACGTAGCTATGTCCCGTCGCAGCTATCGTGGTATTTGACACGGTAGCGCCGCAATCGGTACAGGTGACGATTATCGAGCCTGCTACCGTACAGGTTGCGTTGGTGGTTGTCGTGGTTTTGTTTGTATGGCTGCAGTCTGATGAGCCGCCTCCGGCTGAACCGCCGCCCAATTCTCCGCCGCTTGCCTCACCGGAGGGGGTTGCCATATTCGTGGGAACCTCTCTGCCGAATATGAGCCATGCATATTCGGGATAGTCTATAAATACGTTTCTGTTGCCCTGGATATCCTGGACAACCTCGTTTCTGCCCATTTCCCAGGTGTCAACGGGGTCAGCCTCGCACCATGCGAGCAGAACGTCAACGCTCTGGAACACCTTGGTTATATCTCCTGCGCCCCAATCGGAGTTCCATCTAACGTAGACGTACAGACAGATTCGAGCAACGTCGCCCTTGACGTTATCAAGAGGCTCAAAGTATGTGCTGTTAAAAGTGCCGCCGAGCCAGCCGACAGCGGGATTGGTACCGTATTTCTCTGTGGGATTGCTACCGGATTCACCATACTTCTTGTTTCCTCTTGAGCTGTTGACACCCGAGTCGGAGGGACGGATATGATGCAGGTCCGCACCGCCTCCCGTTTCGGAGTTGCCGCCGTTAGATTTCGGCCACACGTGCTCTCTGTTCCAGCCGTTCCACTCGTCCATAGTGGCGGAATAGCCTGTATATATGAGAGAGACACTTTTGTCACCGTTCTGACAGTCTGTTCTGTCTGCCTTGTAGTGGCACTCATCATATGACGATGTGTAGGTTTGAGTGCTTCTCATAAGCGTCTGCAGCGAAGAGAACAGGCTTTCCGCTGATAGCTCGGAGAGATAGTCATACGTGTAATTTCCGGTGTAATAGCTCGCCGCCGACGTACCCTCAAGTGTAGTACATACGACGTCACGTGTTCCCGAATTGTACTCGGAAGAATAAGTGAGGACTCCGGATTCGCTCGCAAATGACGGAACGAATGAGGAGAGTAAAAGAAGTAATACCAGTATTACCGATGCAATACTCCTCTTTAAGTTTTTCATACCAATCTCCTTAACTGTGTGATGTGATAGCTTTGTTACAAAAAAGGCACACTTACTCTGAGGAGAGAAGCGCGCCCAAACGGTTAAATAGTATATTATCCCGAAGATATGTAGTTGAGTTTTGTATCCGCTGAAATCGGGATAGTATAGTATCCGGGCACTGCCGAAGACTTTGGAAAAATCATCTACATTATATTACATTTGTTGTTGTAAGTCAAGAATTTAAGCAATAAAAATTGAATGAATTATCGGTAAATCGCACTGTCCGTCATAATACACGCTCACAGCGTAACGGTGCTTTTATTGAGTATTCCCGAGCGTAAGGCTGGCATTACCGACTCATCGACCATCTTGTCTATTTCCTCAACCGTCATATCGTCAAAGATTGCACGCAGGCCTACAAAGTTCGAGATACCCATGAGCATATATGCGATGGTTGTCACGTCGGATACTGAGATGTCTTCACTATCCCTGAGGAGCGATTTTGTATAGCTCCTTGCAAATGACTCGTAGTAGTTTTCGAAAAGAGTTTTGTCAACCGATAGGCTTCCCCATATAATGTTGTATACGTTTGGTGACTGTACCGCGTACTTTATGAAGCACTTGATACCCTCGCGCTCCTTTTCCTCTCTCGTCTTGCATCCTCGTATTGCATCGGACAGGCGGAGCTTTATCTCCTCGGAGTACGAGTCCATCATATATCTGTATATGTCGGTCTTCGTTTCAAAGTATATGTAGAACGTTCCGACCGCGGTTCCGGCATTCTTGCAGATGTCGGATATGGACGTCTGATAGAAGCCCTTCGTAGTGAACAGCTCCTCTGCTGAGTCTATTAATTTCAGCATTTTTGTCAGTCCGAGCTTGGTTTTCGGTCGGTTTATTCCGTCATTTTTTGTTATTTCTTTGGTCATATTTTGGCCCTTTTTATAATTTATTTGTTAATATTATAACATAAATCACCCCGTTTTTGCAATAGTTGGTAAGAAAATTTAGATGTTTTGCATATATTTTTCCAAATATGTTTCTTTTTTAAGTTAGATATTGACAAAATGCCGAAAAAATATTATAATATAAGCAGATAAATATGAACATTATTCATATTTGAAAAAACGGAGGTATATTAAAATGACATTCGAAGAACTTAAGGTAGGCCAGAAGGCGTCTGTGCAGAAGACATTTACTGCAGCTGACGTAACAGCATTTGCAGGCATCAGCCTCGATGTTAACCCCATTCACATGAGCGACGGATATGCTAAGAACACCGTTTTTGGTAAGAGAATCGTACACGGAATTCTTACTTCCGGACTGATTTCCGCCGTTCTCGCTAACAAGCTTCCCGGTCCCGGAACAATTTATCTCGGACAGGAGCTTCGCTTCACAGCTCCCGTATTCCTCGGCGATGACATCACCGCAGAGGTTGAGATCGCAGAGATCCGCGAGGACAAGAAGATTATCAAGCTTAATACCACCTGCTACAACCAGGACGGTAAGGCTGTTATCACAGGTGTTGCAACCGTTAAGTTTAACGGTTAATGCAAATAGGAGGAAATATGGCAGATTACAAGTCAATTCTGTTTGCGGATATGATAAAAGATTTTGCCGAGAATGAGGTAAAGCCTCTTGCTCAGCAGGTTGACGAGGAGGAGAGATTCCCCCTTGAAACAGTAGAAAAGATGGCAAAACTCGGTCTCTTTGGTATTATAGTACCCAAGGAGTATGGCGGAGCAGGCGGAAACTATCCTATGTACATAGGCGCGGTTGAGGAGCTCTCCAAGCATTGTGCTACAACCGGCGTAATTCTCTCCGCACATACATCCCTTTGTGCAGCACCTATTCTTGAGTACGGCACAGAGGATCAGAGAAAGAAATATCTTCCAGATCTTGCAAGCGGTAAGAAGATCGGAGCATTCGGTCTTACCGAGCCTAACGCCGGCACTGATGCATCCAATCAGCAGACCGTGGCAGTAGAGATGGAGGACCACTATCTTCTTAACGGAAGCAAGATATTCATCACTAACGCAGGCTATGCCTCTACCTATATTATTATAGCTGTTACAGGCAAGGGTCCCAAGGGTCCTGAGATGTCCGCATTCATCGTTGAGTCGGCATTTGAGGGCTTCTCCGTAGGTAAGAAGGAGAAGAAGATGGGTATACGCGGCTCATCCACCTGTGAGCTTATCTTCGAGAACGTAAAGGTTCCCAAGGAGAACCTGCTCGGTAAGCGCGGTGACGGCTTCAAGATCGCGATGAAGACTCTTGACGGCGGCCGTATCGGTATCGCGGCTCAGGCTCTCGGTATTGCAGAGGGTGCGCTTGACGTTACCATTGCCTACGTTAAGTCGAGAAAGCAGTTTGGCAGAAGCATTGCACAGTTCCAGAACACCCAGTTCGTTCTTGCTGACCTTGCTACCAAGATCGCGGCAGCTAAGGGTCTTGTTGAGGTTGCTACCAATGCAAAGCAGAATAAGCTCCCCACGGTTTCCGTCAATGCGGCACAGGCAAAGCTCTTTGCAGCCGAGACCGCAATGGAGGTTACCACCAAGTGCGTACAGCTTCACGGCGGTTACGGTTATACCCGTGAGTATCCCGTTGAGAGAATGATGCGCGACGCCAAGATCACTGAAATCTATGAGGGAACGAGCGAGGTTCAGAGAATGGTTATCTCAGGCGCTCTTCTCAAGAAGTGAGGTTATACAAGATGAAGATTATCGTATGTATTAAGCAGGTCCCCAATACGACCGAAATTAAAATAGACCCCATCACCAATACACTTAAGCGTGACGGAGTCCCCAGCATTATCAACCCCGATGACAAGACCGCTCTTGAGGCGGCTCTTCAGCTCAAGGAAAAGCACGGTGCTACCGTAACCGTTCTTACCATGGGTCCCCAGCAGGCAGAGAAGGCACTGCGCGAGGCTCTCGCTATGGGCGCGGATGAGGCATTCCTCATCACCGACAGAGCATTTGCAGGCAGTGATACACTCGCAACCTCTACCATTATCGCCGCAGCTATCAAGAAGCTTGGCGCAGACATAGTATTCTGCGGACGTCAGGCAATAGACGGTGATACAGCTCAGGTTGGTCCTCAGATCGCAGAGCACCTCGGTGTTCCTCAGATCACTTATGCAGCAGCTATTGATTATGACAGCAGCCGCGAGGTTCTCACGGTTAAGCGTCAGTTTGAGGACAGATATCAGACTCTTGAGGTAAAGGGCTCCTGCCTCGTTACCGTTCTCTCCACTCTTGACAAGCCCAGATATATGAACGTATGGGATATAGTTGATCAGGACACTAAGGAAATCGGTATCATTACCTATAATGATCTTGAGGGTAGCCTTAATCCCCTTGATATAGGTCTTAAGGGCTCTCCCACAAAGGTTAAGTCCACCGCAACCAAGCAATTTGATAAGACTATTGAAACTCTTGAGCTCGATCCCGAGACTGCGGCAAAGACTATTGTTGACGCACTCAAGGCGCGTCACTTGATTTAAGGAGGTAGAGAGTAATGGCTAAGAATATATGGGTATTCTGTGAGCAGCGCGACGGCGAGCTTCAAAGTGTTGCTCTTGAGCTTATCGGTGTAGCCCGTGAGCTTGCTGAAAAGACAGGCGAAAAAGTTTGTGCAGCGCTTCTCGGACACAATATAACAGATAAGGCAAAGGATCTTATCGCACACGGTGCGGACGAGGTCCACGTAGTTGATGATGAAAGACTTGCACAGTTCGTTACAGAGCAGTACGCTCAGGCAATTACCGAAATTTCAAAGAAGTACGAGCCCTCTGTAATTCTCTTTGGCGCGACAAGTATAGGACGCGATCTCGCTCCCAGACTTTCCGCAAGACTTAAGACAGGTCTTACCGCTGACTGTACCAAGCTCGAGATGGAGGAGGGCAACCTCTTAATGACTCGTCCCGCATTTGGCGGTAACCTCTTTGCAACCATCATTTGTCCCGACCACCGTCCCCAGATGTCTACCGTACGCCCGGGCGTTATGAAGAAGCTGGAGAGAGATGATTCAAGAGTCGGCGACGTAGTTGTTGAGAAGGTAAGCTTTGATGAGAGCAAATTCTGTGTAACTGTAGTTGACGAGGTTAAGTCCATTCAGTGTGCAACCAACATTGAGGATGCTAAGCTCCTTGTCGCTTGCGGCAGAGGTGTTAAGAACCTTGATCCTGCATACACTCTTGCAGAAAAGCTTGGCGGAACAGTTGCGGCATCCCGTGCGCTTGTTGACGCAGGCATAATCGACCACTGCAGTCAGGTTGGACAGACCGGTAAGACGGTTCGTCCCCAGGCATACCTCGCATTCGGTATCAGCGGTGCTATCCAGCATCTTGCCGGTATGGAGGAGTCTGAGTACATCGTTGCTATCAATACCGACAAGAACGCGCCTATCTTCAAGGTTGCAAATCTCGGTATAGTTGCAGATGCGACAGCAGTTATGAAGAATATAGAAAAATTAATTTAATATAGTAAAATACACACTATACTTTACACTCAATGATATTAAGGAGAAAAAATGGAAAAAGTATATCTGATAAGTGCAAAGCGTAGCGCGATAGGTAGTATGCTCGGATCTCTCAAGGAGATGACTCCGGGCGACCTCGGAGCCAGAGTTCTCTCGGCTGCGCTTGCAGAAGGCGGCGTATCACCGGAATGGCTCGACGAGGTCATAGTTGGTAACGTTCTTCCCGCAGGAGCAAAGCAAGGTCCCGGAAGACAGGTTGCTATCGGCGCAAACGTACCGTTTGAGGTTCCCGCATATTCCATCAATATGGTGTGCGGAAGCGGAATGAAGGCAGTAATGAATGCTGTTCTTTCAATCAAGGCAGGCGCGGCATCTCTTGTTGCGGCAGGCGGCACAGAGGTTATGAGCGGAGCACCCTTCCTCGTACCAGGTAAGACCCGTTGGGGCACAAAAATGGGCGATATGAAAATGATCGACCATATGATATTTGACTCTCTTACAGATGCTTATAGCGGTCAGCATATGGGCATCACCGCAGAGAACATCGTTGAAAAGTACGGCATCACCCGTGAGGAGCAGGATGAGTTTGCAATCAATTCGCAGATGAAGGCTATCGCGGCACAGGATGCAGGTAAGTTCAAGGATGAGATTGTTCCGATTACCGTAAAGCAGGGTAGAAAGGAATTCACCTTTGAGGCGGATGAGTATATAAACCGTACGACCTCTCTTGAGAAGCTTTCAACCCTTCGTCCGGCATTCAAGCCTGATGGCAGTGTAACCGCAGGCAACGCCTCCGGCATCAACGATGGCGCGAGCTTTGTAGTGCTTGCAGGCGAGGATGCAGTTAAGAAGTACAACCTTACTCCCTTGGCGGAGATAGTGGGAATAGGTCAGGGCGGTGTAGATCCGAGCGTTATGGGACTTGGTCCTGTACCGGCGGTTAGAGCCGCACTCAGGAATGCGGAGCTGAAGCTTTCCGACATAGAGCTGATTGAGCTTAACGAGGCGTTTGCCGCTCAGTCGCTCGGAGTAGTCAAGCTTCTTTCCGAGGAACACAGTGAGAGCCGTGAGGCGATACTTTCCCGTTGTAACGTAAACGGCGGTGCTATTGCACTCGGACATCCTGTTGGTGCAAGCGGAAACAGAATTATAGTTACCCTGCTGCACGAGCTGAAAAGAAGCGGAAAGACCTACGGTCTTGCTTCTCTTTGCATCGGCGGTGGTATGGGTACTGCGGTTATTCTTAAAAATATAAAGTAAGGGAGAAATTCAAAATGAGATTAAAGGATAAAGTAGCAATCGTTACAGGCGGAGCAAAGGGACTCGGTGGAGAGATGGCGATTACGTTTGCAAAGGAAGGCGCAAAGGTTATCGCGGTTGATATGTCACCTCTCTGCTATGAGTGTGAGAACGTAGAGTTCTATCAGCTCAATGTAACAGATACAGAGGCGTGCAAGGCACTCTTTGAGTACGCCAAGGAAAAGTACGGAAGAATAGACATTCTTGTTAACAACGCGGGCATTACCCGTGACGCAATGACCAGAAAGATGACTGATGAGCAGTGGGATCTCGTGATTGACATCAACCTGAAGGGTGTGTTCAATCTTACCCGTTACGTAGGTCCGTTTATGGAAGAGATGGGCGGCGGAAGCATCATCAACATTTCCTCTGTTGTTGGCGAGTACGGCAATATCGGTCAGGCGAACTATGCTGCATCCAAGGCAGGCGTTATCGGTCTTACCAAGACCTGGGCAAAGGAATTTGCAAGAAAGGGTGTTCCCGTAAGAGTAAACGCTATTGCCCCCGGATACATTATGACTGATATGATGAAGACTGTTCCCGAGGATCTTCTTAAGAAGTTCGCTTCTATCACCATGCTCGGCAGACTCGGTCAGCCTGAGGAGATTGCAAAGGCTGCTCTCTTCCTTGCAAGTGATGACTCGTCTTATGTAACAGGCCACACACTTTCCGTAAACGGCGGAATGCGCCTCTAATATAAAAATAACTAATTAACACTCTAAAAGCAAACGTTTGTTTGCAAAAGAAAGGAATAACATCATGGTAAATGTAGGAATAGTTGGCATCGGTACCTATCTTCCCGAGAAGGTTATGACTGCCAAGGAGATCTCTGACGCCACAGGCGGCGTATGGAGCGAGGATGCCGTAAGAGCAAAGCTCGGTATCAATCAGAAGTTCATTCCCTCATCCAATCCCTGCGACGGCACTCAGGAGATGGGCGCTCTCGCAGCTCTTAAGTGTCTTGAGAATACGGGCGTTGATCCTCTTGAGATCGACGTTATCCTCTGTATCACCGAGGAGTGGAAGGAATATCCTCTTACCACCTCCGCGTGCTACGTTCAGGATAGAATAGGTGCTAAGAATGCATGGGGCATCGACGTTCAGAACCGTTGCTGCACCTGTGTTTCCGCAATGAAGCTCGCAAAGGATATGCTTATTGCCGATGATGAGATCAACACAGTTCTCGTTTGCGGCGGCTACCGTAACTGCGATTTCATCGACTACACCGACAGTGGCGTATCGTTTATGTTCAACCTCGGTGCAGGCGGCGGCGCTATCCTTCTTAAGAAAAATTACAACAAGAACCTTCTTCTCGGTACACATCTTATGTCCGACGGTTCAGTTGTCCACACCTGCGGCTCCAAGGTCGGAGGTATAAACGAGCCTGTAACTCCCGAGAACTTCAAGGAGTTTGGCATGCTTCGTCTTATGGACTCTCCCAAGATGAAGGGACTTCTCAACACCGTTTCGATGCCTAACTGGTATCACTGCATCGATGAGGCACTCCGCAAGTCCGGAATGACTCGTTCAGACATCGACTATCTCGACATCCTTCACATCAGGCGCTCCGGCCACAAGGCAATGCTCGCTGATCTCGGTCTTACCGAGGATCAGTCCATCTACCTTGAGGATTACGGTCACATCGGTCAGATAGACCAGATTCTTTCGCTTGAGCTTGCCCTCAAGGAAGGCAAGGTTAAGGAAGGCAGTACCGTATGTATGATAGCTGCAGGAATTGGCTACACCTGGGCAGCCAATATCATCAAGTGGGGCTAAAATTTGGTAAAAATCTTCGTTTTTTGAGTTCGACGTAGGGGACTACGCCCATCACTCAAAAGAACAAACATTTTTCCTCAAATTTGCAATTTTGTAAAAACTTTGTTTTTCAAGTTCGACGTAGGGGACTACGCCCGCAACTCAAAGAAATAAAATCACAAAATCGACCGTATATATTCCGGTCGAATGAAATTTCAAACAAATCGGTAATCCGATAAAAAACACTCCTTTTTGAAAGGGATACATTTATGGCATATTTTCTTAACACATTATTGGGCTCTATTCCTGCTATGTGTGTTACTGCCCTCGTTACTCTTGCCATCACGATGATATTCAAGACGTCGTTTACAACAAACTTTGCGCAGGGTGTAATTTCTGCATTCGGTGCTTACTTTGTTGCAAGCAGAATGATATCCAAGGGAATGTCTATATGGCTTGCTTTACCCTTAGGTATGGTCGTTGCGATGCTCATAGCGGTATTCGTAGACGTTGGAATATTCAGACGCGGCCGTTACGTAAATGCGCTCGGTAAGCAGATAATCACGATGGGATTGATATCTATCGTGGTCGGAGCAATTCCCCTTATCTTCAAGATTTCCAACCCCTCTATTCCTAAGTTTATAGAAGGAAACGTGAACTTCACAGTCAAGGGTGAGAACGTAACTGTAACAAAGAATGCGCTTCTTTGTATGGCGATCAGTGTAGTCGTTATTGCGGCGGTATTCATTCTTCTCAGATTCAGTAAGTGGGGACTCGCAGTAAGAGCGACCGCTTCCAATGAGTACGTAGCCGGTATGCTCGGTATAAATACCCACGTCGTTACTGCGATATCGTGGGGACTTGCCGGAGGGATAGGCGCACTCGCGGCGACAATAAACGCTTCGACAGGCGCGGCAATGAACGTGTACTATATGACAAACTACCAGGTATTTGCATTCCTTGCAGGTATTCTCGGTGGATTCGGCACCTTCTATGGCCCTGTTGTAGCAGCACTTATGATTCCTCTTGCTAACAACCTTATACAGTACTTTGTTAACGTGATTGGAAAGCCTGAGCTCACAGGCTGGTCGATGGTTTTCGTTTACGCGATAGCACTCGTGGTCATCTTCTTCAGGCCTCAGGGCATCTTCGGTAAAAAGATAGCAAGGAAGGTGTGATCTTATGAATAAGTTTTTAGAGAAAAGATACGCACTCCTTGGTAAGACCGGAAATAAGAGCAACGACTTTACATTGAGACTGCGCAGGGCATTCACCAATCCGATAAACCACTTTTTACTCTTCCTGTTCGCTATATGGATCGTTGGTGATCTGTCGGTGAGCAAGGTTCTTCCGTACTCATTCCAGTCCGCGTTTGCAATCACCTTTGCATATTCCATAGCATCGGTTGGCTTCTGTCTTCTTATGGGATATTCGGGACTTGCATCTCTCGGTACAGGCGGATTTATAGGCATTGGAACCTATTCGGTTTACTATATAATGCATGAGTCGGGAATGCGCTTCTGGGTAGCTATATTCGTCGCGCTCTTCGTGGCGGCTCTCATAGGCGTTATAGTTGGATTTATCTCACTCCGTATAGAGGGTATCTACCTTGTTATTCTTACTCTCGGTCTGTCGGAGATACTTCGAAATCTCTACATGGTTATAGAGGATAGAATAAGAATGTCCAACTTTACCATTCTTAACGGAATGGTGATAAAGAGGCAGTTCTCCATATTCATAGTAGCGGTTGCATTGGTTGCGGTTATGATTATTACTCACAACATAATCAACAGCCCTACAGGCAGAGCAATGCTCGCTATGAAGAACTCCACCGCCGCATCGCAGGCGATGGGCATCAGCCTGCTTAAATACAGACTTATGGCTTTCGTCATCTGTACTATGTACGCGGCACTCGCCGGCGTAATGCTTATGATAACCCAGAGATCTGCTATGGCGAGCGACGGTAACGGCTTCTACGCACTTATTACCTCGCTGAACATTCTCGCGGCGGTAATTATCGGCGGATATAAATCAATATGGGGCTCGGTGTTCGGTACGTTTGTTATGTACGGTATGCAGACCGTAGTATTCAACCGTATAGAATTCCTTCAGAAGAACCCCGTTATCATTACCTTTGCTTCGGGTATTCTCGTAATCCTCGTGGTTATGTTCTATCCCGGAGGTCTTGCACAGCTCATCACGGAGCTTAAGGGCAAGATAAAGAAACTTCGTATCAAGATGAGGGAGGCACGCTATGGCAAAGATCTCGGATAAGCTTCTTCCGGCATCTGCGGCACGCGCTATAAAGCTTCGTCAGAGCTACGACTGGGTAAAGACGGAGCAGGATGCTCTCGCAGAGAAATACGAAGAAAAAAAGCAGAAAAAGATAAACAAATTTATCTACAAGGCAAATAAAAAGCTGGCTCGTTCAGCTTATCTGGCGTGCGATAAGGAGGAATATATCGACTTCCTCATCTCCGATAAGCTCAAGAGCTATGATGTCGAGGCATATCTTTCCCACAGAGCCGTAAATCACGGTACTGCAAGGGCGATATTCAAGGCGATAAAGGCAGGTGCCGATTGGACACCCGCGCTCGCTACACTTTCACAAAAGGATGAGGCTCTCAGAGCAAAGAGGGCGGCATACGCACAGAAGCTCTCCTCAAAGAAGGACTCCTTCCTCGCGAAGAATTTGCGCACTGATACCACAGAGTATGACAAGCTCTCGCATGAGCTTGAATCCAAGTACAGAGCGTACGAGGATAGCCTCAACGCTTCCTATTCGGCAAGTGAAGGCAAGGAGCGTGCAAGACTGCAGAAGAAGCTCGACTCTCTCGGTGAGAGCATAGAATACGTAAGAGCGGCACAGCGTGTTAAGCACGAGCTGCCGGATGACGTGCTCCTGTCCGTAAAGGGACTCAAGATGTATTTCGGCGGACTTCACGCTGTTGATGATCTTACCTTCGATGTTAAGAAGGGTGAGATATTTGGTCTTATCGGCCCCAACGGTGCAGGTAAAACCACCGTATTCAACTGTATTACTCGCTTCTATGATGCGACAGGCGGAGATATGCTCTTCGAGAACAAGTACGGAGAGGTAGTTGATCTTCGCAAATATAAGGTGCACGATATTATCCTTCAGGGTATAGGACGTACCTTCCAGAATATCGAGCTTGTAAAGGAAGTCTCTGTGCTTGAGAATCTTCTCGTTGCCAGCACAAGATCCTATCGCTCGGGATTCTTTACACACGCTCTCGGACTTCCCCTTCTTAAGAAGGAGGAAAAACTTCTGAAGGCTAAGGCTATGCGCATTCTCAAGTTTGTGGGCATTGAGTCTTATGCCGGATGGCTCGCGTTTGGACTTCCGTACGGAATTCTCAAGAAGGTTGAGATTGCACGTGCCCTTATGGCAGATGCAAAGCTTATAATTATGGATGAGCCTGCGGCAGGTCTTAACGATTCGGAAACCCGTGAGCTCACGGAAACCATACGTAGAATACGCGACGAGTTCGGTGTTACGATACTCCTCGTCGAGCACGATATGGGACTAGTAATGAGCGTATGCGATACAGTATGCGCGATATCCTTCGGTCAGATGCTCGCTATTGGCACTACCGAGGCAATACAGAAAAACAAGGCCGTTCAGGAGGCATATCTCGGCGCAGAGGAGGATGAACAATGAGTGAACTTCTTAAAGTAACCGATCTTAAGCTGAATTACGGACCTATTGCAGCACTCAAGGGCGTCGATATAGACGTTCCCGAGGGAGAAATCGTAGCTATCCTTGGAGCTAACGGAGCAGGCAAGACCTCGCTCCTCAAGGTAATTTCCGGACTTTTGAAGCCGAGCGCAGGACACGTGCTCTTTGACGGTGCCGAGATTGGCGGTAAGGCGGCTCATAAGGTAGCAAAGCAGGGAATAATGCAGTCGCCCGAGGGAAGATTTGTTCTCGTAGGACTTACCGTAGAGGAGAATCTCCGTGTCGGCGCGTACAATATTAAGGATAAAGCGGAAATCGCGCGCAACTTTGAGCGTGTGTACACGCTTTTCCCAAGACTTAAAGAGAGAGCCAAGCAGCAGTCCTCAACGCTTTCGGGCGGAGAGCAGCAGATGCTTGCAATAGGCAGAGCACTTATGGGCAGTCCAAAGCTTCTCATACTTGACGAGCCGTCACTTGGTCTTGCTCCCTTGCTTATCAAGGATATATTTGCAACCCTTACAAAGATCAAGGAAGAGGGAACTACAATTCTGATAGTTGAGCAGAACGCTCTTGCAACTCTTAAAATTGCGGACTACGCCTACGTTCTCGAGCTCGGAAAAATCAGCATGCACGGCAGAGCTGACGAGCTTATCAAGGATGAAAGACTTGTAGAGGCGTATCTCGGCGGAAAGAAGTAAATCTCTTCAGAACCGCAAAAGTGCAAACTACGGTTTGCAAAAAACGGCATAAGGCTGACTAAAACAGCCCATGCCCCCAATTTATGAAACATTTGCATCATTTGTGAGAAATGGTTAAATGTACAATATTTACAAAAAGGAGAAAACACATGAAAAACACAATTACAAAGCTCTTGGCCCTTGTTCTTGCCTTGGCTCTTTGCTTCAGCTTTGCAGGTTGTTCACTTCTTTTCTCTGGTGACAACAATGACAACGGCGGCAACGGCGGTAACGGCGGTAACGGTGGTAATGGCGGTAACGGCGGCAACGGCGGCGATATAACCACTGATGAGCCCGATGATCTCGCAGGTATAACCGACGATACAATCTGGGTTGGTAACACCGCAGGTACTACAGGCGCTCTTGCTACTATAGGCGCTCCCTTCAATCTCGGCATCGAGGCTGCTTTCGCAGCTTACAATGCACAGGGCGGCTACAACGGCAAGCAGATCAAGCTCAAGCACTATGATGATGGTGGCGTAGCTACCAACTCCATTTCCATGCTTGACAAGCTCCTCTTCGAGGATGAGGTATTCGCAATTGTTGGTCACTTCGGCTCTTATGCAGTTGACGCAACTCTCGATACTCTCAAGGAAGAAAATGTTCCCATGATCTACGCTGCAGCAGGTAACGGCTCTCTTCTTAACGAGAATGCTACCTCTCTTGGCGACAAGGGTATCTTCCCCGTACAGCCTCTTAACCAGACAGAGGGTAGAATGCTTATCCTCCGTGCCTTCGCACCCACAGACAAGGGTGGTCTTGCAGCAACCAAGGTTGGTGTTATCGCTAACTCCAACGAGGCTTCTCAGGCTCTTCTTGCAGGTATCAAGGCAGAGGCTGCTCAGTCTAACCTTACCAACATAGTATATCAGGAAGTTGCTTCCGCTGACTTCTCCGGAGCAGTTAACGCTCTCAAGGCAGCAGGCTGTGACACAGTTATCCTTACTGTAATCGGCGCAGACTTCATGACAACTCTTACCACTATGGCAGATGCTGCGTACTACTGCAAGGTTCTTACATCTTACAACAACGCATCTACCGCAGGCTTCAATGATCCTTCTACAACTGTTATGCTTCCCGCATACGAGAAGATCTTCCAGACCATGGCTATCTACTCTCAGGCATGGCTCGACATCACCTCTACCACTTACGTTTACAACGATTCTACATCTGCACTTTACAACGCATATGCATATCTTGGTCTTGACAACGGTGGTTTGGGCGTTGCAGGCTTCAATGAGGAGTACTGGACAGTTGCTAACAACATCTACAACTACGCATTAACCGTAAATCCTAACACTGCATTTGCAATGAGCTATGACGCATACGCTCTTGCAGGCTACATCGCAGGCGATCTCTTCTGCCAGGCTATGGAGGCTCTTGAGGCATCCGGCAAGGCACTCTCCAGAGCTAACCTCGTTGCGGTTATGGAGACTAAGGAATTCAAGCTTGCTATGGCAGACAAGATTTCCTTCGCTAACGGTATGAGAGCAGGCGTTGGTTCCTTCGCACTCTCTATGTTCTATGATGTATACACCCTTGATCCTTCTCTCGGCGGTGGCATTTACCACTCCGCGTCAAGTGCAACTGTACACACTCTTACCTCTATTGAGGATTACAGAGCTCTTCTTGCTCAGTAATTTCATTCAAACATAATTAACTTAATTTAACACGCTCCCCGCTCCTTACGGGGCGGGGGCATACCAAAAAGATCTTTCTCACAGTGATAGCTTTTGTTTAAGCGCTTAAACAAAAAAGATCCCCGTCTTTCGGGGCGGGGGTTTTATAAATGTCGATTTTTAACCCCATTAACCTTGATTAACGTCACACGGACGCGTAGCTTACATATACAAATACAAAGCACAGCTTATAACCAAAAACATAAAACACCTAATTTGAATATGATTTCCGCAGGTGCGGATTGATATAGATATTAATAAAAATAACAAAATATTTTTTTAGAAAAGGAGATATAAAAATGGCAAAGCACGTAACAGTTGAGGAGGCTCTCTCCGTTGTAAAGAGCGGTGACTACATAGTTACAGGTCTCGGCGCGGCAGAGGGTAGAGAATTTATGACAAATCTTCACACCATTGCGGATAAGGTAAAGGGTGTCATGGTTTCTAACTGTCTTCCTATGGGAGCTTACGAGTTTATGGTAAATCCCGAATACAAGGAGTCCTTTACTACGGAGGGATGGTTCTATACCCCCGTGCTTCGTAAAGCACATAAGAACGGTAACGTATCCTTTATTCCGAACCACCTTCACCTTGCTGCAAAGAAGAGGATCTTCTACCGTGAGCCCGATATTTACGTAGGTATCGCTTCCATGCCCGATAAGCACGGATACGTATCTCTTTCCACCTCAAACACATACGAGATGCAGATGATCAGAGCGGCGAAGACGGTAATCCTTGAGATTAACCCCAATGCTCCCAGAACGTTTGGTGACGTTCAGCTTCACGTTGACGAGGTTGACTATCTTGTAAACGTTGATTATCCTATTCCCGAGATTGCGGACGCAGAGCCCAATGAGAAGGATCTCATTATCGGTAAGCTCATCGCAGAGATGATTAACGACGGTGACTGCATCCAGCTTGGTATCGGCGGTATTACAAATGCGGTTGCGGCGAGTCTTTATGGCAAGAAGAACCTCGGTGTTCATACAGAAATGCTTACCAGCGGTATGGTAAAGCTTGCTAAGGCAGGCGTTATCACCGGTAAGTGCAAGCAGATAAACAAGGGCAAGATGGTTGCGGCATTCGCTATGGGAACCAAGGAGCTCTACGACTTTATCGACGATAACCCCTCTGTTGAAATACTTGACGGCGGATACGTAAACGATCCCTACACAATTATGCAGAACGATAACCAGGTGTCCATCAACACAACTCTTGAGGTTGATATCACCGGTCAGTGCGCATCTGAGTCTATCGGCTCGGTTCAATTCTCCGGTACAGGCGGACAGTCCGACACCGCAGTAGGCGCACAGAAGTCAAAGAACGGTAAGTCCATCATAGCTCTTTATTCCACTGCTATGGTAAAGGATCCCGCAACCGGCGAGAGAGTAGAGACCTCCAAGATAGTATGTCAGCTCAAGGCAGGCGCTGCCGTTTCCCTTTCCAGAAACGACGTTGACTATCTTGTTACAGAGTACGGATGTGTTGCACTTCGCGGCACCAGCCTTGCAGAGCGTGCAGAGCGTATCATATCGGTTGCACATCCCAAGTTCAGAGAGCAGATCAGAAATGAGGCTGTCGCTCTCGGTATTATAGTAAAGTAATATGGCAGAGTTTATTTTTGAAGGTAAAAAGGTACATTACGAAATACACGGTGACCGTGGCGAGCCATTTCTCGTTCTTAACGGTATAATGATGTCGACTCTCAGCTGGAAGCCCTTTATTTCGGATTTTTCAAGAAATAACGTGGCGATCCTCGTTGATTTTCTCGATCAGGGACAGTCGGAGCGCATGACGGAGAGCTATACTCACGATATTCAGGTTAGGCTCTTACGCGCCCTTATGGACGTTCTACCCTATGACCGTGTAAGCGTAATGGGCATTTCTTACGGTGGAGAGATAGCAGTACAGTTTGCTGTCAGATACCCCGAGTGTGTGAGAAGACTCGTGCTTGCCAACACTGCGGCGCGCACGTCGGATTGGCTGCGCAAGATAGGTGACGGCTGGAACGAGGTTGCGAGCAGCAAGAACGGATACTCCTACTACCTTACGACCATACCCGTGATATATTCAACAGGCTTTTTCGAGAGAGAAAAGGCGTGGATGAATAAGCGAGAGTTGGCACTTACTTCATATTTCTCACGCATTGACGTGCTCGAGAGCCTTATACGTCTTACCGATAGCTCGAGAGATTACGACTACACAGACAGAATATCCGAGATAAAATGTCCGACTTTGATCATATCGGCATCGGAGGACGGACTTGTTCCTCCTACCGAACAGATAATCCTTCACAACGGTATCAAGGGCAGCTCTTACGTGACGATAAACGGATCGGGACACGCGAGTATGTATGAGGACCCCTCATCCTTTGCCGCCCTGACTCTCGGATTTATAAATCTCTCTGATGAGGGAATTAATATTTGATTTTTGGAGATTGAATATGGAAAAGAAATTTGTATCTATAGGAAGCGAGAATATTGCTTATCTTGACGAGGGCTGCGGTGATGTTGTGCTTATGGTGCACGGCAATATGTCGTCATCTGTTCATTACGAGCCCCTTATCAGTCGTATAAAGGACAAGTACAGATGCGTTGCAGTTGATCTGCGCGGCTTTGGTGACTCCAGCTACAACAACCGCTTTGACACCCTTGAGGAGCTTGCTGACGACGTTAACGCCTTTACCGAGGCTCTCGGTATCGACAGCTACTATCTCGTAGGATGGTCCAACGGCGGAGGCGTGTCGCTTAAGCTCTGTGCAAAATATCCCGAAAAGGTTAAGAAGTTCTTTGATATAGAGGGCGCGGGACTTAAAGGATATCCCCTCTACAAGAAAGAGAACTACAAGTCCACAGGCAAGCCCTATGAGTCCAAGGAGGCGATGGCGGAGGATCCTATGCAGGTTGCTCCCATGATCCGCATCTTTGATAAGGGTGACAGTGCGATGATGGCATCTATCTGGGATGCTACCATTTACACCGTTAATAAGCCCACCAGAGAGCAGAGCGAGCTCTGGATAAGCGAAACCATGAAGCAGAGAAACATTGTTGATCTCGACTGGGCGCTCGCTACTCTCAATATGTCCGATGAGTACACCCCCTATGGCGCAGGCGACGGAACTATCAATAATATCAAGTGCCCCGTAGCTCTTACTATGGGTGAGAAGGACGTTGTTGTTCCCGATTATATGGTTCTTGATAACTATAACGCGCTCGGCGAGCTTGCAACTCTTCTTCCCTATGAGAATTGCGGTCACTCTCCTATGGTTGACTGCCCTGACAGACTTGCAAGTGACGTAGTTGAGTTTTTCGGAAAGTAATTATATAATTGTTTCGGGCGGAGAGCAATCCTCCCTGCCTGTATCTTGAGCCGAGTGCGGTTTTATATCGCCTCGGTTCTTGTTTTTTGTGAAATTTTCTCCACTTTTCATTTTTATGCAGCATTATTCGGTATTATTTTGTATAAAACGGAGAAAACTGCACGTATTTTTGAAAAGCTATTGCTTTTATTTTTAATATAAGGTAAACTATATGTGGTCTTATAAAATATTAACTTACGTAAGGAGAACTTTTTATGAGTAATTTGATGAAACGCGGCTTAGCGTTGCTTCTTGTACTCGTTTCGTTCATTTCCTTCCTCCCTGCCGTTAACTTCAGCGTTGATGCGGCAGAGGTTACTTATAGGGAAAGTAACGGCTACGTATACAACTGGGGCACACGCGGCGAGGTGGCAACGTTTATGTCACCTATGGCAGAGGACTTCTATGAGAGCAACAACACGTCATACGACCAGCTTTCTGCCTATTCGGGCAGCTCAAGCGTATCGAGTGTTCCGAGCAGCGCTCTTTACAGCACTCTTAAGAGTCTTATGGTATCCTCGCATACATACGTTAATAGCTATAACGCATCCAAGAGCCTTTTCCAGTACACGGATTGTCAGGGAAGCGGTTATACCAACAACGGTAAGATCTCATCCTTCTATTCCGGCAATGGCATCGGTCCGAGCTGGGATGGCAGCTCATGGAACCGTGAGCACACGTGGCCTAACAGTAAGGGCCTTGGCGGAAGTGACGAGGACGACATTATGATGCTCCGTCCCACTGCTATGAGCGAGAACTCCTCACGCGGTAATACCGCTTACGGTAAGAGCTCCGGATATTACAATCCCAACAGTGCGTCCGGCGGTGCTTATGACCTCCGCGGTGACGTTGCCCGTATCTTCCTTTACGTTTACGTTCGTTGGGGCAACGTTAACAATGCCTGGGGTTCAGGCGGTGTAATGGAGAGCGTTGCGGTTCTTCTTGAGTGGATGGAGGCGGATCCCGTTGATACGTGGGAGCTTGGCCGTAATGACTCCGTTGAGTCCATCACAGGTACACGTAACGTTTTCGTTGACTATCCCGAGCTTGCTTTCTTACTCTTCGGTGCGGAGATTCCCGACGATATGTCGACTCCCTCAGGAGTAGTTAATCAGAAGTGCAACCATAACAACTATGATTCCGGTGTAGTCTTCGTAGCTACCTGTACCGAGAACGGATATACCCTCTATTCCTGTCAGACAGCAGGCTGTACATCAAGCTACAAGGCAAACTTCAACGATCCTACCGGCCACATATATGAAGCAGGCGTTTGTACGGTGTGCGGTGAAGCAGAAGAGACAGAGCCCGTTAAGCCCACGTACGTGTCGGAAATTGTACCGGGTGAGGCTTATAAGCTTGGTTTGTTCTCAACTGCCAAGAACCTTGAATATTACTTCAGCGGTAAGATGAGCGGATATTACGGTGCAACCGATACCGCATACGAGAATGCCGTTGATATGTACGTAGAAACTACGTCGGGCGGATATTACCTCTATTTCAACGATGCTAACGGTAAGAAGCAATATGTCAGCCTTGAGATAAGCGGAACACATTACAACTTTGTATTTGGCGAAACACCCAAGTCAGTGTTCACATGGGATTCCGCAAAGAAGACTCTCGTAACCACCCTCGGTGGTGAAGTATGTTGCATGGGTACGTTTGATACCTACGTAACAGTTGGAGTACTGAGAGGATCGTTGTCAAAGGACACGGACTATATAGCTCGCTTCTATACTTACGGTGAGGGCGGAAATGATACACCCGGCGGAAATGACACCCCCGGTGGCGATACAACCGAGCCCTGCAGCCATAACTACGATGCAGTTGTTATTGATCCTAACTGCACCAACGAGGGCTATACCACCTATACGTGCTTGATTTGTGCGCATAGCTACGTTGGCGACATAGTTGCACCAAACGGTCACAACTACGTAAACAACGTATGTACTGATTGCGGCGCAGAGAAGAACACCAACACCACACAGACAAGTGCTACGATCAGCTTTGCCAACAGTGCAAACCGTACGGTATTTAACACGTCCCAGCAGGTTTGGGAGGAAAACGGCATTACCGTTACCAACGATAAGGCAAACTCACAGAGTGACGTAGCAGATTACTGTAACCCCGGACGCTTCTATATGGGCTCTAACGTTACAATTGAATATCCCGGCATCACCAAGATTGAGATCAACTGCACAGGACTTGCCGATAAGTACGTTAGCGGTTGGACAAACGTAAGCACCGCGGGTGCTACTGTTACTAATAACGGCGGTATCGTTACCATTGTTTTCAATTCACCCGTTGATACCGTTGTATTCACCCGTCTTTCAGCACAGAGCCGTGCATATAGCATAACCGTATATGCAGAGGCAGAGGCTCCCTCCTCCTGCAATCACACCAACACCGAAGTACAGGGTGCTCTTGATCCTACCTGCACCACCGACGGACATACCGGCAAGACAGTTTGCCTTGATTGTAACGCTACCGTAGATGCAGGACAGGTTATTCGAGCTACCAAGCACGTATGGACAGAGGCAGATTGCGACACTCCCAAGACCTGTTACAAGTGTAATGCTACCGATGGCGATGCACTCGGACACGATTGGACCGAGGCTACCGAGGATCAGCCCAAGACCTGTACCAGATGCGGTGCAACCGAGGGCGACAAGCTTCCCGGCACAGGCAATACTCCGGACGATGATACCCCCACGGACGAGCCCGATGACGAGCATACTCCCGATAACAAGGAGGATGACGAGCAGACCACCGACGGTGATGCAAAGGATCACAGCCAGTGTAAAGCAAACGGCTTGAAGACGTTCTGGAATGCACTCACCAACTTCTTCCGTCGCCTCTTCACAGGCAGAAAGAAGTGCGTCTGTGGAGAATTCTACGACTGATAACTCTGCAAGGGGCAGTCGGTACTGTGTGACAGTACGTTTTTACAAATTTAATACCGATAGCGTAATACGCATCGGATGACAGATACTTAGCAAGGGCTGACCAAGTGGTCAGCCCTTTTGCATTTGCTGAAAATTCTCACATCACAGTACTGTTGACTATTGCTTTTGTTTGGGATATAATTGTTATAGGAAAAGGTCTACAAGAAGAGCGCAGACTCGGGCATATAATATAACGGTAAGGAGGACGGTATGCCGCTTCAAATAATCAGACAGGACATAACGAAAATGCAGGTTGACGCCATTGTAAATACCACCAATGAAGAGATGGTAGGATACAGCGGAGTTGATCTTGCCATACATACTCTTGCAGGAGCTGATCTTGATGAGGAGTGCGGAGGCATCTCGCCTCTCGGACTTGGCGAGGCAAAGATCACGGGAGGGTACAATCTCCCTTGTAAGCACGTCATTCATACAAGCGGCCCTGTTTGGCAGGGCGGACTTCAGGGCGAGAGTCTGATCCTTCGCTCCTGCTATATCGAGTGTCTTAAGGTTGCGGTTGCCAACGGGTGTCAGACAGTCGCATTTCCGCTTATCAGCTCGGGCGTGTATAATTTTCCCAAGGATCAGGTGCTGAAATTTGCCGTACAGACGATAACGGAATTCCTATTTGAGCACGAGCTTACGGTTTATCTCTGTGTGCATGACAAGGACTCGTACACGTTCAGCAAACAGCTTTTTGATGACATCAGCGAATTTATAAGTGACGAGTACGTTGATGAGCACGACAGAGATTTTTATATAGATGACGAGGATGCGGACCTCTATACCGACGAGGATGCGGACCTCTATACTGACGAGGAGTGTATCGAGGCTGACAAATGCTTAGATCTCTTCAGCTTAAAGTCGATACGTATGTGCTCCGAGATTGGCGAGTCGCTCGAGGAGTACGTACGGGATATGGACAAGCCGTTTGCATACAGGCTATTCGACTTAATTGACGAGAAGGGAATAACC
This sequence comes from Eubacteriales bacterium, assembly GCA_045576795.1. Taxonomy (GTDB): domain Bacteria; phylum Bacillota; class Clostridia; order Oscillospirales; family CAG-272; genus UBA1740. Next base: position 14,734 of record JAZNHE010000068.1, on the reverse strand, counting down.
GACGTCGAGTGCTACAAGAGGGCAAACGTGGATAAGCGTACTTTTTCAAAGATCAAGAGCAACCCGACGACGTATAAGCCGTCAAAGCAGACTGCCGTTGCCTTTGCAATAGCACTGGAGCTGAGTCTTTCACAGACACAGGAGCTACTTGCAACCGCAGGACTCGCGCTTTCGGGCAGCCTTGTCTTTGATAAAATAATTCGCTATTTCATTCAGAAGGGAATATATAATATCTTTGAGATAAACGAGGCATTGTTTGAGTTTGATCAGCCGTTGCTCGGCAATTTCTCGTGATATGGAGGTAATATGAGCAAAATACTTACAAAAGACGAGTGCGGCGATATTATCTATAAATACTACCTTGAGAATTACGGAGAGAGGGAGAGCGACGTGTGGTTTGAGCCGCCTGCCGCCAACGTGAGAACGTTTCTCCGCGACGGAATGTACATTTCAATAAAGTGCCATATCCTAACGGGCAATATTGAAGTGTTTGTAGAATAACGGTGATGGAAAATATGACAGGCCGCGATTTTACAAAAAAGCTTACCTCACAAGATGGTAACGTCGGCTACATACCCGGCTCGCATCAGATCCTGTTTATAAAGACGGGGCAGGGCGGCTCAATTTACGGATATGAGAACAGATATCTCGACCTTGCCATAGAGATCAACGAGAGATACGGATTTTCGGTATTTGTGTCGGAAACCGTCACGGATAGCGCGGAGTCGTTCCGCAGGGATATACTTGCCGTTGAGGAGATGCTCGGCACAACCGATTTCGAGGTGTACTATATAGGTGTATCAAAGGGTGGTCTGGTCGGTATATGGTACGGAGCAGACGAGGGGAGAATTAAGAGGATGCTATCCATCAATGCTCCCTTGATGATCAACTACTACGGCAGGACTCTCCCGGGTATACATAGGCTCGGCAAGGCGAGGCTGACTATGGCATACGGCACCCTTGATCCATCATATAACTACACTCCCTTTGCCGAGAAGCACGCTGCCGTGCGAATTATTGAGGGCGCAGACCATAATTTAACGGGCAAAGACGGAGCTCTTATGAGTCTTACGGAGGAATATCTTTTACAGTGTCGGCAACAGGACGGCAGAAATGAAAAAGTCGCCCGTGAAGCGACCTTACCATAGCGAATAAATGTTAAAATGTGATCACGGAGCAGAGATGCCGAGTGACCACATTTTATTTTTGGAGGATTTGAATATGAAAAAGAACGAGAAGAAAACCACGGATTGCACAGGTGCTCCCACACCCGAATTGCTACCCAACAAGGACACCGAGCTTGTCTTCATTATTGACCGTAGCGGCTCAATGTCGGGCTTTGAGGCGGATACTATCGGCGGCTTCAATTCTATGATTGAAAAGCAGAAGAGGGGAGAGGGATGCGTTTACGTATCCACCGTACTGTTTGATAATTACAGTGAGGTGCTCCACGACAGAATTCCTATCACCGATATTGAGCCTATGACACGCGATGACTACAGTGTGCGCGGATGTACGGCTCTCCTTGATGCCGTAGGCGGAGCAATACACCATATCAAAAACGTGCATAAGTACGCTCGTCCCGAGGACGTGCCTGCCCACACGATATTTATAATCACCACCGACGGTATGGAAAACGCCAGCCGCAGCTATTCGTATGACAAGGTTAAGAGAATGATAGAGGCTGAGACGGAGAGGGGCTGGGAGTTTATATTCGCGGCGGCAAATATAGATGCTATCGCGGTGGCAGACAACATCGGCATAAGGCCCGAGCGCGCGGCAAACTATATGCGGAGCGAGGACGGCTTTAAGGATTGCTACGCCGCTTTTGATACGTTTGTCACAATGTCAAGGTCGGAGATCTCCATAGACAAAAAGGATACCTCTTGGAAAAAGAAGCTTGAAAAAAGAGATGCGAAATGAGTAATGACTAACATACAGAAGTAAAAAATGCACTTATTTTGACAATCAAAGTTTTCAAAAACTTGGAATAAAGATAAAAAGTACTATATTTTGAGGTGAATTGTCAATAGAAGTGCAACACTTTTAAGAAAGATTTTGCAATTCTAGATTAAAAGAATCCTGAGTAGAAATATAATTTAGGCATTTGCTACGGGACTTTGTCCGATAGCGGGAAAGTACGGATTCCGTTACGGTGTTCTTGCCGGCTTTATGAGCGCGATCATCTGTGCTATAACTGCAGAAATGCACGGCGGCTTCGTACTCTACAACGGCGGCTTTAATGCAGGTCTTACCGCACTTGTTCTTATTCCTGTTCTTGATTTCTACAACGTTAAGCCCATCAGAGAATCTGACGTGTGACGGCGATTTTATTAAACTAAAAGAAAAAAGAGATAACATTTCGGTTGTAAGCTGATTTGTTATCTCTTTCTGTTTGTATAGTGGTTTGTTTAGGAGACAAAAAAGTTCCCTCCGAGAATAGAGCAGCGAAACCGAGGGCCTCTCGTTCTCTCACTAATTTGGCAAATTCAAATAAACAAGAAAAAGCCTTGAAAGCATCGCTCTTTCAAGGCTTTTTTGTAGTTAAGAGATAGAAAAACGCTTGATTTCAAAAATCCCTTTTAAAACAAATTTTAAACGGCTAACTTGTGAAAGTATCGTGTTTTCTTAAAAATCACTTAGCTTAAATTGCTTCATATCCCCATTCTACGGTGACGTCGTCAGCTATCCAATCGGGGGCAAAGCCCTCGGGCTGTTGCGTCGCTTCGCAGTATACTTTTGTGAGCTGGCAGTGGTTGTAGAGCGCCTTTTCACCAACGACCTCAACGCTTGCGGGAATGTATAATTCGTTTATACCACTGCACATAAAGTCGGTGCCGGAATATTCGGTTGAGCCGATCTGCTTTATACCGTCGCCAATGATCAATTTGACGGTTGCGCCGTCCTTTAAACAACTTACCGGTACGGGGAGCGTATATTCAACGCTACCTATCGCATAAACGGGAAGACCGTCATATTTGCTTGGAATATAAATAATGACAGCATCGTAGAGACTTTTATTTGAATAGGAATGGCGTGCATCGATTATCACGGACTCAATGACGTAATGGGTTCCGTCGGCAGACAAGGTAATACCGCTAAAATAAATCTCAAAGTTGAGGTCATCTAACATTACGGCGTCGTAGGTTGCTACACCATCCACTGTTTCATCGTATAAGGTGTAGCTGTTGTTAAAACGCTTATAACTTCTTACGGTGCTTACAGCGTCAAAATAGAGATACTCGGTTTTGTAATTTCCTTCTTCGATTACAATGATATAACCGCCATTTTCAAACGTGATTTTTGCGGATTGGTGTTTCTTATATGTTTCATCAATTCCATCTTCGGCGTAATGGTCACCGAGTATAAGTTTACCTCCAATATTTACGCGAGCATTTTCAACGGTAACGTTTATCGTGTTTTCGCAACAGTCGAGCGAAGGGATGTATAACATTGACGACGAGGTAACAGACCAATTATTACTCTTGTAAAATACAGATCCGCTTAGCTTGCAGCTACTGATATTTTCCGAGTCGAAGAAAGTGATACCGCCATCTGTTCCTGGAGCGGTTACGGATACCCCCATATCTGACGTACATCCGTCGATTATGACACCGCTAAAAACAGTAAGAGAGGTCCGGAGCTGATCTTCAAGTGCTTGAGGGCTACGGTTGCGGGTTGTTATGGTTACGGATGACGAAGAGTCAAAGGAACAGTTATACATATAGTGTGTTCCGGTTCCGAAGAAATCAACGGAATAGCCGATGAAACAACCATCGGTAAAGGTATGTTCTACGGATACGTACACGCCCTCGAGCTGCAGATTGTATATCAGGCCGTCGGCGGAGGAGAACAGTCCCCACTCGTGTGAAACGCCATCCGCGGTGTTTGCTATGTATGTGAGGTTTTTAACCTTATAGCCGTTTCCGTCAAAGCTTCCGTTAAATACCACGGGTGTCCAGTTGGAGCCGCCGAGGTCGATGTCCGCACCGAGTACGTAGTGGTAACCGTCGTCCATATTTTTGAAATCCTCGACGGTATATACGTATCTTGTTTCGCCTGACATTTCGGGGATGATATTTATGCTTGCCCCGGCGCCTTTTTCCATCGTTTTGCTTTCACCGTCGAGAAGGTAGGTGAATGAGTCAATATACACGCTTACCGAGCTTTGATTCGTATAGTTCATCACGGTGGAAAGCGGTAGTAACCAGGTATTCGTGTCGAGTTTTATTAATCCCTCGTATGATCTTTCGTTAATAATCACGGAGGTCAGTGTACATCCGTCGGCATCCGTAAGCTTTATACGTATATACAGCTCTTCGCCGTAGTTAAATACGCTTTTCGCCTCGTATTCCGTGCCGTTGTCAGATACTATGTCAATACCGACGAAGGACATGTTAACTTTCACAGTCAAGGTCACGAACAGTCCCGTGTCGCTTGCGATAGTTTTATCTCCCGACATGAGCGCATCGAGAACAAGTACGTGAATTCCCGAGCCGATCAGGCTCGTATCTATTTCTACGTTAAGGATCTTGTCGTTAGACGTTGCGTCGTTAACGCTGTACTTCACTCCGTTAAGAACGATAGTGTCTATGTTCGCGCCCTCTGCGCCCGAGAGCGTGATCTGTAACAAGAGCTTTTCGCCTACGGTAAGGGTGGGCTCGCTTCTCATTACCATGCCGGTAGCGATAACGATTTGCCACTCACAGGTTGTGCTCTTAGTTCCTTTTCCGTCGCGAAGGTCGTATTCTACCGTCGCCACGAGGGTATATCCCTTTTCGGTGTCTATTCCCGAGAACGAAGTTGGTATAGTTATACTTTGTGCTGTTACGAGAGTCTCGTAGCTGTCAACGATAGCACCGTCAAGATAGAGATCGACCGTGAGGCGTGTAGCGGTAAGGCTGGGATTTGTCACCTTTACGTTGAATTCGATGACGTTTTCCACGGTACCCACGTCGCGGATAACTACTGTCGGTGTCTCGAGTGTTGGGGTGGTAAAGTTGACACTGTCGGTATACTCACTGTCGCCCATCTTGTAGTTGACGGCAAAGGTATAGGTGTGAGAGTAGAGAAGATCGGAAACAGAGAGCACGGTACTGCCGGTTGCAACGAGCTCGGAGACGTCTATCTCCTTTACCACGCTACCCGCCAAGAGAATTTTGGCTGACTTAATAACGGCGTTGCTATTCGCTTCGGCACTGAGTGTAAGGTCGTGTCCCTCGCTGCTTTTGGATATGCTTGCGCTAAGGCTCGAGAGACCGCTTAACGTCTTGGCTTCGCCCTCTGAAACTGTATGAATTTTAGGTGATGGATCATCCTTTGCTTTGTAGATCGCAATGATGGAATAGTGGTACTCTGTGCTTGGTGTCAGTCCTTGCACGGTGGCGGCGTTGTTATTTACGCGAGTAGCCTCGATCAAGTTGCCGTCGGCGTCCGTGATAATAACGAAAATCTTTTTGCCGTAGTAATCGACGAGTCCCGAGTAATCGGAAACATAAACGTGGAAGGAGAGGGAATGGTATGTGGCGTGTGGTAATACCACGGCGGAAGGATCGGTGCCGTTGCCGACGCTTACTGCAACTGTGCGGTCACCCTCCATACGTACGTCCTTAATTTCCGTGTCGTCTACATACTTTATTGTATCGATAGAATATTCCTTGATACCCAAGGTGGTTCCTACGTTCACCTTAAGAACGAGATTCTCCATATCCGAGCCCTCCTCGAACATATACGAGGAATAGGTCTTTCCATTGAGAGTAAAGGAGAGTATCTCATACTGATCGGGGTTGCTTATATGTACCGTGATGTAGATTTCTTGTCCCTGGGTAGCGTAATAAACCTCTTCCTTTCTTCCTGCGAAGCTGAGCGCATTGTTTATTTCTTCCTCGCTGAGTATATTGATGTCGTTCACCGATGCGGTACTAGGATTCTCACCGTTCTCATATGATGCGGCGTCAAGTGCGCTGAAGCTGTTTGAAATAGTCATTCCTTGATACACGGGCACCTGTCCAGGTACCGTGATGGGAGGAGGGGTGATAGTCGGCTCATCTTGTCCAAACAGCGTTATGAGCAGTGAAATTACTATAGCGAGGCATGCCGCGGCAGAAGATATGGTGCTTATAAGAACGCTTCTTTTGACACGCGGGTGCTCGAGGAGCTTTTCGCGCTTGATAGTGTTTCGCTCTATTATTTCGTCATTGATACCCGAGAGCGCATCAAGCTTTATTTCATCGCGGCGTTTCATACTGAGAAACCTCCACTTTCTAATTTTCTTTTAAGTGTCGCACGCATACGCGACAAGCGGCGCAGGATTGTATTTTCACTTAAGCCGAGACCGCGTGCGATCAAGGCTATCTTGTCTGCGTAGTAATATCTGCAGACGAATATGTACTCGTCGGATGACGAGAGTGAATTTATGAATTCGTTGAGTATTCTTGAGAGCTCCTCTGCTTCGAGCTTTTCGTCCGCGTTTTCACTCACGGATATACACTCATCGAGCTCGGAGAGTGATACGACGAGCTCAGACGGTATGCGCTTTTCTGCGGTATTTTTCCTGAACTTATCCAGAGCAAGTCCTCGTGTTATTCTGGCAAGAAATGAAGAAAAGACATTAGGACGTGCCGGGGGAATTTTATTCCAGGCACGGAGATAGGTATCAGACAGACATTCGTCGCAGTCGTATGCGTCGTAAATAATATTGTGAGCTATTGTGAATAAGTAGGCGCGGTATTTAGCATCTGTAAAAGATATTGCGCGCTCATCTCTTGACCAGAAGAGCTCGATTATTTTCTGATCACTCATACCTGTAACTGTTTCGTTCATAGTGGCTTCCTTTCTTATGGTCCTTATATATAATACCGTAAAAAAATACAAAAACCAACACTATTTTAAAAAATATTTTATTTTTTCTCTATGCATAGCTCTCCGCACCGTTTTTTTGTTCTCCTTTGGGCATTGCGCTCGCTTTTTTATAGCAAAAGCTAAATAAAATGTAGAAGTCAAACACCCCCGTTTTGATGCAAACTCTAAAAGAACTTAAACTTTCAGAACATCATAAACGAGGGTGTTTTTGTCATCCTTTATTTACATTTGTGTGGTTTTTGAGCTGAATTAATGTAGATGCAGCTTTGTTGGAAGCTTCTAATTTTATTTCTCATCAAAAACGCTTCGTTCTCTTTTTCTTAACTCCTTAGGGGAGCATCCGAAGGTTTCTATGCATACACGGTTGAAGGAACGGATGCTTTGGAATCCGCTTGCGAAGGATATTTCGGTTATCGAAGCATCGGTGTCTTTCAAAGCTCTGTAGGCGTATTCTATTCTGTACATATTTAACAGCTGCTTAAAGTTTATGTCAAGAGTGTTGTTTAGCGTTCTGGACAGATATTGATAGTTATATCCTGTATTCGTAGCAATGTTATGCAGAGATATATCCTCTCTGTAATGCTCTGATACAAAATTTAGAACAGTTGTTACGATCGTTTCGTATTCTTTAGTTTCCGTGAAAGACACTTGGCTGACAAACTCACTCTCCATAATGTATAACATGCCCTTTACTTTTAGCCTTTTTGAGGACGGAGTAATGCGTTTAAACATAACTTCCTTTTCGCCGAAGATGTCGGAAAACTGACTGCAAAAATAGTCAAACGTTGATTTTGAAGGCAAAAAAATCGGAGTTGTAGGACGATGCGACGTTATAGCCTTATAAAGAGTTATGGTTAGGTCTGCGTGAAACGTGATATTTCGCACAGCTCCGCCCTTATCAACGATGAAATAGTGCGGCTGATATGGGAAAATAAATGCGCATTGCCCCTCTTCTATACGGTATGGCTTTCCCATTATGATAATTGTGCATCCGCCTTTTAAAGCTAATGACAGTTCAAGGTTTTTATGCATGCTTGGCAGAGGAGGAGAATCTTCGGTTCGTATGTGCGTGTGAAACTCGGAAATATTGGAATGCTCGGTCAAATGGTATATAATGTTATTTTTCATAATTCCTCTAAATGATAAAAAGTAAACTTCTTGCTATAAATTATACAATAAATGAGAAGTTTTGTCAACTGTTGGGTGATATAATTATGCGTGTGGATATTTATTATTATCAATGGAGGTTATTATGAAAATGCTAAGCGTTTTACTCGTTTTCATTTTACTGTTTGCTTGTGTCTTTTCGTTCGCTGTAGCGGCGCAGGGACAGAGCAGAGCATCGGACGTTACCGATGCCACGTTTACAGACGTGATTATGAACGTTGGTAGCGATGAAACCGAGAGAAATATTACCTGGTATTCAAATTACAATACCAGAGGAGCGGTTCAATACGCAAAGGCTGCGGATATGGAGGGCGGAAACTTCCCGCCTGCATATAATACGGCAGTAGCGCGTGTGGTTGCCGCTAATGAAAAAGGTTCTTACACTTACAAGGCAACTATGACGGGGCTCGAAGCCAATACCGAATACGTATACCGTCTTGTTACAGGAAGCAGCGTGTCGGACGTAAAGACGTTTGACGTAAAAGAATTCGGGGAGGAATTCTCCTTCGTTTACGTTGCTGATCCGCAGGTGGGGTCGTCTTCTTCCAAAGAAATGTGGATAGATACCTTGTCAAAAATTAGCACGTCCTTCGGTGGCGCATCGTTTATCGTATCGGGCGGTGATCAGATTGCTACGCCTACATCCGAGGTTGATTACGGGTATTTTATAGTAGACGCTCTTTCAAGCATCGCGATATCTACCACCAACGGACCTGCACACGACAACACGGTTCTTTACAGAGATCATTACAATCTTCCCAATGACAGCTCGACATACGGTGTGAGCGGATCTGCGTCCGACTATTACTACACTTACAACAACGTGCTCTTTATGCACGTAAACGTAGAGAATGAGAATGCGGCAGAGCATCTCGAGTTTATCGACAGAGCTATAGAGAATAATCCTAATGCTACATGGCAGATCGTAGTTATTCATCACTCCTACTTCTCAGGCAGCAGTGCAAGCACTAATACGAGTATAGTTAACATGGGTAAGGCTCTTGCAGGCGAATTAAATGCAAGAGGTATCGATGCGGTACTCAGCGGCCACGATCATTTCTACGCTCGCAGTGAGCTTATGAACGATTACAATACCGTATCATCCGATACAGTTGTAAACAACACGGTAACGGATCCCGAGGGAACGCTGTACATATGCGGCGGAAGCTCCACGGGTAGCGGCTTTGAGAGTCCAAACAATACCAATAACGTGGTATATCAGAATGACAGTCATCGCAAGAATATCATCAAAGTGAGCGTTACCGATGGCTCTCTCTCATTCGAGGCTTACTTCGTTGACGGTGATACGCCCGAGCTGTTTGACAGCTTCACTATCATACGTACCGAGAAGGATGAGCCCGTAAGCGTTAGCAAGTATTCCGTGACCTACGTGACCGATACCGGAGTTGACCACGGTGACGATATTTCACAGTACAGAACTATCAGCTTTGCACACGGACAGATTCCCGATGCACCTTATCTCGTGCTTCCCGCAGGTTCGTTCGAGGACGGTGTGCTTTACGAGTGGTATTGGGTATATAAGGACAGAGAGGGTAACGTAGCTACGTCGTTTACAGCAGGTAACGAGTACGTTGCTTACCTTACCGCGAACACCTCTCGGGTATCCGATCACCTTTACATCTCTACGGTTCCTAACGAGAGTGAGGGAATCTATTCTTGGGTCGACGCTTGGGATCTTGCTTTGAGCTTCCCGGACGTGGCGTTTACCTTTACCTTGACCGAAAATATGACTATGACCGCGAATGATAAGATTGATCTTCAGTCTAAGTCCAACGTTACCTTAGATCTCGCGGGATACACCTTAAACACTAAAAGCATTGATTATTTGCTCAGATACTATATCGGCGCAACGGATAGCTCGTTCTCTGTGATCTCCTCGAAGGCAGGAGGCAAAATTGAGGCAAAGGAGCTCGTTCGTATAAGCTCCAACCACTTGTCAACGCTCAATATTTCTTACGGAAGTGCGGAAACCGAGAGCATAACGGGTAACCTTAAGTATTTGGTATATGCCGAAGGAAACTTCAAGCGCGGATCTACTCTTAACTTAAACGTAACGAAGGGTACCTACACCTTGTCCGAGGGAATCATATTCGTCGCTAATGCGGCAGACGATCTTTCCGCGGCTAACCATTATAAAGTAGATATTACCGATGCAAATATTACTCTCGGCAATTCTCCCGTTCGCTTCAGCTCGGCGAGAAAAGCGAGTGCAACAAGCTATATAAACGCAGTAAACTGTAATTTCAGTACGAGCTCGGGAACCGTATCGATAGTTGAAAAGGATCAGTGGTACGGTAGCTTCAGCTTCAACAACTGCGCTCTTAACGGCATCACGTTTGATGCATCTTCTATTACCAATATCAGCGGTGCTTCCTTTGGCACGGGCACTGTATTCACCAATTCCGACGTAACCTTTAATGCTGATAAAACGGCGTTTGCCAGTGACAAGCTTTCCTTGGCAACCGGTTGCAGTCTTTACGTATCGGGTAATTCCGTAACGGTGACCGAGGGCCAAAAGGATCCCGACAACCTTCTTAGAATAGGCAATTCCGCCAACCACAGCGGTAACGTGTATACGTTTAGCGAGGCGTGGAATATTGCTATGGGTAATCCCGGCGTTTCCTACGTTTTCATGTTAAATGAGGATATTACCATAAGCCGAGGAATCATAAAGATTGCTGCTAAGACCGACGTCGTAATTGATCTTAACGGATACACCTTCACGGGTATTACCGATTATCATTATCTTATATCCTACCAGAATGGATCGACGGGCAGTAAGCTTTCTCTTATTTCTTCGAGAGAGGGAGGCAAGCTGGTAACGGATAATCTTGTAGTAGTTACTTCCGGCGGTGCAACGGTTATTGACGTTACTTACGGAAGTGATGACGGCTACCCCATATTTGTTGAAACCGTTCACTCTACGTACGGATATCTCGTTTATGCGGCAGGAAACTTCAAGGGAGGATCTACTCTCAATCTCAGTATTAAAAACGGTACGTATAACCTCTGTAACGGTTTGTTGTACGTAAATAACTACGGTGCGAATATCAACAACACCTACAAGGTAGATATAAGCAATTCCGTTATTACTATAGGCACCGCAGGCGTGGACTTCAACGGAAGCTTCAGAGCAGTGGCGGCAAGCTATATCAACGCTTCAAATACTACCTTTAAGGCTAGCGAAGGCAACAAGTCAATCCTTGCTCTTAGTCAGTGGGACGGAAGCTTTGAATTTGATAACTGTATCTTCAACGGTATCGTATTCGATGTATCTACTCTTAGCAGCATCAGCGGCGCTACCTTTAATGATGGATGCAGCTTTGTTAATTCCGACGCAAGCTTTAACTCCGACAAGACCGCTTTCGCGAGCGATAGGATCACTATTGCCGAGGGCTGTATTCTTAAGTCCGAAAGCGACGGAAGCATAAGCGTGTCCCAAAAGCCTCAGCTTCCCGATAACGTTTATCTTATTTCTAAAACCGCAAATCACGAAGCTAAAATATACACCTGGAGCGAGGCGTGGGAGATAGCGAAAGCAAATCCCAATACCGCTTACGTCTTCAGATTAAATGAGGATTTCACCATCAGCAGCGGTATGGTGAAGCTTACGTCCAAGACTAACGTAACTCTTGATTTGAACGGATATACCTTCACCTCTGTAACAGAGTATCACTACTTGATCTCTTATCAAAACGGCAGCACGGGTAGCTCTCTTTCTGTTATTTCTTCAAGAGAGGGAGGCAAGCTTGAGGGTTACAACCTCGTGTGCGTAGCATCGGGCGGCGCATCCGTTATAAATCTTTCCTACGGAAGTGACGACGGATATCCTATAACCGTGGATCTTACCGACTCAACGTATGGATACCTCGCATACGCTACGGGCAATTTCAAGGGTGGCTCCACTCTTAATCTCAGCGTTAAAAACGGCACCTACAATCTTCGCAACGGCTTGGTATACGTTAACAACTACGGTGCTAATACTAACGATGCCTACAAAATAGACATCAGCAATTCCGTCATTACTATAGGTAATGCGGGCGTAGTATTTAGCGAAAGCTTCAGAGCAGTGGCGGCAAGCTATATCAACGCTTCAAATACTACCTTTAAGGCTAGCGAAGGCAATAAGTCATTCCTTGCTCTTAATCAGTGGGACGGAAGCCTTGAATTTAATGGCTGCACCTTTAACGGTATAATATTCGGCACGGATACGCTTGCGAGCGTGAGCCAAGCTACGTTCAACGCGGGCTGCCGCTTCATCAATTCGGATGCAAGCTTTAACTCCGACAAGACCGCTTTTGCAAGTGCTAAGGCCTCTGTCGAGGACGGATACTCGATATTGGTTCAGAATGACGGAAGTATTGTTATAGGCATCAAGGCTGCGTCGGCTATAGACCGTATAAGCATCACACTCTCCGAGAGCATTGCCATCAACCTTTACGCTGCGCTCAGCAACGAGCACACCGGAGCAAAAGTAAAAATTACTATGGGTGATAACGTGCTCTACATCGACGGCGTTGAGACGGCTGACGGCATTAAGTTCGTATTTGACGGCATAGGTCCGCAGAGCATGACCGAGATCATCACCGCCGAGCTCGTGTACGGCGACGAGATTCTTTGTACTATAGAAAATATCAGCGTTAAAAATTATTGCGACGATCTTCTTGCTAAGAGTGCAGAAGAACTTGATATGACTGCCGAGCGTTATGATAAGCTTAGAGTTCTCATAACCAATCTTCTTAGATACGGTGCTACCGCTCAGCTTTACAAGGGTAGCAACACCGATAATTTGGCAGATGCGAATATAGATGAATCTCTTCTTATCGACTTCACAAATCCTAATAAGAAGTATTCGCTTAGTGAGGTCAAAACTCCGGGTATAGAGATCACGGGTGCCAACGTGTGGTTTGATAGCGTTAACAGACTTCGTATCAGATTTACCACTACCGACGTAGAGAACACGACCGTCAGAGTAGGCGGCAAGGAGTACGGCTCCGAGTTCTTTATGAGCGCAGGCAATAACACGTACGTGTTCACAGGTGAACCTATTCTTCCTTGTGAGTACGATGATGATTTCACCTTTGAGCTTTGCCTTAACGGCGAGGTTCAGCATAGCTTGGTTTACGGCATGGCTTATTACGTAACCTCTATGCAAAACAGTACTAACGAAAACACCAAGCGTATGGTTCAGGCTCTTTACAGCTACTGTACAGCTGTTGTAGACTATTTTCTTAATTAGGGAGGAGCTAACGATGGATAAAAAGTTTGTTTCACCCGAAATTGAGATAATAAAGCTTGATGACAAGGACGTAATAACCACCAGCTTCACCGATAGCGGATACGAGGGTGAGTGGGACGACTTTGGGTGGTAAGGCAAAAGCGTATCGTCGCTTTGCCTTAGCACGACTCCCTAAAAACAAACAAGCGTAAAAAACAAGCAAAAATTAAGGGCGAGTATACTAGCTTTTGATGGTATCCTCGTCCTTTTTAATTTAATTCTTGACAATCTGTATTAGAAGAAGTATAATGTTAGCAAATTGTGTAGCAGTTGCCGAAAAACTGCGTAACAGGATAAGGAAAAAGCATTGGAAAACGCTGTGTTTCCAATGCTTTTTTGGTCTGAGTGGAACATTGCGTTAAGCTCGGCGTGTACGCCCGCCGAGTAGCAAACAAGACTTCTCGCTCGGCAGAGCGAGGGCGCAGGCGACGGAACTTACGCTCCCCGGTCAAGTCGCTACGATGTATAGAGTAAGAACTTGCGGCCTCTCCCACCCAATTTAACCGGAATGTCTTTTTCTCTCATTTTTTTGCTTTTTCTAGCTATTTGCACATGGTGCTTGAAAACAAGCGGATTATATGGTACAATAAACACAAAAGTCGCGTTGCTTATTTACTAGCAATTTAATGACATCCTTATATGCGAAAGGAGAAGCTATGAAAATCATCATTATCGGCGGGGTTGCAGGTGGAGCAACTGCTGCGGCAAGAATAAGAAGACTAGACGAGAAAGCAGAGATCGTCATTTTTGAGCGTTCGGGTTACATTTCATACGCAAATTGCGGTTTGCCGTATTATATCGGTGGAATCATTGATGATAAAGAAGATTTGACGTTGCAAACGCCCGAAGGCTTTTATCGACGTTTCAAAATTAAAGCCAAGGTATACCACGAGGTAACCGATATTGACGCGAAAAACAAAACCGTTTCCGTAATCGACTTGAAAACGGGAACGCGCTTTACGGAAAGCTATGATAAGCTGATTTTATCCCCCGGCGCAAAGCCCCTTTTGCCTGATTTTTATATAGAAAACGAAAGAACCTTTACGCTTAGAACGGTAGAGGATACGCTGAAGATCCGTACATTTATAGAGCAAGATCAGCCTAAAACAGCTGTCGTGATCGGCGGTGGATTTATCGGTCTTGAAATGGCGGAAAACCTTACTGAGCTTGGGATCAAAACGACGATCATTCAGCGTGGCAATCATCTTTTGCCTACGGTTGACTGTGATATGGCATCGTTCATCCACGCAAGCTTCCGTTCACGCGGAGTACAGCTATTACTGAATAGCAGCACCGAAAAAATGAGCGTGATAGGCGACAAGGTTTTGCTCGAGATATCCGACGGGCAGCAGATCAGCGCTGATATGGCTGTGATTTCGGTTGGTGTTGTTCCTGAAAATACCCTTG
>JAZNHE010000067.1:0-17897 GCA_045576795.1 Eubacteriales bacterium | reverse complement strand
AACTGACACCGTATGAGAAACGATGTCAGTTTCAAGAAATAACGAGCTTTTAAGAGTAAATTAAAGCTATTCTACGAAAAGTTTTTTTATTTCGTGTCTATTGCCTTGGGTTCACTCCAACAAGGTGGTGTTTTTCTTTTTTTGGTGCACCTTCAGGGATTCGAACCCGGGACCCACTGATTAAGAGTCAGTTGCTCTACCAACTGAGCTAAAGGTGCATTTCCGATTACCTATGGTATTATAACATATAATTCTGATTTTGTCAACTGATTTTTCAAAATATTTTATCTTTTAATAAAAAATAATGTCAAAATCGGGGGAGTTATTCCCCCGATTTTAATATCTACTATCTTCTAAGCGCGGATTTGAACATAGATATGATTTTATCCATAAGCTCTTCGTTTGGTGCACTGTATAATCTGTGATCAACAGTGTTACAGAAAGCGATTTGTTCCTGTTCTGTAAGCTGCTCACCTCTTTCAAAGGATAATAGCTTCGCATCACTGTCTATTTCTTTTTTGTATATATATGCTTCCTTGGAATGCCATATATCATCATGTCCACCGTTAAGACCTCTACCGATGTAGTATTGCACGTTCTTATTGGTAAATTCGTTCTTATGAGAAATAATTGACTGCGTATTGAACGTGATAGTTTTATCAGTAATACCATGAGCAACAAGAACGGGTATAGGCTTGGAATTGATTCCTGCTACTGCATTACAATCGACGTAATCACCGAACAGCATTCTCTGGTATTCATCAAATAGAGGACCCGGCACAGCACCGATCTTTCCAACGTATTGAGTAGCCTTGTCTACCATCATGTTGCAGCCGTTGTTCATTCCTGCAATAGCTGCACATCCGCTTATTCCGTCGCAAAGCGAGAGCACTGATGCCGCTGCATATGCACCCCAGCTGTGACCAATCAGGAAAATAGGCATGTTGTTGAACATATAGCTCGATTGTACGTATTTTATAGCACCTTCAAGGTCGATAATTGCCTGGCACATGCCAACGGTGTTGTCGCCCTCGGATTCATATGTCCCTGTAACGTCGTAGGCAAAAACGTCAAAACCGTTCTGCACTACATACTTTATCAGTGGGATATAATCATCAGCACCTGACTTTATTCCGTGCGATACGATCACGATACCGAGTTTTTTCTTTGATTCATAGTAGTAGGCTTTAAGCTTCGTGCCCTTTACCTTGAAGAAGAATTCAGAGCGGGGCAGAATATTTTTAACTCTCTCGTAGCAATATTCACCGTATTTAACCGTATAGTCAGGTCGGTTACAACGAGTGAAAATTGCTTGATAAGCAACAGTTACAGCGGTTGCATTAATTCCATGTGCTCCGTTCTTTGCGATGAACATGCCGTCGAGTATTTTTCGTTGTATGGGGTTCATTTTTTCTCCGTTAGTTTTTAAGAGATTATGCGCAAATACTTACAAAAGAATTCACAGAGTTAAAAACCAAAAGGATCGTATACATCATACATATCGATTGAGCTAAGCTCACTTAAGCCCAATAGCGTAACAAAAAAGACTAAAACATATATCGCGAGTAAAACGGTGAATATTATACTCAAAACAAGTCCGGCAATTCCAATACCGTTACCAACTCCCGCCTTTGCATCTGTAGAGGGGTAACTGCTCTTGTATTTGCGGAGCAAAGACCTGGATATTATAGAGAATACAAGGCCGATGGGCGACAAATAAAATGACAATGCAAATGCCAGACCCATGATAGCATTCTTGAGAATTTTTCCGGAAAGCTGTTTTTTATTTTCCTCGTAAATCGAGAAGTCAGAGAACATATTTATCTCAGGCACCTCGTTTTTATTATCGTTAAGAGGCTCCTTATTATTTGTGTCGTTGACCTTTCCGCATTTCGGACAGAAGTTTGAATTTTCGGGCAATTCAAAGCCACAATGCTTACAAAACATATTTTCCTCCTTATTTATACCCTTTGAGGTAATTTTGTTTTTATAAATTCTTTGATGGATTCATCATAGCGCTCTGTATCGGTAATTCTCAGCATTGAATGTTTGCCGTGCTCAAACCATACGAGCTCTTTTTTATCACTGCCTGCAAGTTCGAATAGCTTTTGCGCATATTCGGGAGTAGAGTAGGCATCCTCCTTGCTGTGAAGCATCAACAGTGGCTTATCCATCTTATTGATTACGTCTATAGGACCGAATTTCATCGTGTGTCCGGTGTAATGCTTCTGCCATGCGTCAATAAGATTGTACATAATAAACACCGGCTTTTTTCTCTCTATGAGATGGTTCTTCATGGATTCTCCGAAATTAGGGAACATTCCTTCCGCTACCATTGCCTCAACACAGTCAGGACAGTTTCCTGATGTAAGGGCAAACATTCCACCTGCGGCACCAATGCATATACCGTGGAAAATGATGGATTTTATACCGTATTCCGATTGTAAAAAATTAACCCACGCTATTATATCCTTGCTTTCTTCAAAGCCGCCAGTGTTAAATTCACCGTCGCTTAAACCGTGTCCGCGAGGGTCCATAACAAGTACGTTACAGTTGCTCTCTGCATAAGGCTTAGCAAAATAGTAACCGTATATCAATGATTCCGTGCGTCCTGAAAGAATCATAGCACATCTATCATAGCCAAAGTCGTAATACTCACCGTAAAGATTAAGGCCTTCGTTAACTATATGTACATCGTGCTTGAATTTTGCATTTTTTACACTCCATTCATTGCCTATCATGTACATTCTTTCGGAGTCCGGGGTCATATCACTTGGTAAATTACGTCCCCACTTATCTCTTTTATTGTTTCTTAGGGTAGTTGTGTATACAATATACGATGCTACTATATATGACGTAATCAACAGCAACAGACCAAGTGCAAGGTTTATTCCTACCACCCACAGAAATATAGGATGTGTGATAATTTTAAGCATTATTTTTTCCTTTTAGCTGTTTTCAATTTTTCAAGCTCCTCTCTGAGCTCGAGAACCTTTGTGTGAACGTATTCGTTTGCTCTTTCCAGCTCATCTCTCGGAGGAGTACGGCGGTCCGTAGTAAAGAACGGTGATACATCAATCTCCTTACCTATCATAACGCTTGCACGCTTGAAGATGCCGTAATTTCCATCTGTAACAATAGGTAGAATTTTACATTTTGCGCGGTGAGCTATGACGAGATAGCTGTGCTTGAATTCGTGTATTTTTCCGTCGGGAGAATTGCGTCCTTCGGGGTATATCTGGACAAGCTGATTGCTGTTTATAACCTCTGCACACGTGTCCATAAAACGCATGCTTTTTGTTACACGGTTGGCTTCTATAGCACCGAAGAATTTCATAAGAAATCGGAGAATTCTACTCTTGAACGGCATCTCTGAAGCTACCACGTTTAATTTCCTTGGAAACACTATAAATGAGGTCATAACATAGTCAAACATATTGAAGTGATTGGAGATAATCAGCTTGCCTCCGCTCTTCACACAAGTGCTTTTTTTGTCCTCATAATAGGTTTTACGCTTGAAAAACAGCAGCTGGATCGGATAACCTAAAATGAGTCCTATAATTCTGAAAATTGAATATATCATGTTTCGTTTTTTTAGTTATGCGTTATTTAGGAGCCTTTTTGCTCATTTCTACATCCTTACTCATATACTTGATTTCGGACGGGAAGAAGAAGGACATTACAAAAGCAATAGCACAGCATACGATAACTACTATCGGAAGCAGATATATTACGTTTTTATCCTTGAGCAAGGTAAGTATGGGACCGGTGGCAATACCTGCCGCAACACCTTCAAACAGACCTTGTACTGCAAAGTACATACCGGATACGCTGTTTCCGTTAAGACGCAGCTCTCTTTGAGCAAGGTTTGTGGGAACACTGTAGGTGATAGAGAAGAAAGCACCGAGCGAGAATGACACGAAAATACCACCGATGATGGCTATAACTGTCACGATAGTCATATTGTCGGGATTGATTGCAAGAAGCTTGTAGCAGAGCAGAAGAATGACCATACCTACGGAGAATACCGCGAGGATAAACTTATATCCGAGGCCAAGACCGTATTTTTTAACAAGCTTGTTGTATGCCATTATTGTAAGTGGTACGGGTGCAAACGATGATGCCATTACCACCGTCATATTAAGGCCGGTAGTTGAGAATAACTCATTTATACCGCCGAGGAAGAGCTGAAGACCTATAGTCATTACGGATAACGTAAGCATCCAATAAATAAATGTCTTGTTCTTGAAAGAAACTGCCAACGATCTGCGAAGCGTGAGAGGCTCTGCGTCAATTTTTGTATCCTTATCATTTTCCTTGAGCATAAAGAACGGGATGAGCATAGTGAGAACAAGGGGAAGGAATATGAGCGCGATAAGACGGATGTTTACTCCAAGTGAAACGAAAACAGGTACAAGAGCAAAGCTCAAGCTGAAGTATACAACGTCGCATATTGATTTTGAGTTTGAGAGGAAGAGCGCGTCGCTCTCATCCTTGCAAATCTCGGAGAATGTCGCGTAGTATGTAAGCATAGTCAACGTGTAGCATGCATAGAAGATTATAAGCAATGCTCCAAACCATATTGTGTTGAGATAGCTTTCATGAGGATTGATAGGTATCAAGAACAGACAATACGAAATTATAGTGGGAATAAGACCTACAAGTATGCCTGCTTTTCTTCTGCCGAATTTACTGTTAATTTTGTCAGCAAACGCAGCGAGAGGGAGGTCTATAAGACCGTCGAAGGCCTTTGCAATAAAGCGCAATACAGCCCAAAGACCGGCTACAACGAGCGTCTTGCCCGTGTATGTCCACTGATCAATATTATTTATGAATCCGCCCGTCATAAGAGCACTGCATAGATACGAGCCCATTATGATGTTCAGCATGTTTACTCCGAGTCCGGAGCAACCATAGAAGAATAGCTTTTTTTTGCTTGTTATTTTTTTCATATTAGCACCGTCCTTATTCAAATGATAGCGTTAAACTGTATAATGTTTCGTACGAAGGAATAGATACGACTTCAATATCGCTCGCAATCTGCCGTATTTTATCACTCAAATACTCGACATATTCCTCGGACATATTCTTCCCATAGAATATTGTCAGCAAATTGTACTCGTTCTTTTCCATGGCTAACTTTATGGATTTTAACGTAGTCTCTTCGAGCGTTCCCGTAACTTCAAGCAATTCCTTATCGCAAAGAGCGAAGAACTCGTTACGCTTGATCTTTCTTGAACCGTATTTAACGTCTCTCGTCGCATGATAAACGGATATCTCATATGCATTAGCCAGAGCATCATTGACAGTATTGATGGCATTCAACACCGAACTGCTAAAATCGATCATAGCGAGAGCGGAGTAGCACTCTGCAAGTGAACGGGAATTGAGGACTGTGATTCGAGCCTTCTTGTTCAAGCTCGCAGCCTGCATAGAGGTAAGGATTGAGTTGGGACTGTTTGGGAATACAAGTATTTCCTGTGAATCTATCAACTCAAATGCTTCTATAAATTCCTGCGAAGAGGGAGAAATTTCGCTGAGAATAACGACGTCAGCTCCCATCTCAAACAGCAATCTTTGCATTTCTTCGTTGGTAGCAACTGCAACCACTGCAAAGGCGGAAACGACGCTATCCTTGTTGTAAAGGTACTTCTGGACCTCGTGAGGCTCTTCAACAGGATTTTCCTTCTGCATGTTTTGTACTGTCATATTTTCTATTTTGATGGTAAGAAACTCACCGTATGTTTGACAGTATCCAAGAAGTCTGCCGAGGTTTTTTGTATGGATATGCAGTTTTACCTTGTCGCCCTCAAGAGATGTAGCAACAGAGTTGCCAAGCTTCAAGAGATCACTTTCAAATCTTTGATAATCAAAATCATCAGTATCCATCTTCAGCTGGATGAGTCCCTCTGTGCAGTAGCCGTAATCAAATACAGTGTCCTTGTTGAACTTAGTAAGATCTATATACTCACTTTCTGACAGAGAGTCTCCGTATTCCACAGTCTCACCTGCAAGGAATTTTTCGACACCCTCAAAGAAATATACAATGCCGCAAGCTCCGCTGTCCACAACGCCTGCCTTTTTCAGTATAGGCAGAAGATTAGGTGTATTCTCAAGTGAGATACGCGCAGCAGACAAAAAGATCTTTATAGCTTCATCGATAGTGTCTAACGGCAGGGCAGAGCGTACTGCCTCCGAGCCATCTTTAATGACGGTGAGCATAGTGCCTTCTACCGGCTTTGCAACCGATGCATATGCATAGCTGCAGCCGGAGTCGAGTGCCTCGGAAAGAATTACACTGTCGGCCTCATCATATTTTTTCAATACTTCACAAATGCCCTTGAAAAATTGAGATGCGATTACACCTGAATTACCGCGTGCGCCAAACACCGCAGCAGTCGAGAAAGTCTTTGCAATCTCTTGTAACGACTGAGCTTCGTCGGTTAAGGACTCATAGCCGTAGCGCAGAGTCATAACCATATTAGTGCCTGTGTCACCATCGGGTACAGGGAATACGTTAAGGTCATTTATTGTATCTCTGTGCTTGTTGAGATTTCTGATTCCGCTATCTAAGAGCTTAACATATATTGAACCTGTTATCTTAGTTGTCATAATTATATGTCCGTTTATTTAGATTTTTGTTCGATCACAAGTGCAAGTGCCTCTTTTTCGACCGCGCACTCAGGGGATATGGGCTCGCCCATAAAGTATACTCCTATCATGCCGGGACCTATATTTGTACCGCAACCGCTAAATACGTCGCTGACAAATACCTTTTTACAGTTGACCTTGCTCTCAATCTTAGATTTCAGTTCGTTTGCGTAATCCTCTCTGTCAGTATGGCTTACAAGTATATACTGATTCTCGAGGTCTGTTCCCACCTTTTCAAGGTAGGATACTGTAATATTGAGGGCGTTTTTGATACCCTTAACCTTTGCAAGAACGGTTACATAACCGTCGGAGTTACAGTCACCCATAGGCTTGATACCTACGAGATTTCCCATAAATGCCTTGCCGGGAGATATCTGTCCGCGTCTTGCAACAAAAGTGAGATCGTCTATCGGACCCATCTGATGCACTCTTGCCTTGTTTTCCTCGAGCCAGGTTACGACTTCCTCAAAGCTCTTTCCCTCGTTGCACATCTCGCATGCATACATTACAAGCAGACCGAATGAGCCGGACATGCGCTTTGAGTCAAAGCAATATATATTTGCGTCGGGATATTCTTCTTTTATGCGCTTTGCTGCCGAAGAGGCAACGTCAAATGTCGCACTGATTTTGGAGGATATGGACATGCTGATGACGCCATAGCCTTCCTCCACGTACTTCTTGAATGCAATATAGTATTCCTCAGGGCTGGGAGTTGCGCTGGTAACCTTGCGCTTCTTGTTAGCGAGAGTCTTGTAGAATTCCTCTCTTGATATAATGCTCCAGTCAAGCATCGTCCTTATATCTCGATCGTCAATGTGTACGTGTCCACTGATATAATCCTTAAGACCGAAATGATTTCTTATTTCCTCCGATAAGTCGCAGGTAATGTCGGGAAGTATTACAAACTTTTCCATTCTTAATTTCCACCTTGTCTTGTTTACTCACTCAACGCGCATACGTGCGCAAAGTAAGCATCATACCTACATTATATCACACTTTGTAAAAAAATCAATATTTTTCTAATATTTTGTTAACATATGGCATTTTAAGTAAAAATGCAAAGGTCTTGATACAACTTAATACAAGTATCGGTATTCGTATTATATACAGTTATCTTTGAGGTGTTATACGTACGACGGGATAATTGACAGCAAAGTAAAAAAAAGATCGGGACAGCGTCGCGTGTCCCGATCTTAAATAGACTTGATTTGATATGTTATTTATGCTTACTTTGCGCTCGTCCAGCTGATATTGTACAGTCCGACTCTTTCCTTGTTGCCGGTATTGTTTCCAAGCGCGTTATTTATAAACTCGATAGTAAAGTTGCCTGTGATAGGCTCATCGAGTATCCACTCATACGTATAATGCGTGTTTTGAGCAAGGCCTGTTTTTACTATGGTAACAGTATCGACTATTTCACCGTTCTGCTTTATGTTGATGGTGAGAGAGAACTGAGTGTCCGAATAGCAGAAGCCGTAACCGAATGAAAGGGAAGAGATACCGCCCGAGATAACGGGAGATACAAGCGTACCCTTGGAGGTAGCCTTTCCGTTAAGCACTAACGACATAGGAGAATTGGGCGCATAGCCGGCTTCAATTTTTGCTGCGAATTCTGCCTGCCAGCCGTCATCTGAATGACGTGAGGAGTAGGAATTGTCCTTTACGGAGGAGCTTACAGGCTTGAGCGTGTTGGGATCAAATGAGTTTCCGCTTATGGGAGTCTGCTCCTCATTATTGTCGTCTTCTGTCTTTATAGGCCAGTTTTCACCGGTCGCATAGTTGAATTCTACGCCGGGCTGAACGTTGTAGAGGAATACGTTGAAGCAGATGCCATCGCCGTTGTCTTCAACTGAATAGCCCTCCATAAGCACACCGTATGCCAGGAGATTGTTACCGCCAAAAACAGGAGTAACTCTGTACATTACGTGATTGCCTGTTTCCTTTATGTAGTCGAGTACCTGAGATTCAAATATCTGCATACCCCTCTGGTTGAAGTAGGGAGTACCTGTCATGAGGTTTAACTCGTTATCACCTTCACCTGCAAGCGACCATGCAATAAGGTGGCTGCGGTTGTATATCTGTGTTGTGCTTACGATAGTTGTGGGATAGTCGCGCTGAACCCAGCCTGTAGGCTTGTAGGAAATTGACGGTCTTGATCCTGTAGGCATAAGATCTCTGCCAAGACAAGCAAATGCAGTAGTAACTCTGCCCAGTGAATCAAGCTCACCGTAGTTCTCAAAGCTCTTGGTTGTAATTTCATCCTCTGTAAAATAGGGATTATTGTTGTTGATAACTACGTAGTGCTCGCCGGAATAAGAAGGAACGTCTTCATATTTGAATCCGTTTTCTCCTATTACGGTATCGTTGCCATCGTTTGTGTTGTCGCCGTTGCCGTTGTTGTCGCCGTTACCGTTGTTGTCGCCGCTACCGTTGTTGTCACCGTTACCGTTGTTGTCACCATTGTTAGTGTTTCCATCGCCGTCGGTACTGCCGTCGCCATCGGTACTGTCATTGTTATCACCGCCGTTGTCGACAACATTATTATCGCCACCGCCGGTAATTGAGGCTAACAGATCACAGGAGCTGAGTGCCATACAAAGAACGAGCAAGAGAGCAATAATTTTGATCATTGTTGTTGATTTCATCTTTTGTATATTCCTTTCGTTATTTTATCATGCGAATTTCCCTTGAACTCGTATTTCGCATTCATCTTGAGTCCGCAGGTTCTTACGTCTATATCGAGTCGCATATCAGAGGGGTAGAGTCTGTTCCAGTGATATACGATAAGCTCGCCGATTTCATCCATATACTGCCCGAGATGCATCCCTTCAACAAAGGCGAGCGCACCGTCGGGGCAGTCCGCTAACGGATTGTCTAAAACGCATATTCTGTCAGTATGCTCAACAAAAAGCGGGGCAGAATACTCTGAAATGTATATAGTTCCGTTGTGTTTCTTACATAAATCATCTATCAAAAGTTTATCGCGGCTCTGCCTGCGATGATTGAACATAAGTCCATATTTATCGTCTACTGTTATGGCAACCTTAATATTTCTCATTAATACCTCCGTCACTCGGGATGAGAGTCGCCCGTGGCATAGTCTATGCTTATTCCGGGCTGGCAGTTGTACGCATATATATTGAAGCATATACCGTCACCGCCGTCCTCAACCGAGAGTGCTTCTATCAGCACACCGCTCGCTACAAGGTTGTCTCCGTCAAATATCGGTGTTGAACGGTACATAACGTGATTGCCCGTTTCTTTAATATAGTCGGCAACCATATTTTCGAAATAGAGCATTCCCTTCATGTTAAGGAATCTGGTTCCCGTTATAAGATTTTGCTTGTTGGCATTTTCTCCTGTCAGCTGATACCCAATGAGGTGACACCTGTTGTATAGATATTTTCCGTCTACAATATCGTATTTTACTGTCTGCCATCCACTCGGTTTAACCGAGCCGATAGAGCCTCTGTCCTCTGTGGGCATTATATCTTTGCCTATGCAGGCAATAGCTGCGGTGCATCTGCCAAGTCCGTCAAGCTCTCCGTATTTTTCATACGACCTTGAAACTATCTCATCTTCTGTAAAGAATGGAACGTTATCATTTATTACGACGTAGGCGGTCTCGCCGTCAAACGGAGGTATACTGTCAAGGCTTATAGGAGATTGCGACTCCGAGGTAAGGCTGCATGAAGAAATAAGTAGCGACAGCATCAACAACAACGTCAATACAGCATATAAATGTCTGTTACGCAAGTCAACCACCATCCAATAAAGTAAATTCCTAATATATTATACAACATATTTCGTGTTTTGGCAATAGGTAAAATAACATATTAGCGCATTTGTAAAAAAAGATAATATATTTGTAAAAAAGAACATTTTCCTACTTGTTAGTTGACTTAAATAATCGGCAATGGTATACTAACCTTGTTATTTGAAATTATACTTGGAGGTGTAATTATGGACAAAATCAGAATGGGTGTCGTTGGTTATGGAAACAGAGGCTCTTACGTTACCGAGCACTCCTTGCATTCAATCCCTTCCATTGAGGTTACGGCTGTTTGTGATCTTTATCAGGATAGAGTAGACAACGGCGTTAAGCAAAATGAGGAAAAGTACGGTAACAAGGTTCTCGGAACGCTAAATTATCATGATGTGCTTACATCGGATAACGTGGATGCGGTTTACGTTGCATGCTCTTGGGAATATCATATAGAGGTAGCCATCGAGGCAATGAAGATAGGCAAGGCGGTTGCGCTTGAGGTTGGCGGAGCATACAGTATCGATGAGCTTCACAGACTCGTTGCAGCGTATGAGTCATCAGGGACTCCCATAATGTTTATGGAGAATTGTTGCTTTGACAAGTTCGAGCTTCTTGCTACGGCCGTTGCAAGATCCGGCAAGCTTGGTAGAATAGTTCACTGCCACGGTACATATGCACATGATCTCAGAGGCGAGATTTCTAGAGGAAATATTGATCGTCATTACAGACTTCGTAATTATACTTACAGAAACAGTGAAAACTATCCTACTCACGAGCTCGGTCCTATTGCAAAGCTGCTTAACATAAACCGCGGTAACAGAATGCTTTCTCTTGTATCCGTAGCATCCAAGTCCTGCGGTCTTGAGCAGTATGTAAAGGATCATCCTGAGCTTGTTGAAAAGGATCCTACACTCGAGGGACGCAAGTTCAAGCAGGGTGATATAGTTAACACCTTGATTACCTGTGCGGGAGGAGAGACAATTCTTCTGAGACTTGATACAACTCTTCCTCGTCCTTATTACAGCCGAGAGTTTGGCATAAGAGGTGACAAGGGCTTCTGCTTTAAGGACACAAATACCATATATCTGGACGGCGATCCTGAACATTGGGATTCGGTTGATGGCGTTAGACAGAATCTTAATACAGCGGACAAATATAATGATGAGTTTCTTCCCGACTTGTGGAAGAACATTACCGATGAGGAGCTTGCGAGCGGTCACGGCGGTATAGATACTCTTGAGTTCAAGGTGTTCAGTGATTGTCTGCTTAACGGTAAGGAAATGCCCATCGACGTATATGATGCTGCTGCATGGATGGCAGTTACGGCACTTTCCGAGCAGTCCATAATGCTTGGTGGCGCACCTCAGATAATTCCTGATTTCACGGATGGAAAATGGATAAACAGAGAGGCTCGCGACGTAATTGAGCTTTGATAGGTAAGAATATGGAAAAATATGTTGATTTTGCCGTCGCAAAGACGTGCGAATTACTTGCAATAGACAGCCCCACGGGATTTACCGACGGTGCTGTCAGATATGTAAAGGATGAGTTTGACTCACTCGGCTTTTCATCCGCAATAACGGAGAAGGGCGGAGTACTTGTAGACCTCGGAGGAGAGGACAATTCGGTTGGCGGCTTGCTTCTTGAGGCGCACACCGATACTCTTGGCGGTATGGTCGCAGAGCTCAAGGGCAACGGAAGACTGCGCATAACCAATCTCGGAGGAATGAGGGCGGAAAATGCGGAGTGCGAAAACGTAAGAGTATATACCAGAGACGGTAATGTATACGAGGGCACGCTTCAGCTAATAAACCCCTCTGTACACGTTAACGGTCAGTATGCAGATACCAAGAGGAGCTTTGATACTACGGAGATCGTTCTTGACGAGGACGTGTCAACGTCCGACGATCTTAAAAATCTCGGTATTGAGGTCGGTGATATAGTAGCCTTTGACCCCCGTACGAGAGTTACCTCATCAGGATACATAAAGAGCCGTTTTCTTGACGATAAGCTGTCCGTTGGTATTCTTCTCGGATTTGCAAAATACATAAAGGATAACGGTATTACGCTTCCGCGTCACACCTATGTTCACGTGACTGTGTATGAAGAGGTAGGACATGGCGGTGCGGCATCTGTACCGACCAATGTAACAGAGGCTATCAGTGTTGATATGGGTTGTGTCGGAGCAGGTCTTAACTGCAAGGAGCACCAGGTTTCTATCTGTGCCAAGGACTCGCACGGCCCCTATAATTACAACGTTGTTGGTGCGCTTATTGAGGCAGCTAAGACGGAGAGCGCGGATTATGCGGTGGATGTATATCCTTACTACGGCTCTGACGTTGAGGCGACTCTTTCTGCAGGATATGACATCAGACACGGCCTGATTGGTGCAGGCGTATATGCCAGCCACGGCTACGAGCGCAGTCATAAGGACGGTGTAAAGAACACACTGCTCGTGCTTAAGGGTTATCTTGGAATATAACAAAGTAGGCTACCATTCGCGGTAGCCTACTTGCTTATAAAAAAAGTGGTAGGAAACATTTATGAAGATAAGAAGTTCTAAAATTTCTGATATAGATAAAATATTAAAAATATACGAAAAAGCACGTTGTTTTATGGCGGAAACAGGAAATCCAAATCAATGGAAAACTACATACCCCTCGCGCGAGCAAGTGGAGTGCGACATTAACTCCGGTAAAAGCTACGTTGTAACAGACGAGGGAGATATAGCCGCCGTCTTTTATTTCAGCGCAGGCCCCGATCCTACTTACAGCGAAATATATGATGGCGAATGGCCTGACAACGAGCCGTATGCAGTCATTCACAGAATTGCGGTCGCCGATAAGGGAAAGGGAATTGTGGCATTTGTTTTTGACTATTGCTCATCGCACGCAGATCGACTCCGCATAGATACTCACAGAGATAATATCCCTATGCAGCGCGCCCTTTTGAAGTATGGCTTCAAACACTGCGGTATAATCCATATTTCCGACGGCTCGGAGCGCCTCGCATATCAAAAAAACAACACACGCATTTAATCAAAAGCGGCTATCGGTAAAACCGAATAGCCGCTTTTTGCTGTTTATTTAATTGCTTTCTTTATCATAAGATTGATTTTTTCACGTATACCGAGCATCGTTTCCGCGCTCTTTGCACAGGTGTCAAACGTAAGTGTCTGCCCGAATACTTCCTCTATGGCAGCGACTACCTCATCGTGCGAGTATAGACTTTCTGCCAGCTTCATTGCCTTTATATCCTGCAATGCCTCGTGGAATACCACGAGTCTTGGAGATTCCAGAGCGGTTCCGTCCATCTCCGGATATACCGAGAATGCATCACCGCCGGGGAAGGAGAAGTCTGCACTTTGCTCGTAGTAGGGATTTATAGGATCTCCCGAGAATTGATTGTTATAGAAGTTATATCCCCAGTGTAAAAATCCCTTTATGTTGTATTTGTACATCTGCATACCTATTGAGCGATTGCGCCAAGCAGGCATTGAGTGATAGCGGTTAGATACGTTAATGGGCTGGCTTACGCAGTAATACGTCCACAAATCAGGGACACCGCCCTCAATAAACGGAGCGATATGATTTGTCGAGGGTATAGGATGATCGACTACGCCCTTTAAGTAGAAATCATACTTAGATAGAGCATCCATAATGACATAGTCTTTAAGTATGTCAGAAACTATCGCGCGTGCCTTTGCATAGTTTTCGATGTGAGCTAATCCCGGTTCGTCCGATACGTGGAACAGGCAACGCTTGTCAACGCCCCTGTTTTTAAGATACTTGAGCAATTCTGTAAGGAATGATTGCAAGAAGCTCGCATATTCCTCTCCCGTAGCATCTGTTTCCCATCCGAATATCTTTTTGTATACTCCATCGACCGTCGCCATTATTTTAGGCGCGTGACTTGCTCCCCATTGGGTGAATAGATGGGAGATTTCAAGATTGTCAATTCCACATCTGTCGCACATGTCTATCCATTTATCGAGCAACGCGAAGTCAAAAGAGTAAACACCGTCGTTTACATAAACACCGACAAGCTGAGTAGTGCGTCTTTCACCGCCTACCGCAGTGTCAAGAGGAGGTGTGAATACGGGAGTAAGCAGTGTGTTTATACCGTTACGTCTTGCCACCTTGACAAAATTCTCTACTATACGCCAGTGCTCAGATGACCACACTTCTACGTTATAATAGTTTGCAAGACAATCTGAATGGAACCACTGTGTAAAATATATGTCCTCGTCAGGCAGTATCGCATCGATGACCTCTATCGTTATAGAGCAGCTTACGTGTCCGTAGTCTCCGCCGTCAATCACAACGGTGAATTCACTCTCTCCGCACTTTGCATCCTGTGGCACGTTTATTTCAATCCAGACGGCGTTTGTATGTCCTGATGAGAGAGTAATTTTGCCGCCGTAATACAGAGGCTTTAGGATATCGGGGAAGAGTCCCGGCTCTGTTCTTAAATAGTTATCATCTGTACCGATGTTGTTAACCGTCTTTGATACAGGTACGGAAAATACACGTCTCATATTAGAGTATTTACTGAGCTCACCGCTCACCACGGGTACAATTCTCAGCGACTCGTGCAGATACGGACTATTGTCCGCTTCGTATGTAACAGCGAGCTGTATCGAGAGACGCTCTCCTTTGAGTACGGAGATTTTTTCAAGAGTGTTAAAGTCGTCGATTTTTTTATCGATGAATATTTTTTCAAGAGAAGAAACAATTTTTGCACGTATCATAGTAGTAATCCTGCTTATTAAGATTTTTTACTGTTTTTTAGCATTATCATATCCTCGATGAGATACAGAGCAAAGGATATGACCATCATCATAACCGATACAGTGACCGATATGTGTGATACGATGACGGGAATATTATACCACATAATATGGAGAATTGCAACAGAGTATATAATTATTGTATTAATTTTTCCGTGCCATTTTGCTGAATTTACCACTCCCGTTTTATTGAAGATTTTCAGCCTTAAAGTAAAGCTGATGCTTTCTTTTACTCCCATTAGTGTAATCGGTAGTATAATTATTTTGAACCTGGATATAAGGCATATCAGTATAGCTGCCTGTGTGAGCTTATCCGCTAGAGGATCAAGGGCCTTACCGAGATCTGTCACCATATTGAATTTACGAGCGATAAATCCGTCAAGTATATCTGTTAGACCGGATAGAATGATTAGCGATATTGTAATCGCAGGGGAGCTAAGCTTACAGTACGTCAGTACTATTGCAGGTATAAGTAAGAGCCTGACGTATGAGAGAATATTAGGTATGCTAAGCAATTGGTCCTTAGTAAGCTTTGAACACAAAAGGTTTGACTTTTGTTTGCTCATAGTTTGATATCACATCCTTGCTTGAAATGTTATATTAATCCAATTATAATGCCAAAAAATGTCGTATTCAACACAAGATTTTTGTATTTTGTGTGTTTTTTTTGTAAATATAATTCAACAAAAGTTTATAAAAGGAGGAGGAAAAGGTTATTACTGCGGCGTATTTTAGGGAAAAAAGCGGAAAGCGAGAAAAACAAAAAATATTTTTTGAAAAAGTATTGACTTTTAAAAAATGCTATGGTATAATACCAATGTTCGACGCGGGAGTGGCGGAATCGGCAGACGCGCACGTTTGAGGGGCGTGTGTTTTTACGTACGGGTTCAAGTCCCGTCTCCCGCACCAGAAAAAGACTCAGGATTGGATACAATTCTGAGTCTTTTTCAACTAAATCCACCTTTTCAGGTGGGATAAATCGTATTTACGATGAAATCCCACATGCGTGGGATGAAATCCGCCTCGACGGCGAGTGGGTGGATTTAATTTCATCCAAGCTTGGCTTGGATTTCATCTGCCATAGGCAGATTTCATCGCGCAGCGATTTCATCATTGCTTTTCTCTAGGATTTGTGCTATAATGAACTCAACGATAAATAGAAATTTGAGAAGGTGATTAAGGGATGGATATATCGTTCAAAAATGGTAACGAGAAATTTAATTACAGAGTGTGTGCGATGATTATTTCTGACGGTAAAATCTTGGCAATGCACGATGAGCGGTCACCGTATTACTATTTGCCTGGTGGGAGAGTTGCGATAGGTGAAACAGCAGAAAGTGCGGTTATCCGAGAGATTCAAGAAGAATTGGGTGTTACGCCTAAGATTGTCCGTCCTCTTTGGTTCAATCAGGCTTTTTTTACAGAAGATGTCGATAATTTGCACTATCACGAACTCTGTATTTACTTCTTAATAGACATAACCGATACTGATTTGCTGTCGAGGGGAAAAAGCTTTACTGCAAACGAAGGACATCGTATACATGCTTTTGAATGGCTGGAGTTTGAAAGACTAAAGGACGAGTATTTCTACCCATTGTTCTTGAAAAAGGATATTTTTAATCTTCCCGATGTGTTTACTATTCGCACAGAGATTGAGTAAACCAATTCCAATTTGTCACACTAAAATAGGTGCAAACCCTTATAGATAAATGCGCCCATAACACTAAAATTTGCACCCATTATAAAATGGTATCAAAATTTAATATTACTCACAAACAGGAATGATGCGAGCCCTGAGCAATCAAGGTTCGTATTTTTCTTTACAAGGGATTATTTTGGTATACAAATACTTCGGTAGAATTACAAGCAGGGCGGGACATAAAATCCCACCCCAATAAAAATACTTTGTAAATTTATGATACCCACCCATAAGACAACGAAAAAGGCGGACTTTTAACAGTTCGCCTTTAATTGTTAAATATTAGTTTTCTTCGTAACCTTATAAGTGATAGGGTTAAAATCATAATTTGCTACGAGTTTGTCGTATGTAATGATTTCTATTTCCCCGACATTAGTATCCTTATCATAATTATAGACACGATATATCAAAGTATTTTCTTTATATATTTCCATAAAGGTTTTTTCATTTTCCGACATATAAAATGGCGTATCTAAACCACCCTTAGTCGTTTTTACTTCAATATATAAGAGTTCATAGCCGTTATCTTTACGAGAAAGTATATCATAACCAGCACCATCACCAAATTTTCTTGAAAAATGGATTACTTCATCTAAAATATCGAATGACACATTTAAGTCCTTTAATCTATTACGTTCCCATTCTAAAGCAAAGACTTCGCCAGCATCACCCAATGCAGAATTTTCATTGTTGATTGTTTTAAAATCAACTTTTCTTGCTGTAAATTTACGCTTCTTTTCTCTACGTTCTTTAATTTTTTCAGTAGTAATAATGGATTTTGTTGCGTCATCGGATATTACAACTTTTGCATAAAAAACGGCAGGCTTTTTTGATTTGTCAATTATGTAACCGTTTTTACTTGAAATACCTTCAGGGGAATGAGCGACGACATTTCTTACAATTTGAGAAAATTTATCATCTTTTCTGCCTGAAAGAATAGTCAAATCGTCAGAATCTAAAGTCAAAATTTCTCTCAATAATTTATTTAATTC
>JAZNHE010000066.1:0-12498 GCA_045576795.1 Eubacteriales bacterium | reverse complement strand
TGCGGTCAGACCGATAATAAAGGAATCGAAATATTCAAGCACCTGATTCCACACATTATAAATGGAACGGTGGCACTCGTCAACGATTATGCAATCAAAGAATTCCGGCGGATATTTTTCGTTGTAAACTACCTCTTTGGGTGCTTTAGAGTCAGCTGTTACGAATTCATTGAACGACGTCTCCTCGGCAGATTCATCAAGCTCATCGCCTTTGAGGATGGAGTACATTCTCTGAATGGTGCTGATGCAAATCTGCACTCCATCAGGTATATAAGAGGATTTGAGTCTATGTACACCGTAAATCTGAGAGAATGAACGGTTATCATCCGTTGGTCTATATGCCAGGAACTCTCGTTCTGCCTGCTCGCCAAGACCTTTCGTATCCACAAGGAAAAGAATGCGGTTCATTTTACCGTATTTCAAAAGTCTGTATGCCGCAGTGATAGCCGTAAACGTTTTTCCCGCGCCCGTTGCCATTTGCACCAAAGCTTTGGGGCGATTATCTGCAAAGGATTTATCAAGATTTTCAATAGCCGCAATCTGACACTTACGGAATCCCGTAGAATCGAACTCAGGGAAATTCTTCATATTATTGCGAACCGTATTCGCTTGCTTCAAAAGAGCATTCAGCGTTTCGGGACGATGGAAGGAGAATACTGTTCTTGAACGATACTTTATATCATTATAGTCGGTAAAGCGTGTGAGCTTGTCCGTTGCTTCGTATGCGAAGCGAATGTGGTAAATGCTTTTGATCCACTTAAACGTGCTGTTTGCATAGCGAGAAGACTGCCCCTCAACGGCAGTTATATTTTCGCCCTCATCCGTTTTCTTAGCTTCAATTACCCCCACGGGCACTCCTTCTATGAAAAGTGCATAATCCACAGGTCCGGTACTCGTCGGGAACTCCCGAACAGCAACGCCAAGAGAAGCTGACAGATTCAATGATTTGACGTCTTGAATTACCCAACCAGATTCTATTAACTTTTTATCGATTGTTAGTCGAGATTTTTCTTCGGGCTTCATTATAAGCCTCCTTCAATCATTTTCTATAGAGCTCGTCCAATGTTTTTCCGTCTTTATCTTTCCATTCAATCCAACCATTATTACTACCACCGAGAACAAATGTAGCAGCAGCACTTGGTGAATTAAAAGATAACGAAACAGAAAGTTTGTATTTTCCATCAATAGAAATGATGTTGCCACTTGAAAAAGCATTCTGACGCTGTTTTTCTATCGTGGCAGACAAGCTTTTACGATTCAAGTCTATTTCTGCTCCTTCAAGGACTTCGAATTTATCGCCATCGTAAACGCCAAAAGCAAGAATTCCGTTGCGTGTTGTATGTAAGGTTTTTGCATCATTTAAGGTAACCTTGGTGTTATCCATTTTGTAACCTTGCGCTGCCATAATAAACTGAATTTCTTCGTAAACTTCCTCGATCAACGGAAGGTCGTATTCGTCAATCTCATATTTAGGATTGACCGAGTTTTCCACTTTATAGCGTTTTGAATCATGTGCCTTCGCTATGGCGTAAGCTTCAAGACCGCTTATCATATCAAGGGAGAAGGTTTTATTGTCAGCTAAAAACATAATCGCCTTGTTCCAGAAGTCCTTGGAGCGATTGTGGTCGTCAAGCCGTGCAACACCGTTTCTTGTCTGACCGATATAAATCTGTGCGATTTTGTTATCGTCGTTTTCGCTGATCAGATAATAGATTCCTGGGCGGTTGATTCCAGAGAGTTTCTTTGCTTCCGAAAGCAACGGACGAGGAATAACGTATGTAGTCATTGTGGAAAGTTGTCTGCGAACTGAACGAATTCCATCCGGCTGACCATTGTGATATATAATTTCGAGTTTCTTACTGATTGCCATATCTATTACTCCTTATCGTCTGGAATGAATTCCATTACATCGTCAACGCCGCATTCGAGAACCTTGCAGATTTTGGCGAGAATTTCGGTATTAACGTTCTCGTTTTTGCCGAGCTTTGCGAGAGCGCCAGTTGAAATACCTGCCTTGATGCGCAAGTCGGTTTTCTTCATATCCTTTTCGATTAGAAGCTTCCAGAGCTTTTTATAACTTACTGCCATAGTACACCTTCCTATAATCAATGTAAGGCTTATCTGCAAGCTCGCTTGCAAGTAAGCCGAAGCAGATTGCTCCGCGAGTGCTTTGCGATAGCGAAGCAAACACGAAGTGTCGCACCGTGCAAACGGTGGACTCGCACAGGAGTATAATCCATACGTCGTATATAGTATAACACAGCAAATTCTTCTTTGCAACAAAATATTTCAAAATAGAATAAAATTTTTGTTTTTTAGATGTTGCGAGGTGAATTTTCAGCCTCTTTTATCTTCTGTTAAAGTCTTGTATTTTCTTCTAAAATCCGACAGTGTATTACGCTTTGAAAACCGTTAGGCCAAAAGCCACTGGGGTTCGCATACCCCACCCGAAGATCGAAGAGCTCGCTCTTCAGGCGCAGGGTGTGGGTATCTTCACATTTGGTGAATACCCCTCTTCCTGCGCCAAAAATGAAGCACCAATCCTTGCGGTTGGTGCTTTTATTTTGACTGTTTTCTTAAGCTAAACGTACACGACTACCATTCCCATGCTCTTGCCTATGCAACTACAACATAACACAAAAGATTTCATATGTCCAGAGATTATTCGGGATTATACGGTATTAATTTGATAATGTTTTGTACCGCTTTTTCTTGACTACTTCAATGCAGACATTGAGGTTTGAGAAAGCCCTCGCTCCTTTTTGGGAAACGAGGGCCTTTAATATGTCTTAAACCATCGGAAATGTTTTGTTTTTCAGCGACTCAAGCATTATGGTTGCACTACTTGCGTTGGTTGCAAGCGGAATCTTCTGAACGTCGCAAAGACGAAGCAGAGCCGAGACGTCGGGCTCGTGAGGCTGTGCGGTAAGCGGATCACGAAGGAATATAATCAGACCAAGCTCACCGTTTGCGAGCATTGCGCCAATCTGTTGATCACCACCAAGTGGGCCACTTTTCATTCTATGTATCGGAAGTGCGGTTTCTCCCATAATGAGTGTTCCGGTCGTGCCGGTTGCGTAGAGTTCGTATTCAGCAAGAACGTCCTTATATTTCTTTGCAAGCTCAATAATTTCTTCCTTCTTCTTGTCGTGCGCAATTAAAGCAATTTTCATCATTTCTCTTTCCTTTTTAAGAAAATAGGAGGCATACATGCAGACGCCTCCGAAAGTTGTTCGTTTCTTCCAGCGGTATCACCTTAGAAGTTTTTATTGATTAGAATGTGAACTTAAAGGTATTCGAGCCTTCCTTCGGAATCTCAAACTTCTCAGGAAGTGCGGGACCGCAGGAGTGAGAGCCTACGCCGCGCATTGCTACGTCGATACATACGTTAACGAAATCGTTTTCCTCAAGCTCAAAGGCGTGAGCAGTTTCACGAAGCTGTTCCGTCGTGTAGGGGTTGACCGAGCAGGAGAAGGGCTTTTCTGCAGTTACCTTAAACAGATCCTTGACTGCCATATACTTGCAAGCATAGTGGCTACCCGATTCCTGGGGACGGATATACTTCATATCATAGTTCTCTTCCGCAGAGCTTACGTAGTAACCGTACTCACAAGCAGCGAGCTTGTCTGCATAGCTCTCGGAAGGACCAAAGCCCACGTAGGAGAAGTTGCAGTGTCCCTTATCCACACCGAACTCAAATCCGAATCTCGGGAAGTTCTCGATGTAAGAGCCGAGCTTATAAGAAACCGAAACGGTCAGTTCATTGCCGATTACGGTGTATTCAAGCGTGAATTCTGCCGCAGGCATCAAGCAGTTTGCGGCAAGTGCGCCTTCAAACTTATAGTGGTTCTTCGACTTCTCGCAGGAGAAGATATGAGGCTTGCAGCCACGGAGATTACAACGGGTAAACCAATGAGGAAGCAGGTCGCGGTCGTTATCGGTATATCTTGTAATATTGAAATGGATAGGTGTACGGAGAACCTCGTTTCCGTCCGCCTTGATCGAGGTGATCTCGCCGGTATGCTCGTTGACTTCAATAGCGATTGCGGAGGAGAAGTTGTAGGTGCTCTTGGGGATCTCAACGTCACACATTTCGGACTTGGTCTTTCCACCGTAAACAGCCTTCATTTCAAGCGCATTGGATTTCAGCTTTCTGTCGGGAGTCAGAAGACCGTCCGCACAGAAGTTGCCGTCGTGCTCGGGTTCTTCAAAGTCACCGCCGTAAAGGAATCCATCATCGGTCTTGATACCGTGGTCAGCCCATTCCCATACGAATGCACCCATCATCTGCTCATTGTTATAAATCATATCCCAATATGCTGCGATATCACCGCAGGAGTTACCCATTGCGTGAGTGTACTCGCAAAGCACAAATGGGCGGGTTTCCTTGGGATTATCGAGAACGTCAGTGCGAATCTTTTCAAAGGACGGATACATCATACTGACCATATCGACAAGCTCGGTATAGTAGTATTTGGGATCTGCGTTCTGCAAGCCCTCGTAGTGAACAGGCCTTGTCTTGTCACGATTTTTAATGTAATTTGCGCCCTTGAAAAATGCTTTGCCGAAGGAGCTCTCGTTTCCGAGAGACCAAATGATTACGCTCGTGCGGTTCTTATCTCTTTCAACAAGTGCCGTGTGTCTGTCGGTAATGCCGGGTGCAAAGAAATTGTTCTCCGCATACTCTTTCCAAAGAGGAATATCATAGCGACCGTCACGGGTACAAGCACCGTGCATTTCAAGATCTGCTTCATCCATTACATAGATGCCAAATTTGTCGCAAAGCAGATAGAATTCGGGGCTGTTGGGATAGTGAGAGGTTCTGACTGCGTTGACGTTCAGCTCCTTCATCAAGTGGATGTCCTTCGCCATATCCTCAAGGCTTACGGTCGCGGCGGTCTCGCAATTAAAGTCATGTCTGTTTACGCCTTTGAGCTTCACAGGATTGCCGTTGATCTTGAACACCTTTCCATCGATGCTTACTTCGCGGAATCCGATGCTTTCTTCAATTTTTTCACCGTTTGCATGGATTTCAAGCGTATAAAGATTAGGCTTCTCAGCCGTCCAATGCTTTGCTCTCGGATGAACGATTTCAGTCTTCATACCGGCAGGAACGATGACGCTGCTATCTTCGAAAACAAGCTTTACATCCACTTTGCTCTCATTTGTAAATGCGAGTATGCCGTCGCTACCCGACAGTTTCGTTTCAATCTTATAATCGGTTATATGCTTTTCGGGACGGGTAAGCAGATATACGTTTCTGAAAATTCCGGAGAAACGGAACTTGTCCTGACACTCAAGATAAGTGGAGATACACCACTTTAGAACGAGAACGTCGACGGTGTTCTCACCGTTCAGGGCAAGCTCGGTCACGTCAAACTCACTGGTTGCGTGAGAGATCTGGGAGTAACCCTTAAGCTGACCGTTGATATACAGGTAAAATGCGGAGTCAACGCCCTCGAAGTTGATATAATACTTCTCGTCGGGCTTTTTCTTCAGATTGAAGGTGCGGCGATAATGCCAGCAGGGATTTTCATAGGGAAGGTGCGGGAGCATGACCGGGAAAGGATATCTGCTGTTCAGATACTGGATGTGGTCGTATCCGTGCATCTGTACGCAAGCGGGAACGGGAATTCTGTCCTCCAGCTTTTCGTTGATTTCGAAATCCTCAACGTGATCGAGCTTTTTTATCTGCCATACGCCGTCGAGCGACATAAAACGAGAGCTTGAGGTTCTGTCTTGAATACCGTGTTTAGTACGAATGACGTCTTTTTCGGCGAAAGGAACGTAGTAGCTTCTGTGAGGGATTGTGCCGATTCGATCAAACTTTTCGAATTCTTTCATTTTGGCATGACACTCCAAGTTTTAATTTGATGTATATATTCTACCACATATCCATTTAAAACGCAATATTTAAAGTGCAGTTTTTTTCGGTTTTGCGCTTTGAAAATAGAGTTGCGAAAGCTCTTGAAATATTGGGGAATGTATGCTACAATGAACACCCGAGAGGGAGGGGGTAATTGTTGCTTTGCGGTGCTGATTTGGGGCGGAATGTGGTTATACTCCTATGCGGTGCAAACGTTGCCGTTTGGTGCTACGCACTTCGTTCGCAAAATGCGAACCACCGCGGAGCAGTCCGCGCTCACTCGCTCGCAAGTGAGCTTGCAGCCTCGTTTCGCTTGGCTAGCCAAAGTCGCAAGACGAGGTGAAAATCTTATGCAATATCTAAAAAAATCGTTGGATATTCTGTTGGATGCGAAGACCTTTGATAATCAAGTGAAAGCGTATCTGCAAGCTTGCTTGCAAGGACGCTCACGCAGATTGCTCCGCGAGCCTTTGCTGACGGCAAAGAAGCGCAAAGCGCCACCTTGAAAAAGGTGACGCTCGCAAGGAGTATACATCTGGATTTTCAGCCTCTTTTATGTTCCGTTATCTTCCGTTGTTTTCTTCTAAAATCCGACGGTGTATTACGTCTTGAAAAAATGTATTTAACTAAAATTTCAATCTCTCTCCGACCAAGCATACATGAATGTTTGAGAGGTAAATGCCTGTGCGAAATGAATAACTGCCCTTAATTATCACATCAATCCGCACTATTTGCGTTTTTTTGCGAACATTTTCTTCATATAGCTTATTCTTGCACAGAGAGCGGATTTTGTGATTTCTGCACGTTGCACAATATCAAAGCCGTGCATTGTGCCTTTCGTTTCGTTAAGAGTGACTTCCACATCCACCTCGCGTAGCTTTTCGGCGTATAGGATACCGTCATCATGCAGACAATCGAACTCTGCCGTTTCAATATAGGCAGGTGGCAAATCCTCAAAGCTATCAGCTTCCACGGGTGAATAGTACACGTAATCAGCGCGGCTCCTGTCTGCCATCGTCATCGGTGCAATCCTGCTTGATAGCGTTGAATTCCACATTGGCGTATCGGTGAATTTTTTACAGGACTCGCTGTTGTTTCGAGCATCAAGATATGGGTAGGGGAGCATCTGAAAGGCGAATTTCACCAGATGCTTTCTGTCTCTTGCCATCATACATACACCGACCGCGAGAGTTGAGCCTGCGCTGTCGCCGCCGATTCCAATGCGAGATGTGTCGATGTTTAGAGCTTCTGCGTTATCATAAACCCAGCGCATCGCGGCATAAGAGTCCTCGAAGAATACCGGATGTTGATTCTGCGGAGCAAGACGGTAATTTACAAAGATTACCTTGCATCCCACTTCTTTCGCATATCGCATAGCATTTTTATAATGATATCCTGTCGCCGCAAGCACAAATCCTCCGCCGTGAATGTAGATGAGGCATGGAGCATTACCTACGAGCGACTTAGGGGACATCAGAAAGCACTCGATTTTCTCGCCGTCATAGCTTTCTATTTCGTGGCGGCTAACATCAAGCTCATTGTCCCTCCATATGTATTTTGGCGGCTTCATATGAGATGCCGCAATACGCAAGAATTTTTCGCTGATCGGAGGCGTAAAGTGCGAAAAAGGGAAGAATGATTTGTCGATTTTATATTTTGCCATAGCATTTCATCCTTACTGTAAAATTAAAAAAGGATATTTTTCACTTGTATTCTAACACAGATAGGTGATGAATTCAAGCTTGCATTTTGGAATTCCGGGCCGTATATTATCAAATATGCCACTTTAATAAGACTTTTTCGAAATATTTCTTGACTTTACACTGTTTATATATTAAAATAACCTTGTTGATAAAAAAACGAAAGGCTCCACTCTGTGTGGGAGGTATTTTATGATGAAAGAACTTCACCTTCTTGGAAAATTAGTAAAAATTGATGAGTGTCCCGTGCTTTTGGACTACAAGCCCTCTGATGATTGGCAGTCGGTATGGCAGGTAATGGCAGGAACGTGGAAGCATGAGAACGGCTGGCTCATCGGCGAGGAGCCCGGTAATAAGGGCGGCATACTTTTTAGCCGTGAGAGCTATGATTGCGACGTAATTTTCAGCTTCACTGCAAAAACAGTGCTTCCTGCAACAAGAGACGTTAATGCGGTATTCTCCGCACATTGGGATACCGATATAGATTACCTCGGCAATGCCTATGTGGTAGGCTTAAACGGTTGGTATGAGCACAAGAGCGGAATTGAGCGTTCACCCGAAACAGGCCTTCGCTCACTTACGGGCGCATATACGTACACTCCCGGTGAGGAGGTAAGAATCGTTACAGGTATTATACAAGGTCACAGCTTCCTTTATGCAGACGGTGTACTTGTAAGCGAGCTGATCGATCCTCATTACATAAGCGGGGGACACGTTGGCTTCTCACCCTATTGCACAAAGCTGGCCATTAAGGATATAGAGGTTCGCCGCGCGGTATATTCCGACTTCCCGCAGAGCTATGACCCCGAGTTTTGAGAGGTGAAAGGTATGGTATACGAGCTTAAAAATTGCCGCGACGGAAGTCCGGCTACATATCCTACAACCGTTGAGATTAGCGAGAATAACGGAAGATTGACATTCACCTTTACTTGTGAAAACACACAGTATTATTGCCCTCATTCTTCATACAACGATATTCACTCCGAGGGTGATGCATGCGAGGTCCTTATCGGCACAGATCCGAGAAGGAAGGAGTACTACGAGATAGAAATCAGCGCAAAGGGAGAACTCATGACTGCGCTTATGGTTAACAACGGATTTGATGAGAGCGGCGAACCGCAGCTTGACATTAATTTCGTAGATGCGCCGTTCGTTACCGGCAGAGTAGAGAAGACGGAAAACGGATACATCGCAGAGGTCAGCTTTGATAAAGAAAAGATCTTCAGCGGTGAGGGCGAGGTTTACTTCAACGCTTACCGTCTTGAGACAGACGGTGGAGAAATGGATAAGCACCTCTTCGCGCTTAGCCCCACTCATCGTCCTAAGTTCCACGATCCCAAGTACTTCCTCTATCTCAAGGAATACGTATAAAAGCATAACAAGAGCGGTCAACGACTCGTCACAGCAAAATGCTTGGCATAGGTTGTAGAAAGCCTTAATTTTAACACGGGTAGGGCGTTTTATGTATAAATATAGGTCAAAAGCAGTGCCGATTCTCATATCCCTGATCGTACTTTTATCTATTGCGGTGGGTGTCTTGTCTTACAAGCTGTACTATCCGGATGAACATGATAATTCAGGTGGAATGTTAGAATATTACAATGAGAAGTGTGCGGCATTTTACACGCAGAATTCAAACCTGGCACAGGGGCAGATAGTTTTTATAGGTGACTCCATAACTGATGGATACGTCCTTGATCATTACTATAGCGACCTTGACTATGCTTGCTATAACCGTGGAATCAGCGGAGATTCAACCGCAGGTGTGCTTAACCGTCTTGAGATTTCCGCACTTGGAATACGTCCGTCAAAAATCGTTCTTATGATAGGAATTAACGATATTAATTTCCAAACGCCGAGTGCTGAAATTACAGAGAGATACGAGCGCATAGTCAATGAGATATATGCCGCGCTTCCCGAGGTTGAGTTGTATTGCATGTCAATACTTCCGATGAATGAAACCATTGAGAAATATAGCACGGTAGACCTTGAGCAATCTACGGCGAGAATTATTGAAATAAATTCATTTATTCGTGAGCTTTCCGACTCGAGCGGTGCAACGTATGTGGATTTGTTATCTTTCGTTAAGGATGAAAATAATCATATGCGTACAGAATACACCGATGACGGATTGCATCTTAACGCCGCAGGATATGAGGTCTGGACAGAGGTCCTCAAGCCATATTTAATTTGAAATTGATATAATGGTCTTTGACCGTGTAAAAAAAGATACCGATGTCCCACATCGGTATCTTTTTTTATAGGTTGATTTTTACTACTGTTCCGTCACTGCTGTATACTTCAATAAAGTGCCAATCCGGATGCTGTTTTTTATATATCCGGAACGCTTTTTTTATTTTTCTTTTCTTTCTGAAGCCTAGATGACGGAATTCATTCCAATTTGCGAACTTAACTATATTGCTGCTGATACCTACGAACATGGGTAAGCGCAATGTCACTGTTTTTCCTTCTGTAAATATTTCAATCTTCATCATTCCACCAAAATTTCAATGTAGTTTTCCTCGGCGGTAATATCCATTATTTTTCCGATAGCTCCGTTTTCTGCCAGAAGGAGAATGTTTTTCCAATCGATATTTGCATCCTTAATTTTTTCTCCGCCGATAGAGTTAATGGAGATTCCGTTATCAAGGAGAGTACGTACAAGTGTAAGCGGAATATTGATACGCACGTTTTCACCATCATCGGTTGTAACAAGGATTTTTATCATTACCTCCGATGGATCCTTCTTGTTTTCTAAAATCGCATCTTTGGTAGGGGCGTGGGTGTCGGTTCCTGTAAGTAGCTCATCCGTTGTTGTATCCAGTATCCTTGCAAGCTTGGGCAGAGTCATAATATCCGGGCATGATACGTCATTTTCCCATTTACTGACTGCTTGTGCGGTTATGCCGAGCATATCGGCAAGCTCCTCTTGCTTCATTTCTTTAGCCTTTCTTTTCTCAGCTATTCGTTGTCCTAAGCTGTCCATTAGTTGTATCCTTTCGCACTTTTATTTTCTTGTGTTCGTAATTACATTATAAGGTGTACGGTGCGAAAAGTCAATGTATTATCGGTTGATAAAGAGAAAAAATAGCTTAACCGTTGGTTGATTTATTGCGTTCTGTGTGATAAAAAAACGTTTTAGTATGGTACCGTGTGACTTTTTGGCTATATTCTGGGCGTTTTAGGGTAAAAAGCGTATTTTTTCGCCATCTCGGGAGAAAATATAAAAGAATATCTGTAACGGAGGTGTCACATGGAAGCTACGAAAATTATTTTGACCTCTCTTTTATCCGTAGCCGCTATTTTTGTTATTACGAAGCTTATGGGGCATAAGCAGGTTGCACAGCTGGACTTTTTTGATTACGTATCGGGAATTACTATAGGGTCTATTGCAGCAGAGCTTGC
Organism: Eubacteriales bacterium; assembly: GCA_045576795.1. Taxonomy (GTDB): domain Bacteria; phylum Bacillota; class Clostridia; order Oscillospirales; family CAG-272; genus UBA1740. The sequence continues at coordinate 1,527 of JAZNHE010000066.1, read as the reverse complement.
CACGGATATTGAGGCGCCTTGGAGATCTTTAATAGCGCTTCTCATATATGGATTGGTATCTATCACCCTTAACCTCCTGACGTGTAAGGCTCCGAGAATGCGGAGATTCATTAACGGCGCCCCAACGATACTTATGAACGACGGAGTAATATACCGAAAAAATCTGAAAAGCGCAAAGCTCGATCTCTCGGAGTTTTTACTTCTTTGCCGCGAGCAAGGATATTTCGATCTTGAGCAAATCAAGACGGCAGTGTTCGAGCATAACGGCAAGCTTTCCGTACTGCCTAAGTCCGCATATCGCCCGATAACTCCAACGGATATGCAGATACCTGCAAGGGCAGAGCATATCGGTGTCGAGCTGATTATGGACGGTCGGGTAATGGGGGAAAATCTTACACGCCTCGGAAAAAGCGCGGAATGGCTGATGAAAACGCTGACTCTGTCGGGTTATAATTCTCCGCGCCAAATTCTATTGCTTATATATCATCCCGAGGACGAGTCTATGCAGATATACGGGAATGACACTTGAATTATTTCGATATAGTGAATCAGGTGATGTTATCTGTTCATCATTCGTATGTGAACATAATTCGTATATTATCGTGCCACGAGTCAAACATTACTCTCCCGCGCGTGCAAAAATAATTTTACTATTGACTACATTATCATTTTGTGAATCCCTTGTTGGATTTGCGGAGCTTGAGTGCGAATATTATTCGGAGTCGATCGATGATTATATTCACGTAAATTACTTCATAAGTGAAGCAAAAGTGATAAGAATTTATTCGTCAGTTATGAAAAAGTATGGAATGCCGAAACCCAAACAAGCAGTGAAAATAAAATTACGTTTACCGTTGAGGATTTGTTGACTTCGATTTTTGACAGAATTTCAATAGCAGAGGATGCAGTTCAGTTCTATTATCGCAAGACAAAGCCGATGATATATTCGTATCTCCTTTTAAATGAAAAGCCTGAGGATATGAAGGAACTGCTCTATAATATCGCCAAAAATTACAAGCTTTCATATAAATTCGACGATTCTTGTACTAATATAAAGACATTGGCATCTTTCGAAAATTCTTCTTTGGCAAGCTCGCTTAACGGAGTAATAAACGTCAGCTTTTTGACAGGAGACTCAATCACCGATAATTTCTTTTCAAAGGACTTCGCAGTCAAGATGAGAAATACATATTTCTTCCTGTACTTAAATGTTGTTCACCAGCGTAATGCCGTGACGAAAATTATGGGCGATATGGGACACCTTGATCGCCTTGAGCATGACTATTACGTTATGGAAGAGCAATTAAGACTTGCAAGAAAATATGAAATGGAGTCTATAAATTTAAAATTCAGGGCATTCTTCAAGTGTCCGTCAACCATAGATCATATCAATAATTATTACGATATGATTTATGATACTTATCAGATCGGCGCTTTCTACGATCATTTTTCTTCTGATATGAAAAATCTTCAGGGGATTTGCTCTAAATACGTAGAGAGAATCAAAGAGAGGGATGATCGCTTTAA
>JAZNHE010000065.1:0-8407 GCA_045576795.1 Eubacteriales bacterium | reverse complement strand
GGTAACTATCATTTGAGGTGTTTATGAAAATTATAAAAGAGAATTCATATGACATAGTCAGACTTTACGTTAACCAGCTTGGTATAATGATTTTTTCTATGCTTTTATATACTGCGGTAGGCTCGTTTGAAAATCAAAAGCTATCCACAGCTCTGACAATCTTCGTTTCTGTTTTTTCCATTATGTTTTACCTCGCACTTGTATATTATATGATGTGGGAAATCGGTGCGAAGGATAAAATCAGAATTGATAGTGGCAGAATGGAGCCATCCAAGAACAAAGGCTTTTTAATAGGCCTTATTGCAAATATACCAAACTTTGTATTGGCAATACTTACACTGATTTTCATCATAATATATCTTTTGGGAGGCGAGGGAATACTTTCGACATTCGCAACCTCGAATCTTATTCTTCGTTTTCACAGTAGTATGTATCTCGGTGTAATAATCTCCGTTGTTCCCAAGTTCAGTGATGCATCGCCCGATTTTATTGAATATCTCATAGAAACAATTCTGTTTTGTGTGTTACCCGTAATTTCAATACTTGCCGTGCATTTCTCTTACCGTCTCGGTATAAAGGATAAAAAAATCTTCACATTACGCAATAAAAAGTAATTTTAATATTTGCGCCTCCATATAGTGTAACAAGCTATATGGAGGTTTTTATGAAAATTTACGTATTTAATCTTAAGCGCTTTTTGAGAAAGGCGCGCATTGCTTGTATAGCCGTGGCAATTTTGCTCGTAATTTGCACCGGTTTTTCGCTGATAAGTCGGGCATTTGCATTTAATGACAAAGATGTACAGGCAACGGCAGATGAGGATTATACAATAGTACTCGATGCGGGACATGGCGGAGAAGATCCCGGCGCTACTGGTACAAACGGAAAATATGAGAAGGATATAAATCTTGAGGTAACGATGTTACTTGGTGAGGTACTGAAGGAAAAGGGGTATAACGTGGTTTATACAAGAACCGAGGATAAAATGCTTTATTCATCTGAAGAAAACGTCAAGGGAATGAGAAAGATATCCGACTTAAAAAACAGGTGCGCCATAGCCAACAATTACGATCCGTGTATTCTCATAAGTATACATATGAATTCCTATGGAGCATCAAAATATTCAGGACTTCAGGTGTATTATAAAAATGGCGATCCCACAAGTCAGAAGCTTGCGGATGCGGTACAAAGCAGCGTGCAAAAAAACTTACAAAATGACAATAAACGCACAATAAAAGATGGCAGTAATTTATATCTGCTTGAGAATAGCACCGGAACATCTATATTAATTGAGTGTGGATTTTTAAGCAATGAAAATGAATGTGAAAAACTTTCGCAAAAAGAATATCAAAAGCGGTTGTCTTTTGCGATTGTTTGTGGTATTATAGAGTATATAGAATCAAATACAACTCATTGATTATAAGAGGTTAAAATGAAAGGACAAAAAATAGTTTATATATGCAGGGAATGCGGATGCAAAAGCATGAAGTGGCTCGGAAAATGTCCCGACTGTTCTTCTTGGGACTCATTCGATGAGGAAATATTGTCAGAGGAAAAAAAGACAAAATCAAATACTGCATATACAAACAGAGCAGAGAAACTTTCAGAACTGAAATTACCTGCCTATCTCCGCAATAAAACCGGAATGGGAGAGCTCGATCGAGTGCTTGGCGGAGGACTTGTAGAAGGATCGGTAGTATTACTTTCAGGTGAACCCGGAATCGGAAAGTCAACCCTACTTATGCAGATATGCTCAGAGCTTGGAAAAAATCAAAAAGTACTGTATGTATCAGGCGAGGAATCCAAGGGGCAATTAAAGCTGCGTTCAGAACGCTTACAGGTATGTGCTGATTCATTATATCTATTAATTGAGACAAATACCGAGGCAGTACTGAACGAATGCGAAAATTTATCTCCTAATGTTATTGTTATCGACTCAATACAGACACTCTCATCAGAGAACTTTACATCCGCTCCCGGAAGTATCACCCAGGTAAGAGAAAGTGCTATGTCGTTAATCGCCTATGCCAAGCGAACAGGTGCTGCGATTTTCCTTGTAGGTCACGTAAACAAAGAAGGCGGTATATCGGGACCGAAAATACTTGAGCATATGGTTGATGCTGTTCTTTATTTTGAAGGAGAGCGGACCAATTCCTACAGAATAATCAGGGCTATCAAAAATCGTTTCGGATCTACTAATGAAATAGGTGTATTTGCAATGAGTGATGAAGGGCTCGTTGAAATACCCAACCCGAGCGAAGTGGTTTTGGCAGAAACACCAAAAAATACAAGCGGATCTTGCGCAGGATGTGTTATGCAGGGTACTCGACCGATTATCAGCGAAATTCAAGCGCTTGTAACCCGTACGTCTTATCCTACAGGAAAACGTACATCAGACGGATTTGATCATAACAGAATGTGTTTGCTTATAGCCGTTCTTGAGAAGCGAATGGGACTTAAATTCTTCGAGAATGATGTATACTTAAATGTTGCAGGTGGCATAAGACTCGATGAACCGAGCGCAGACCTATCTATTGCGATGGCATTGATCAGCGGAATAACTGACAGAGTTATCCCGGAGCATCTTATCGCATTTGGAGAATTAGGCCTTCTTGGCGAGGTCAGACAAGTATCTCACATTGAATATCGCATCAAAGAAGCGGTCAGACTCGGTTTTACAAAAATCCTGCTTCCAAAACGAAATGTAAACTCGAAAATCAAACTGCCAAGCAACGTAAAGCTATGCGGAGTAGAGAACATCTATGAAGTTCTTGCACATATGCTTGCAAAAACTGAAAATTGAATGAATTAAAACGAATTACACGGTTGTTTTTGTGCTTATTGAACAAAACTCAACCGTGTTTTTCTACGTTGAACAACGGTATTTGTTGACTAAAAAACTTGCATTAAATAAAAATATATGATAAAATTGTTATAGATGTTTTTGCGGAGCTCTTCGCACAACACATATTTCATACAAACGCAGAAGGAGATTTCTAACAATGGAAAATGTTTTCACCAAAAGTATTCGTAACGTTGTCCTTCTTGGACATAGTGGAGGTGGTAAGACTTCGCTCGCTGAGTCTATGCTCTATATTTCAAGAGTAACAGACCGTCTTGGCAACGTTGCAGATGGAAATACAGTATGCGACTACGATCCCGAAGAAGTTAAGAGAGGTTACTCCGTAAGTGCGGCTATGGCCCCCATGCTTTGGAATGGTACAAAAGTTAACATCCTTGACACCCCCGGCTTCTTTGACTTTGAGGGTGAGGCAAGACAGTGCGTAAGAGTTGCCGACGCGGCTATTATAGTTGTTGATGGTAAATCCGGTATAGAGGTTGGTACAGAGATCGGTTGGAATCTCGCTACCTCCGCAGGAATACCCAAGGCATTCTTCATCAACCGTTTTGATGACGGAGAGGCAAGATTTTATAAGGTATTCGGTGCTATTCGTGAGAAGTATGGCGTAAATGTATGTCCCATACAGATTCCTATCATTGACGGTGATACTGTTATCGGTTTTGCTAACTTGGTAGAAATGTGCGTGTACACATTTGAAAGAACTACCGGAGAATATATCCGTTCTTCTATCCCTGAGCAGTTCAAGGATGTTTGTGACGAATATCACAATATGCTCCTTGAGGCTATTGCACAGACAAGCGAAGAATTGATGGAGAAGTTCTTTAACGAGGAGCCCATCTCTCGTGAAGAAGCTCTTGAAGCTATTCACCAGGGCATTATTACCGGTGACATCGTTCCCGTATTCTGTGGATCAGCACTTAAGAATTGGGGTATCAAGACGTTCCTCGACACAATCGCAGAGTCATTCCCGAGACCTCTTGCACGTAAGGTAGAGCACGTTGTTGATGAAAACGGTGATATTTCTGACATCGAGATCGACATGAATAGTGCTGACACATCACTCTTTGTATTCAAGACCATCGCTGACCCCTTCGTAGGTAAGATGTCATTCTTCAAGGTAATGAACGGCTCTCTTTCCAAGGATATGGTGCTTCGTAATACAAGCACAGGCAGCAGTGAAAAGCTTAACAAGATATTTATGCTTCGCGGTAAGAAGCAAATCGACGTAGATGGATTTGCTTGCGGTGATATCGGTGTTACTGCTAAGTTATCTAACACAAATACAAACGATACCTTAACAACACTGTCAAGCAATATCAAATATGCTCCCATTGCATTCCCGAAGCCGTACTTCACAATGGCTATCGCTCCTAAGGCTAAGGGCGATGAGGATAAGATTTCTGCAGGTATCGCTCGTCTGCTTGAAGAGGATATGACAGTTAAGTATGAGAACAATCCTGATACAAAGCAGCTGACTCTCTCAGGTCTTGGCGACATGCATCTTGATCTCCTCGTTTCAAAGCTTCGTAACCGCTACGGTGCTAACGTAGAGCTTGGAAAGCCCAAGCTTGCATACAGAGAGACCATTAAGAAGACTGTAGAAGTTGAAGGAAAGCATAAGAAGCAGTCCGGTGGTTCAGGACAGTACGGACACGTTAAAATCAGATTTGCTCCCGGCGAAGATGAAGGCCTCACATTTACCGAGAGCGTATTCGGTGGAGCAGTTCCCAAGAACTTCTTCCCGGCAGTAGAAGCAGGTCTTCGCGATTGCATGCAGAAGGGCGTGCTTGCAGGATATCCCATGGTTCACCTTGCAGCTGATCTTTACGACGGTTCATATCACGATGTAGACTCGAATGAAATTTCATTCAAGCTTGCAGCAGGTATCGCATACCGTGAAGGTCTCCCCAAGGCTTGTCCTGTTCTTCTTGAGCCTGTTGGTTCACTCAAGGTATACGTTCCTGACAACTATGTTGGTGACGTAATGGGCGATCTTAATAAGCGTCGCGGTCGTGTAATGGGTATTGAACCCGCTGATGATGGTAGTGATCTGCAGGTAGTTCTTGCAGAGGTTCCATTTGCTGAAATGACCGATTACGTAATCGCTCTCAGAGCCTCTACTCAGGGCCGCGGAAGATTTGATTTCGACTTTATCAGATATGATGAAGTTCCTTCTTCAATAGCAGAGAAGGTTATTGCCGAGGCAAACAGAGAATAATATCTATTCCCCCACAAACCATTCATTTGTGGGGGAATTACTTTATTTTTTGCCGAAATAATGGACATTTATATCATTATTGTCATAAAATTAACATAAAACACAAATATCTATTGACTAACACCGTAAATTATGCTACAATTAATTATTAAAATTTTAATTATAGGGGCATTTGTATGGATAATAGAATAATCAAAGATGATCGTCACGATGGTATAATCACCTATGACACCCCGGCATACGCCCCCAGAAAGAAACGTTGGGGCGATAGACGAGAAGGAAGAAGAATTAGAACACTTCCCGGTATGAGTGCTGTTATGCCGTTTATAATGACTGAAAGAAACGACTCACAGAACTTGTTTGAAGATGCGATTGATATTACAAATCTTGAGCAATATATTAGCAAGAAGCATAAGGAGGGTTACACCGATCTTTCTTTGCTGCACGTACTCGCTACAGCGTATGCAAGAGTAGTCTCGGAGCGTCCCGGTGTCAATCGCTTCTTGGCAGGACAGAGAGTTTTTGCAAGGAAAAACATCGAATGCGTTCTCGTTATCAAAAAAGAGCTTTCTCTTGAATCTCCGGACTCTTGTGTAAAAATTGAGATAGATCCCAGAGACAACGTTTACAACGTATATAAGAAGTTCCAAAAAACTATCATTAATACAATCGAATCCCCGAGTGATTTTGACAATGTTGCCAATTCTCTTGCTAAGCTTCCGCGTCCTATATTGCGCGGAATAGTATCATTTCTGAAATGGCTCGACTATCACGGATGTCTTCCTAAAGCTCTCTTGAAGGTCAGTCCGTTCCATGGCTCTGTTATCTTTACTTCTATGGGTTCGCTCGGAATCCCACCGATTTATCATCATCTCTATAACTTCGGAACGTTACCGTTATTTATTTCCTATGGAAATGTATTTACCGCAGATGCTATAAAGAGAGATGGCACGAGAGAACGTCACCACTTTATAACAATTAAAGTTGTTACCGATGAGCGTGTATGTGACGGATATTATTATGCGTCCGCGTTTAAGCGCATAAAAAGATATCTACTCCATCCCGAGTCACTTGATAACACCTTGGACTCTGTTGCAGAGGACATTGACTGATTATAATTCAAAAGCAGGATTAAGCACAATGCCTATTCCTGCTTTTTTGTTTGCTATTGCGCAGTGCAAGAATCCATCTTTCTCTCCGCCACCTAAAAAAGCCACCCTATTGGGTGGCTTATGTGGCGGAGAGAAAGGGATTCGAACCCTTGAAACCGTATTAGGGTTTACACGATTTCCAGTCGTGCGCCTTAGACCAACTCGGCCATCTCTCCACGCGACTCCTACATTATAGCAGATGATTTTGTAAAAGTCAATACTTTTTTTACATTTTGATTGTTTTTTTGCATAATATCCGTTATTACGGCAAATTATTATGATATAAAAAGGGAGGGATTAAGTATGCAAAAAGAGAATAGTAAAAATTCAGTCAACAGAGAAGGGAAGAATGAACAGAACAAGGCAATCCACAACAAATACACAAAACCCTTAAAACCGCTTATCACAATAGAACAGAGCATAGATACCGACCCATTCGGATCATGGACAGGAGTTCCTACTGACGATTATTTTGATAAACCCGTACAAGACGTTGATGATTTATAAGCCATACTTATAAAAAATACACCTGAGAGAACAATTCGGCATAATGTGCCTTGTTCTCTCTTTCTTTTACAAAAAGTATTGACAAAAGTGAGGAGTTTACATATAATATATAATGATAAATTGTGACCACCTAATAGGAGATTAAAATGGGTTTAAAAGTACTGAAGTTCGGAGGCACATCTCTTGCAGATGCCGAGCATTTTCGCGCCGTCGCCGATATAATAAAGAGCGATCCAACGAGAAGGTACATCGTTGCCTCAGCACCCGGCAAACGTGACAGCAGTGATATAAAAGTTACAGATATGCTTTATAATTGCTATGCATTAGCCGCAGATGAGAAGGATTTTACCGATGTATTTGAAGCAATAAAAGCGCGATATGACAATATCATAAGTGAGCTGAAAATTGATTTAGACCTCACTGAGATATATGAAAAAATCAAGCGTTCCTTCTTACATAACTCCGGAAGAGATTACATTGCATCTCGCGGAGAGTATCTGAACGCTATGATACTAGCCAAATATCTTGGCTTCCACTTTATAGATGCGAAAAAATGCATCTTCTTTAATGATGACGGACATTTCAATGCTGAAAAGACAAACGAAGTCCTCAGAGACTATCTGTCACAGTATGAATATGCAGTAATTCCGGGATTCTACGGATCTATGCCTAACGGAACAATCAAGACATTTTCGAGAGGCGGCTCTGACGTTACAGGATCTATTGTAGCGCGTGCTACATCGGCAACTCTATATGAAAACTGGACCGACGTTTCAGGATTCCTTATGGCAGATCCGAGATATATTGAAAATCCTGCCGTAATAGACACGATAACGTATAAGGAGCTTAGAGAGCTTTCTTACATGGGAGCAACTGTGCTACATGAGGATGCAATTTTCCCCGTAAGATGCGCAAAAATTCCTATCAATATCAAAAATACGAACCGTCCACAGGATAGAGGTACGTTTATTGTTGCAAACGCCGATGATACGCCTCCTCATATAATTACCGGCGTGGCAGGAAAAATCGGATTCTCAACTATCACAATTGAGAAGGATATGATGAATTCCGAATTGGGATTTGGTAGAAGGGTATTACAGGCTATCGAAGAAAACGGTATTTCTTATGAGCATTTTCCTTCAGGCATTGACACAATGAGCGTTGTTATTTCCAGCAAAGAGCTTAATAAAAAACGTGCTGATATAATGGCTTCAATATGCAAAGCTGTTAATCCTGAAAACATATTTATTGAAGAAAATCTTGCTCTTATAGCAATAGTGGGAAGAGGAATGATCAAAGCAAAGGGAACTGCTGCGAGAGTATTTACAGCACTTGGAAATGCGGGAGTTAATATTCGAATGATCGATCAGGGTTCTTGCGAGCTCAATATAATCGTTGGTATAGACGAGCATGATTATATTCCTGCACTCAGAGCAATATACAACGAATTTATCAAATAAATAAAAGGCTATTACACAGAGTAGGGAATTATCCGCCCGGATGCGTAATAGCCTTATATTAGATAAATAGATTTCAAAGTGTGTAATAATAAAATATAAACATATTCTATAAAAACACATTTACACAAATATGGAAAAACTGTCGATGCTTTTCCCCTACAAATTCCTTACTACTCTAATGTAAGGTTAATTTGATGATTGACTAACA
>JAZNHE010000064.1:0-15101 GCA_045576795.1 Eubacteriales bacterium | reverse complement strand
CGGTACAGGTCTTCGCAACGGTGCAAGTCGCATCTTTCCAACTGTGGCCAAGGGGTGAAATGTATTCCACCGAGCAACGACTGCAGATGCCGGCATCATCACAATTAGGCACTCCTCCTGTATGTCCGAGCGCTTCTCCGCGCATCTCTCCGCACTCTGTACAGAGATACGGTTGACTGCAAGTAGGGTCAAGCCATCGGTGAGGTGCATAGTCACCTACTGTGTCTCCGCATACTGAACACTCCGATAGCTTATTACACGTGGGCTCACTGTATCTATGCCCTATCGCCTCCCCTATATTATCGCCACATAAAAGGCATAATCCCGATTCCGTACAGGTTGGATACCTCACGCTCTCGTGATTACATGGAGGCTTCACCTCCCATGCCTCTATAAACACCGTGACGTCAGCGATAACATCTTCAACTCGAATGGTGTAAACATAGCCGAGCCCCGTGGAGTTAAGAACCGGCTCGCCGACTGTGCTTGCACCCTCGACGGAAATAGTGTGCTTCGGAGGAACAGTGACTAAAAACGAAAGCGTATCACCATCTACTACCGAGAAGTGATTAGCCTTGGCATTAATGTTCTCGCCTACGACGAGGGTAACGGTATAGACGTTATGCATCTTAAAACCGCACACATCGCATTTTCCGTCAAGCGAATCTATATCAACGTGACTTTCTAAATCGGCAATATCTCCACACTGACACGAGTAATAATGCTCGCTTGCATTATATGACCACGCAGAGTCATAGGAATGTGTATGCTTTTCTGTGAAAAATGAAAATAAGAGCTCGCACGACGTAAGTGCCAATAGCATCACTGTTAAAACAAATAATATTAATACTTTTCTCATTTTTTCCTCAAATGCTATGTTTTAATTGTATTTTAGCATATTTATGGAGAAAATTCCACACTTTTATCTGTTTTTTTACATAAAAATACAAAAAATGCGCCACCCCGTAAGGAGTGGCGCATCACATTTACTTGTTAATCAATACTGATATTATATCTTTGCAATAACGAGATCAACGTAATCCTCGGTCTCGCTCATTACGTCAGCTGCGCTGCTTATGATAAGAGTGATGCTCTCGCCCTCTGCGAGTGTGAACTCGTAAGGAAGATCAACCATCTCGGAGCTATTGAGAGTCTCGATGATTACTACTGCATTCTCCTCGCCGTCTGCTGCGTTAATGGTATATGTACCTGCCTCAGTTGCGGTGAAGGTAGCCTCAACGTTACCTGCGAAGTTGTTCTCGATAGTTACGTAGATGGAGTTCTCACCAAGGACAAGTCCGCCCTCTGCAGCGTTCTTGGTTATAACAACGTCAACGTAATCCTCGGTCTCGTTCATTACGTCAGCAGCGCTGCTTATGATAAGAGTGATGCTCTCGCCCTCTGCGAGTGTGAACTCGTAAGGAAGATCAACCATTTCAAAGCCGTACGCACCCTCAACAATGAGTACTGCGTTCTCTTCGCCGTCTGCTGCACTGATTGTGTATGTTCCTGCCTCATCAGCGGTAAATACAGACTCTACCTCAGATGCCCAGAAGTTCTCGATGGTAACATATACAGAGTTCTCACCAAGAACAAGTGTGTTAGAGGAAGCCTCGGGACAATCAATAGTTACGGTAACGCTCTCAGCTGTGTCACCAAGGAGCGCGATAGTAACGGAATCAAAGAACCAAGTGTAAGTGGTGTTGGGAGAAACAGGCTCGCCATTAAGAAGAATGGTAACCTTCTCGCTATCAAATACGAAGTAATACTCAGCGAAGTAAGCAAGTCCGCTGACATTTACAGTGTAAACCTTGCCGGGAAGGAGGTCGAAGGTGTTATCACCAACGATCATATCAACCTCGTAAACAAGGAGCTCAACGTTAACCTCAACGTCAGCATCGGTGCCGTCAACTGTTGCAACAACAAAGTTGAGAATCTCGCCATCTGCAATGAGAATTTCCTTAGCATCTACGTAAACAACGTTGCCGTCGCCATCGATGAAGCCAAGCTTAGCATTCTCACCTGCGGTGATCATATAAGTGTAATCTGTGTAATTCTCAACGTTAGCAATGAATACGGGTGTGCCGTCAGCAGTTGCGGGAACCGTATTGGTCTCGCCTGATACAAGCTCATAACCCAAGTAGCTGAGATTTACAACCTCGACAAGATCTTCCTCTGCGTAAGAATTCTTTACGTAGTATTCAACTGTATCGCCTGCAGAAAGAACATCGGTAACATAAGTGGTAGAATAAGAACCAAACATCATGTTGTCAGCTGCAGACCAGTAGTAGAAGAAGCTATCGTTTGCTGTAGTCTTAAGAAGGTACGCACCGTTCTTAGTAGCGGTAAATGTAACCTTGGTGTAGTGACCAAGAAGAACGTCAATGTTATTGTCGCCCTCTACGATAACTACGGAAGCGGGAACGGTTACGTTGTAACCGAACTCGAATGTGGAATCTGTTGTGTCATAGCTCTTAAGAGTGAACTCTATGTACTCATCGCCCTCTTCAACTGATGCGAAGAAGCCTGCGCCGAGCATATCGTTCCATGCAAGATCTGCAACGTCAGAGCCTACCCAATAGAGACCGGGAGTTGCGGGAGCCTCGATCTTAACATTCATGGTGATGTAAGAAGGAAGAACTACGTTTACATCGCTCTTTTGGGGAAGAACTATGGGATCAACTGCGAAAACTTTATAGTTAAATTCAACGCTGTCGATCTCCATATAGGAATAGTACTTCGTTGTGAGAGTAACGGAGCCTGCTGCATCCACGGTGAATTCATAGGGAGTTGTGCATTTCCAAATGCTCTCAACGTCTTCTGCGCCGAACTCAACGTTCTCGTCATCGGTGGATACTACATAGTAGGTGCCTGCTGCGGGAACGTCAAAGGTGATTGTTCCTGCGGTAGCATTCCAAGGTGCGATGCCTGTGAAGGAGCCTGTTCCCTCTGCAACTACCTCAGCAAATACAACCTGCTGTGTGGTAAGAGTTACAGAAGCGTTTGCAGAAACTGCAGCTACCTTGTAGGTGTAAACCTTGTTACCGTTTTCAACTACGGGATTGCCAACAACCTCAGCACCGTCAGCAAAAACAACGTACTTGTCTGAAACGGTAGCTGTAAAGGTAGCGTCTGTACCCTCGTTTACTGTGATCGTGCTGTTGCTAAGTGTAACGTTAGCATCAGCGGTTACGGATACGGTATATGTAACAGGTGTAGGATCGGGATCGGGATCGGGCTTAGGATCGGGATCGGGCTCAGGATCGGGATCGGGATTCGGTGTGTTTTCACCAACCTTCTCCTCGCAGTTGTCACATACGCCGTCGTTGTTTGCATCAACGTGCTCGCAGGTCTTGTTGCCGCCTATAAGGCCACAAGAAGCAAACACGAAGCAAAGCAACATGCATACTAAAACCAAGAGAGAAATCTTTTTCATGATTTAATCCTCCTATATAAAATTTTGGTTTTTCTGTTTTAATGTTCCCGTCAAGCTTGACAGGATGTCGGAGGCATCCTCCGTCGGATAAAAATCCGTATTATGAGTAATATCCACAGGCAAATAGCCACTGTGAATCCTCGTAGGCATCGTACATACGGTGCTCTACGCCAAACGCATCGATATAGTTTTCAGCAAATCCGTTGCCGTCACTAAAGAGCTTCTGACTGACGGAATATTTCTGCAAGAACTCCTTGAGCTCCTCTGTAACGGGGCATCTGCCGTTTATCGCTATGTCTGCATATCCCCTCTGATACTTGTACTGTGCCGGAATATGTCTGCATCCGGGATTGCACTTGGTACAATTGCTCTCTATTGTACAAGCACCGCCGTTGGTCTTATAGCAAGGACACGTGTTCTCACAGAAATACGGACCTACGTCACCGTGGGCGAGTACAAGCTCATTGTAGCCCTCGATGAACAGCTTGTAGTTTTCCGTACCGGAGGATACAGTCAATGCCTTATTACCCATATATTCAATGGCGTTAAACGCAGTGGCAATAACAGATGTTGGAATTGTAATATTAGCGTAAAGGATGGGGCCCCAACCGTCATAAGCGGCATATATCACCTCATCGTATACGTGGTAATATCCATCATCGGGATTAAGCTTATAGTATTTCTGATCAAATACTCGCTTACCGTCTATGGTTACCCAGGCGTCCTTATACTCATACCCATACTTTAACATATCATCAGCCAAATAATCGGCATAGCTCTCATACCATAAATTGTACTTGGCATAATCCGGTGTACCGGTCTTGGTGAGATAATTGGGTATAAATGACGGATATTTAAGGTCAGACGTTACACGGTCAGCCACGTAATCACTCTGGTAGACTATCTCGAAATCAACGTACGTCGGATAAACGGCATCCTTACCGCTCACCTTAATAGCAAACGTGTAGCACTGTCCGATGTTGGATGCATCAACCTTTATCGTATGCTTGAAGTTCTTGGTATACGATGAAGAAACACCACCGTCGTCAAGCGTGTAGCTGTACTTCTTCCACGCACTGCTTCCGATATACACGTCAGCCATCGGATTATACATATTTGCGCTTATATCCATAAGTGACTCGACAGTGTAAACTCCGGCAACTCTCGGTGTGAACTCGTAGTAAACCACGGCTCCCGCTTTCTTAATGGTAGCACGGTAAACGCCCGTCTTTGTGAGGTGGATGGCGTTATAAAGACCGTTTCCGTTTCCCTTGGTTTCGGTAATGGTCAGCAAGTCTATCACTACGTACGGAGAGTCATTGGTCGCGGTATAGATGTTAGGATCATAGGTGTATCCCTCGGGAATATTAAGGAGGGTAACCGAATAATCACCGTCAAGCCCCTTTACAGATGCCTTACCGTCAGCACCAAGGGGAACCGTGTAAACGCTCTTACTATTTCCCCACCTTACCTTCAGGGCATTGTCTGCCTCGGGATCAACAGTAGGAATATAAACCTCACCGTTCAACATAACAGTAACGGTAAACTCACTCTCGATCTCGGGAGTGTCATCAGTAACATCATCGTTTGGAGTGTCGGTTTGATTATTCTGCGAATTGTTGTTTTTATTCTCCTCGGGAGAATTGTATTCACCACAAGACGAGAAGGAAAGGAGTAATACCAGTGCTAAAAGAAAGGATATAATTCTTTTGCTCATTTTTTAGACTCCTTTCTTCTTATCTTGAAGAAGCTCTTGATGTCCGCCCACTTAAGCTTCCTTATGACTGTGTCTATTACGTACAGTATCGCCGCTAAAGCGAGGAACGGAACTGTAAATCTGAGAACATAAGTCGCTATCTCATTCTCATCAACATCAAGCTTGACGTCGCCGCCCTCAAATACGTTTCCGTTATTCCTCATAAACGTGTGAATAACAGCGGGCGTATAAGCGGTGAAGCTATCATATTCGGGAGAATAAGAAATGTCGAATATTGTAGTGGATGGATAGGACTTGGTAACAAGATCGTATACCACCTCTACCCTGTATTTTCCGGTAAGACCGGTTTCAAACTTATAGAAATAACGGTATGAATCGAAGGTAAGCTTCTCAACGAGCTCCTCACCGTCAGGCATAATGACCTTTACAGTCATGGTAGCATCGGGATTGAGAACAATGGGAATTATCTCAACGTGAGAGTTCTTTCCGTCGTATTCAATATTGATTGTATACGGGTAATCCGTTCTGGTTGTCGGAGTGTTGGTACGTAGGATGTTCAGCAAGAAGCACTCACCGTCCTCATCCTGCCAATCAGCTACCCAGTCACCGTCAATAGACGTCGTAAGAGTGGCAACCTTACCGTTCCCGTATGACCAATAGGCATAAATCGGAACCTCTACCGATGATCCGCCCTTTTTGACATACTCAGCAGTAAGAATTGTTTCTGCACTTGCCTTGGACTTGGTGTAAACGTATCCGTATATTTTACCGAGAGAATCAACGCCGTCAAGGACATTGTCCGTGAGTCTTTTTACAATGATATCCGTCTCTTTTTCTATCACGGTCTCGGTGATGTCGTCTGCAATCTCGGTAAACATAACGCCCGGCAGCTCCTCGGATGATGCGGCAAAATAATAATTTCCGCCGCCTGCCGCCGCAATCGACTTCATCGTATCAATTCCGACGAGGTCGGTGTTACCCGTGTTAAGTGTAGATACGGTTACGTTATTTGCCTTGAGTGATTTGGCGGATGAAATAGGATCATCCTGAAGCACCTCTCCGCCCTCAAAGGACATACCGTCCGAGATAAGCATTATCTGCTTGTCGCTATAGCTCAATCCCGCTACCATATCAAGAGCGGAATCAAGTGCTGCACCCATCATGGTTCCCTGCGTTACATCAACCGCGTTAAGCCTTGCGAGTGCCGCGTTAACATTTTCCTCTGTTGCCTGCTGTGGCTTGGAAAGGGGGTAAACCTCGCCCGAGAAGTGAATTATAGCAAAATAATCCTCCTCGTTGAGCATACCGAGCAGGTACTCGGCAGCCTTCTTTGCCATTACGAAGAAGTCGGCATTCTTAAACTCCATACTTCTTGAGCTATCTATTACAAGAGTATAAAGCTTTGGGTCGCCATCCTCGTTTCCAAATTTGACAGGCAGCATGTTTTTGAGAGCGACGAGTGATGCATCGTCCTTATTCTGTATCTGGTTATTGCCTGCCGTTATAAGACTCTTACCGAATACGGATACAACCGTATCAAGCGAAGAGAGGAAGGTATCACAGTTGTCGATGCCTCTGACGTCTACGTTGTAGAGTATAATCTCATCATAGTAGCAGAGGTCCTCAACCGTGTAAGGAACTACAAACTTTTCAGGCCGTGGATAAGGATCCTTCATAGTAGGCTTGGGAAGCGGAGGCTTGACACACGAAGTGACAACGGCATTGTTGCCATAAAGTGCTTCAAGCGCGAGTTTATCCTCCTCCGTTTCGGTAACAACAAGCACGTTTACCTTGCCGTTAACAACCTGAGTGAATGATATAGTATTGTTGTACTGCGATGAATCATCAACCGCCGTGAAGGTAACCGAGTAATTGTACTCGCCCTCCTCTTCCGCCTCGATATCAAAGTTTACGATATTATATCCGGCGGTAAGCTGCTCGGTTTTCTCTCTATACACCTCACCGTCCTTGATAAGAGTGACGATGGCACGTGTATCGTATGTAGACTCAAGCATCACGTTGACGGTTGTGTCATGGCCGAGGTAGGTCGATGGATTGAACTGCACGTCAGAGACCTGTATTTCTTTAACGTCATCTGCGATATTGCTGTCTATATATACAGCATCTACGTGCACACCGTTTGCCTTCATATCTCCGATTACTCTGATGAGCTCACCCGTGGCCTCGGGATCTGTAGAGAGACCGTCTGTAATAAGCACAACTCTCTTTATACTGCTCTCACCAAACAGAGAATCCGCATATCGAAGAGCTGATACTATATCGGTAGCACTGTTATCAACGGTGCTCTCTCTGACGGACGTAATCTCCTCTCCGATAGGAGTATGTAATTTATAGTCCTTACCAAAGGTGATGACACCCATCTCGGAATTTCTCGGCAGCTCATCCTCAATCCCCGCAATATACTCATCAATAACGTCTATATCCTCGGACGTAGAATGAGATAAATCTGCCAAAACATAAAGCTCGGTTTCCGTAATTACAGTCGTGTTCGTCATACCTGCAACGGCAAAAACGACGAGAATGACTATAACCGTGTGAAGAACAAGAGCTATTGTAGATGCTTTTGACTTATTCTCTTTTCTTACTGCAATGAAATACGGAATAAGAACAAATGCCAGCATCGGTATAAGAAGCAAAAGCAGGTATGGGTTATCGAAGCTGATATTTATCATAACAGTACACCACCCATTCTGCCGTAAATAATAATGCTGCAATAATGAAGATGGCGGTAAGGTCATCAAACCTGCCGTCTCTGCCACTATTACCGGGCTCACCCTGAAGATTCATCTGCTCTACAGTGGTCGATACCCTTCTCTCCTCCTTCGGCACGGAGGAATAAATATAGAACACACGCTCACTGCCCGATATGTCAACGACTATCTCATATTCGCCAACCTCAGTGAGAACGAATTCACTCACTGCACGTGATACGTCGGTATATACGACCTCACCGCTCGGTGAAACTACGCGTATGCTGTTGCAACCTGAAATAACATTTATCTCTGCTGTATCACCACAGTAATATTCGGTGGTTTCTATAACCTCAGGGAATGAATATCTGATAAGATTACTGAGCATAACGAGATAATCGTAAGCCATAATAATATCGGAGTCGTGAAGATTAAAAGCAAACACGACCTCACGGTTGCCATGGTTGTTAAGTCCTGTGAAGACAATGGGATTTCCCATATAGCTGTACAGCGTTGTAAAATCTCCGTAAAGTCCGCACTTGATGTATTTCGATATGCATATATCGTCTCCTATCATACCGGCAGTCAATCTTCTTGCAATACCGGATGAGGAGCCGGTGAGCTCAAGCTTTGCCTTATCATCACCCTCTATGGTGACCTCGCTCTGCACGCTGAAGCCGCTATCCTCCACGCTTCCGTTAACACCTATAAGCCATACGGCACCGTCGGTGGGCAAGGTAAGTGGATTGTAAGCGTCGTATACGTAAAGTCCGTATCCGCTGACCTCCTTATTCTGCTTGGCAAGTCGGTCTCTGTAGCTCGTATAGTCTGCCTCGGACATCACGGTGATTTCCGCATTGCTGATTGATGAGAGAACGGATTGCAAGAGGAAAGGATTGTCACTTACAAGCAGTGCCTCATACGCATTTTCGCTCTTAATATTATACACGGTTGCGGTATTGTCCTCTGCAAATGAGTCATTAGCCGACACGTTAACGGTGATGGAATAGAATGACTCGAGAGGCACGGACATACTGAACGTCTCATACGTATCCTTGAACATCTGGAGCTTGGTGGAGCCTATGGACTCACCGTTACCGTCGCGGAACACATCAACGTCTACAAGTCCGTCAAATCCGTATGATGCAACTCTTCCGCTGACCATAACATTCTTTTCATCGAGTATGACGTAGGAGAGATCCTCAAGCGAAACGTTGCTCTCGGCATCGGCGACGTTTACAACCTCGATGTTTTTATGCTCCTTGTAATCGGTGTCAGTCATCAGATAAACAAGGCACGAAGAATTCTCATTGAAATATTGCTGTGCAGTACCGAGGGCATCGGTATACTCTACCCTTCCGTCACTACATTCTGCCGTGCTGACAAGCTCTGCAATACGCTCACGGTCATCGCTGAGCTCAACAATGACCTCGGTGGTATCTCCGACTACGATAACGGAGAATACGCTGCCGTCCTTGGCATCGTCTATAACGCTCATTATCTCATTCTTTGCACGGTCAAATCTCGTATCGCCGTCCGTACCCATTCCCATACTTGCAGATGCATCGAGAATGAAGCAGTACTCACGTGCCGCGCCGGGCAACGTAATCACGGGATGTGCGACCGCAAATGACAATACAAGCACAAGCAGAAGCTGAAGTATCAGACTTATTATACCCGTTATTTTGGATATGGGATTTCTGCGCTTGATAAATCTCTCACTCAGAGTCCACATATAAGTAGACGGAATAGTCTGCTCGGTATAACGGTTCTTAATTATGTACACTAATATGAGGATTGGAATACCTATAAGGCCAAGCAATCCGAGGGGATATAAAAACGTCATTTCACTACCCCCGTATCTACGAGCCTACCAAACATAAGCTCGCCAATATCGTCCTCTGCAGAAGCAAGGAAGTAAGCCGCGCCACGCGAAAGGCAAAAATCGCGTATTCTGCCCGTGGCATATTCAACTGCGGCTCTGTAAGCCTTCAAAATATCTCTGTCGATATTCTTTTTATAGCTTTTCTCGGAATTTTCCGAGTCGAAAAGATGCATTTTACCCGAAAGCTGTGGGTTAATCTCATCTTTTGACAATATCTGTACACACAAAACGTCACGGTGCTTACGGACAAGATAATCTATCGCTGTCTCGAAATCGTTATCGGTAAGGAAATCGGATATAATCACCGACATACCGTCACCCGCCCCAACAGTGGATGGGAGAATCGCCTCACTGATACGGCTATCACCGTCAAATTCTATCTCATTAAGCTTGCCGATACGCTCAAAGAAATTATCCTTACCGAGAGTCGGCGGCATAATCTCCTTTACGTAATTATCCTTGATAACGTGTATTGAAACTCTGTCCAGCTCGTTGACAGCCATATATGCGAGGGCTGCCGCAAGCTTTACTGCCTGCTCTGCCTTACCACCCCTGCCATAATCCATAGAACGGCTGGCATCGATATAAATTCTCGTATGCATCTGTCTTTCATCGAGAAATAGCTTTACATACAGTTTTTCAAATCTGGCGTAAGAATTCCAATCAATCTTGGTTATATCATCGCCTGGCATATAATCACGGTAATCAGCAAATTCACAAGAAGAACCGAACGAACCGAACTTGGTCTGTCTGTAGCCACCGAACATTCCGGCAACATTGTTCTTCAGCAGAGTTTCCAAGACGTCAAGCCTTGATAAAAACTCCTCGTCGATTACATACTTTTTCATTTAGGATTTTTTCGTTTCCTTTACAATCATTTCTATCACGTCATCAGTAGTAAGCTTTTCGTTAATAGCGGAATAGTTAAGCTTAATTCTGTGTCTGAGTACGGGAGCGGCAAGAGCATCTATATCCTTGTAGGATACGTTGTAATTACCGTGCATAAGCGCTCTTACCTTTGCGGCGGTTATAATTGCCTGTGCCGCACGGGGAGATGCGCCGTATCTTACGTACTTAGCCGCGGTCTCATTGCCCTCAATCTCGGGATGCGTGGAAGAAACGAGAGATATAGCGTATTCAAGAACCTCGTCAATAACGGGAACACTTGCGCAAAGCTTACGCATACCGAGAATGATAGCTCCGTCGATAACGGGCTCTGCGGTTTCATCCATAGTTATCTGTGTCATATTTACTATGCTCTTGAGCTCCTCAACGTCGGGGAACTTCATCACAAGCTTGAACATAAATCTGTCCATCTGTGCCTCGGGAAGAGGATATGTACCGTCCTGCTCTATCGGGTTCTCCGTAGCCATTACAAAGAACGGCTCGTTGATAGCGTGAGTTGCACGTCCGATAGTCACCTTGTGCTCCTGCATTACCTCAAGCATCGCAGACTGTGTCTTGGGCGTTGCTCTGTTAATTTCATCTGCAAGCACGAGATTTGCAAATATCGGTCCTTTACGGAACACGGTCTTCATATTTCCGTCCTTATCCTTCTGGATAATGTTAGTACCGGTTACGTCGGAGGGCATAAGGTCGGGAGTGAACTGTATTCTCGAGAAAGGAAGGCTCATAACTCTGCCGAGAGAGCGGACCAATCTGGTTTTACCTACTCCGGGAACACCCTCAAGAAGCACGTTACCGCCTGCTATTATAGCGATAATAACGTTCTCAATAATATCGTCGTTGCCTACAACGTCCTTTGCAAGCTCTGACTTAATACTTGCTATCTGAGCACTGAAGCTCTTTGCATTATCTAAATTTTCCATTTTTATATCCTCATTTCATTATTTTCCATTATTTCCCGAGCCTGTATAAAGAATGTCAAAGTAGTTCTCCACCGCATCCTTTATATCCTCGTCTATACGGCCGTCGACTATAAGCTCGTTTATCTTTGCATAATAGTCGTTAAGAATCTCACCGTAAGGTCTATACGTTCCCGTGTTTGGGTCGAACACCATATCGTCACTGCCGTAAATTGTTTCACCCGTTCCAAGACCGCCCGAGCCAATATTTTCATTCGGCTCCTCTATCTCATCATCGCCGCTGTCATCGGATTCATTGTCCGCCTTTGGAACCTCTATCTGAATATCGGGTGCTTCTACCGTAAGATCCTCCTCCGTAATTCCGAAGAGGTTGCAAAGCCTTGTGGTAATCACACCTATTGTCACCTTATTTACATTTTGAACAAGCACCTCGTTTGAAAGAATTGATGCACTGTCCTTTATAGAATCGGAGAGAGCTGACGTATCGCCCGTTTCAGAGGCGGCTCGCATATGGCCAACCAACGTTTTAAGCAAAAGGTATATAGGATCATTGGTCGAAACACCGGTCATACCGAGATGAGCATTCAATTCATCCGCTACGTTGCCTACGTCATCTGCTGAAATTCCGTCAAGATACTCGCCGAAATTATCCAAAGCCTTCTTGGAGCCACTGCCCGAAAGCGAGATCATCGCCGCACCGAGCTCGGCTATCACTACACTGTTGGAGGTATAGAATGTCTCACCTATCACAACGGAGGAATTAACGGTTGAGAGCTGTCGGTTTATGTTAACGACGGTTATCACCGCCCTTGCCTTCATCTCGGATAGCAGAACCGACTCCTCGACAAAGCTCCTTAGTGACGTAAGCTCATCTTTTGCACTCACCTTTAAGCCATCGGACATAAACGACTTATCAACGGTCAGTATAAGCTCGTCTATTACGGTCAATATCCACTGCTTGTCAAACTCATCTATCGGAGCCTCTCCGCCGTCTGCCTTAGCAGGAATGATTACAGCACCTGCCATGCATCCGACAGAAACTGCAAATATAAGAGCCGCCGCAACGATTTGCTTCAGTCTGAAGGACTTACGCGGTTGCTGTCCGAGGACCTCATCGGCATCCTCACGCTGCAGCCTGACAAACGAATTGTCCAAATTGTGAAACGCCATTGCCGTTCTTGTTTTTTCATCCAGCGAATACTTCTCATCGATAGCCTTCGCAAGCTTTTTGTCACTCGGCATAAATATCACAAAGAATATAGCCGAAACAACTACAGCAGCAGCTCCACCCAACGCATAATATACGTTGTTGAATTCACCGCCCGTCAGCTTACTGTAAAGCATTATTGCCGAAATACCTATCAAGGATATCGCGGCACCTATCATAAAGGCTGAAAAAACGGTATTAAGAGCTACTTGCCTCTTTATTCTCTTAAAGTTTTTACCCATAAAATCACCAAAATATTTTTATTATGTAAATAATTATAGCAGATTGATCAAAATAAGTCAATTAAATTTGTGCATAATTCTCCCATAATTTTATTTTTATACAAATTGCGCAATATAAATTTATCGCAAAGCAATATTCTGTATTTATTTGCCAATTATATCGTCTATCGATATGCCAAGACCTCGCGCCACGGCATCTGCACTTCCGCATCCGCTCTCAACGACAGACACCGCACCGTATACAAGAGCAATCACCTTGAAGGTTAAAAGCTCCGTATCCTCTCTTCCCTCTTCTGCCGCAAGCCTATGCACTGCGCGTACTATTGGGGCGTCAAATTCATTAGGATCGCAAAAAAGCGAAGATGCGTCTTTTCCCTCACTCATAACGAATACACTGCGGAATTTGGCATTGGCTATCCAAAATCGCAGAGCGGCAACCGCAAGCTCCTTTACGAGGCCGTGTGTGTTATCGGCATAAATGTTTGAGATTTGCTCTGACAGAAGCATCCATCCGTCAATAACGTATCGCGTTATTGCCATAATCAGCTCGTCCTTATCCTTGAAATGTCTGTACGGCGCGGCACACGATACTCCTGCCTCTATGGCAACCCGACGTAAAGAAAAATCCTTCATTCCGTATTTGTCAAGCTCCTTGAGTCCTGCGAGAATCAATCTCTGTCGAACATTTTCTGGGGCAAAATTCTCTTCCATAATATACTCCTCTTTTCAAAGTTAACAGTATTAACATCTACATATTAACATATTTTTCGTCCTTTTTCAAGCCACTTTATTAAAAATGCTTGACATTCTCGCATTTTTGAGTATAATATATGGGTGTGAATGTTAACACTGTTAACAAGCGTATCGGAGGATGCTATGATCAACGAAAAAATGAGATTACTCGGAGCGGAGAGATCCGAAATCCGAGAACTATTTGAATATGGAATGAAGCGAAAGGCTGAAATAGGCGCGGACCGAGTGCATGACTTTTCACTCGGAAATCCGAGCGTTCCTTGTCCCGATGAAATAACCGATAGCCTCATCAGACTCTTGGAAAACGAGAATCCTGTCAACCTACACGGCTACACGTCGGCGCCGGGTGATGCTTCGGTAAGAAAATCCATAGCACAGCACCTCTCTCATACTCACGGATACCGAGTTTCCGAGGACGACATATATATGACGGTGGGAGCTGCGGCGGCATTGACCTGTTCACTTACCGCGGTTGTTTCTCCCGGTGAGGAGGTAATTTTACTTGCTCCGTATTTTCCGGAATATAAGGTCTTTGTCGAAAGGTGCGGCGGCGTAATAAAGGAAGTTAAATGCGACCCTGCAACCTTTGAGCCGCGTGCCGAGGACGTACGCTGTGCAATAACAGAAAAAACCGCAGCCATAATAGTAAATTCTCCAAATAATCCGAGCGGCGCCGTCTTTTCCGAAGGCTGCATAAAGGCGCTCACCGATGCACTCAAGGGTGAAGAAGCAAGGCTTGGAAAGCCCATATATCTCATTGCGGATGAGCCGTACCGAGAGCTCGTATATGACGGAGCAAGCGTGCCTTTTATACCGTCATATTACCCCGATACAATCGTATGCTACTCGTTCAGCAAGTCGCTCTCCTTACCAGGCGAGAGGATAGGCTACTGTCTTGTAAATCCGAAGGCGACCAACAACACATCCGTGTATCAGGCGGTATGCGGTGCAGGACGTGCACTCGGCTACGTATGTGCCCCGTCATTACTGCAAAAAATGTTACCTGAATGCCTTGGGAAAACATCGGATATTGATATTTATGATAGAAATAGACAACTTTTATTGACAAAATTGACGGAGTACGGATATAAAACAGTAAAACCGCAAGGTGCATTCTACTTGTTTGTAAAATCACCTACAGAGGACTCAAGAGCCTTCTCGGAGATGGCGAAGCGGCACGAGCTGCTGTTGGTTCCGAGCGAAAGCTTCGGATACCCGGGATACGTCAGAATATCATATTGTGTAAAGACCGAGCAAATAAAGAATGCACTCCCTGCCTTCCTTGCACTTGCAAAAGAGGCAGGACTTTACAGAGGTGGAAAAT
>JAZNHE010000063.1:0-41132 GCA_045576795.1 Eubacteriales bacterium | reverse complement strand
CTACGATCCGACTTCGTTTTCAGCTTGCGGTAAGTCCGAACCTAAAGAATTATCTTGCGAGGACATCATTAAGGCATACGAGGATGCAGGATATTATGTAGCCCACGGAGAGCATAAGACGCAGGCGGAAGGCTCACAGCTTTGCTACATAAAAGCGAGTTTAACCGAAGATTCTGACAGCGATTACATCTACTTCATCACTTGCTTTACAGATGAACAAGCAAAGGAAGCTGCCGAAACAGATAAATACAATTTGGCAGTATGGTTGTATGCTGCTGTAAGCGGAGAAAGTCGATGGCTCAAAACCGGAACTTACGGAAAAATTGAATACAGTTATTATAATTCGGGGTTAATAAAGCCCTTCAACGAGCTTATTAAATAAAAGCAAAAACATATCAAAGGAGAAAAAACACTATGAAAAAAATAGTATCACTTGTAGCCATCTTGGCAGTATTCGCTATGCTTCTCGTTGGCTGTGCCGGCAAATTCGATATGGATAAAAGTATCGAGCAGCTCAAGGAAAAGGGCTTGACCGAAGGTATGTGCTACATCACAGAGGAAGAATGCGAACGCGCAACCTCGCTTACAAACAGTGAAATTGCGTTTATGGGCGGCGAATTCACCGTTGAGATTGTTAAGCAATACGGTTTGATTGAAAACGGCGACTATTCCAAGTCTTGCACATTTATCACATTCGCTACCGAGGAACAGGCAACCAATTTTGCAGAATTGAACATTGAATATTTTGCAAAGGGCGAGAACTCTAATAATTGGAAAATAGCACGTGACGGCTGTGTAGTTGTAATGACTAACCTTGACGTTGCGATGGATGTTATCAACCTTGAATTTAAGTAATGCAAAAAGCCTGCGACGCACTATGTACACGCAGACTTAATTATTCGCAAGGTAATAATCAAAGGTCATATCGTACGTCGCACACAAATAAATGATGGTGCGAAGATCAATGAAACTTATTACGATATAACTGCCAATAGGTATTTAACGGAAAACTTTATAATAGATGCTTTCAACTACGGAGGTTAAAAATGAAAATAACTATAAAAAAAATTCTATTTTTTCTCGTATTTATGTTTGTTCTCATATCTTGTACGAGTTGTGACTCAAAAAACATAGGTTATTATCCCCGAATATCAAGGACAGATTTAAAAAAAGTTGAATGTATTACTTTTTCAGTTGACGGTATTCAATATAATTACCAATCAAATGATAATGAAACATTTCCGAAGATTAGTGCACAAATTGAAGCCATGTTACGTAGCGGGAAATTTGATATTTCCGGTTTATTTACCGGCAAAGTTAAAATGCCCTGCACAGATGAAGCAGTAAATGATAACAAGGCTGCTGTTGATATTTGGTTTGAAATTTTTATAGATAATGGAAGCTATAAAAAAATCTTCTTTACTATGAATTCAAATGATACTCAATCTATATGGATATATGCAACTTCAACTGACAGTTATAGTGATGGAAAGTTCTTAAAGCACTATTCTTGCGATTGTAAAGAACTTTTAACGCTACTCGATTCTTATAATGCCGAATAATACTTAGGATAGAATTGAAACTCAGTTAATTTAGTCTGCAAAGTTTTATTTAACAAGGCATTCACAGTTCAGCGGCAGGCTACAAATCGTAGTCTGCCGTCTTTTCGTCTACAGACTATAAAATCAGCCGAATAATTAAAATTGAAACCGTTTTCAAAAAAATCATCCGTTTTTGCTTAATTCATCCGCTTTTATTTTTGTATCCTATTCACCAATTACTCACAAAAAAGAAGAGGGACGCAGTTTGCGTCCCTTTTACTTTTTGACGAACCCGACTTAGGAGTCGAGCCTGCTCGGCACTTTGTGCCGAATCGGGTTCATATTCTCACCGCAGAGCGCGTCGAGCTCGCTCGTAAGCGGCAAGGTAAAGAATATTCGCCATAGGCGAAACCCTGTCATTAATCAAAGGGCGGAAGCTGTTACTTCCGCCCTTTGATTATATTTTTTTGTAAAGTGTTAAATGGCAAATATCGAGTTTATTCTGTAGCAGTTTTTGCTTTTCGCTTCTTTCTCTCGGGCATTTTGAGTCCGACCTTCTTGTAATAAATTATCGTTATTACCGCCGAAAGCACCCAGCCTGACGGAAATCCCATAGCTATCGGTAAAATTGTGTTGGATATAAACTTTGACACCACGAACAAATACGTCTGTCTGAACACAACGAAGGAACCGAGCATTATTATCATGGGAGCGGTACTGTTGCCTACTCCGCGCAAAGCACCTGAATAAACCTGATTTACACACCAGAAAAGATAGAACGGTGTAAGCCAACGTAGGAACAAGGCACCGTACTCTATTATCTGCTCATTGGTGTTGAAAAATGCGACAAACGTGTCGGCGAAAATCATAATTGGTATGATGAGAACAGCCGTGGAAATAAGGGACATAAAGAATGCCGTATTAGCACCCTTCTCCGCTCTCTTGACCTGTTCCTTGCCTATGTTCTGACCGACAAACGTGGTAGATGCCAAGGAGAGTGACTGCATAGGCAGAAGTACGAGCTGGTCAATCTTGGTGTATGCCGTCCAACCTCCCATACATTCCTTGCCGAAGAAATTAATATAGCTCTGCACGAACATATTTGAAAATGAGGTTATTGCCATCTGCAGCGCGGCGGGAATACCTACACGTATAATCTCGCGCTGTATATCCCAATCAAGCTTCATTCCCTTGAAGGATATTTTTACACAGGACTCTGTGCGACAAAGGGACAAAACCGTAAGGAATGCGGATAGTGCCTGCGCTATTATTGTAGCAACCGCAACACCTGCAACGCCCATTTTGAAGACTATAACGAACAATAGGTCGAGCACCGTGTTTGTAATTGCGGCAACAACAAGATATATGAACGGTCTACGAGAGTCACCTACCGCCCTCATAATAGCCGCGCCCATGTTGTATATCATTAGTCCGGATATTCCCGCAAACCATATAGAGAGATACGTCACCGCCTCGCCATGCACGTCATCGGGCATATCAAGTATATGCATAAACAATGGAATCATAACAAGTCCAAGCACTGTGAATAATACACACAGAACACCTGTCATAATTACAGATGTATTAACGGTATCCTTTACCTTGTTATGCTGTCCTGCACCGAAGTATCTTGAAATAACGATACCTGCTCCGCTGGAAAGACCTATGAAAAAGCCTATCATAAGATTGGTAACGGAGGCGAGCGTGCCTACGGCAGAAAATGCGGCATCACTGACAAATCTGCCAACGACCCACGTATCCACCATATTGTACATCATCTGAAACAGATTGCCGATCAGGAGAGGAATGGCAAACTTGATAAGATGCTTAATTATATTTCCGTCCGTCATATCGACGTCAACGGCTCTTTTTTTGCTTTTTACTAACATTTCACTTAAACTAACCCAAAAATCGTAAAATGCGATTTGTTATACTTTTGATATTTCTACTTTTATTAAACTTTTATTAAAAGCCGATGTTAAAGCGCGGCAGTAATCTTATGCCTTTGCTTCATTTTCTCTTTCGACAAGCTTTCTACCCATTATAACACCCATTACAGATGCCATCATAAGTCCGCGTGTCCAGCCTGAAGAGTCGCCAAGACAATGTAAGCCCTTAACGCTTGTGGTAAGGTTCTCATCCATCTTTACTCTGTTGGAATAGAATTTAAGCTCGGGAGAATAAAGCAATGTTTCATACGCCGCAAAACCCGGTACTACCTTATCAACCGCAATTATGAAATTGATTATATTCATCATTGCACGGTATGGCATAGCAGCGGTAATATCGCCTGCTACCGCATCGGGAAGTGTTGGCCTTACGTTAGACTCGGCAAGCTCCTTTGGCCAGGTGCGCTTACCGTCGAGGATATCTCCAAAACGCTGTACAAGTATGTGACCTGCCGCAAGCATATTGGTAAGCTCTCCGACCTTTCTCGCATACTCAATCGGCTGATTGAAGGGAGTGGAGAAATTGTGTGATACAAGTATTGACAGGTTGGTGTTGTCGCTCTTTGTATCCTTGTATGAATGTCCGTTTACAACTGCGAGGTCGTTATCATAATTCTCCTGGCTTACAAATCCGCCGGGATTCTGACAGAAGGTACGAACCTTGTTCTTAAAGGGTGCGGGGTGTCCCACGAGCTTGGACTCATATAGCACCTCATTTACCTTCTCCATAATTTCATTGCGCACCTCAACTCTTACACCGATGTCAACAGTGCCGGGCTGATGCGCGATATTATGCTCTGCGCAGAGCTTCTCAAGCCAGTCTGCGCCGCGGCGTCCCGTTGCTACTACAACGGTATTCGCATTTATAATTTTGTTCTCATCCTTATCCTTGATAATGACACCGGAGCAAACCTCCTCGTCG
The DNA here is from genome assembly GCA_045576795.1 of Eubacteriales bacterium. Taxonomy (GTDB): domain Bacteria; phylum Bacillota; class Clostridia; order Oscillospirales; family CAG-272; genus UBA1740. The sequence continues at coordinate 36,720 of JAZNHE010000063.1, read as the reverse complement.
TTTATAACAAGGTCTAAGCACTCTGTGTTAAAGACTATCTCAACACCGTTATTAATAAGATGCTGCTCAATCGCGTAATATATTTCCTGCGCCTTCTCTGTACCGAGATGTCTTATCGGGCAGTCAACAAGCTTGAGTCCTGCGGAAATGGCGTTACGTCTGATTTCCTTCTTCTCTTCCTCACGCTCAAGTCCCTCAACGTGTGTATCCGCGCCAAACTCAAGGTAAATGCCGTCAGTATAGTCAATAATGGACTTAGCGTACTGTGCGCCGATAAGTGACGGCAAATCACCGCCCACTTCCTCGCAAAGTGAAAGCTTACCGTCGGAAAATGCTCCCGCTCCCGAAAAACCTGTTGTAATGTTACAGGGCTTGCAGTTGATGCACTTGCCAAACTTTCCCTTTGGACAAGAACGCTTTTCTATAGCCTTTCCCTTTTCTACAATCAATATGCTCTGATTTGTGCCACGTCTCAGCATTTCTATTGCGGTAAATATTCCTGCAGGACCTGCACCGACGATAACAACGTCATAATAATTCTTCATATTTATTTTTCCTTTTGTCATTATTTCAAGATGTAAGCGCGCGACGGCATACGTGCGCCGCCTCACCGTCCATATTACATCTAAGCTCAAAAAATCTTACGCATCCCGTAAGTCTGTCAGCCAAGCGCATTGTCATTTGCGCGCCTGCGACGTGCCTTGGAACATATATCTGTTTGATAAGTCGGATTACACTGTCCTTTGGCGGTATCTCCCTTGCGGAATTGGTCTCTCCTCTTTCAAGAAGAACTATCCCTGCAAGCGGAAGCATCTCGCACGAGCCGTAACCCTCCTTGCCACGCCACGGAGTATCGCAAGCATACGGTACACCGTTGATAAATCTTATTATCGGCTTGTCGCCGTTAAGGTAATGAACCTCATCACCGAATTCGCGCAGCCACAATGACGTATGCGTTGTCTTTCCTGTGCCACTGCGTGCGGCAAATGCATACGCTTTACCGTCATAGGCAAGGACTGCACCGTGAAAAACAAATCCGTCATAGTGAGGTATAATCTCAGCTATCTTGCGATAAAGGACTACTCCCTCGGCGTATCCGTCGGAAACCGTTGTTTCGCTCACACTTTTTTCTGCCTCAATATCCTCATCGGTAGCAGAAACAACAAACAGCGGCTCATTATCCGTCCTAAACTGCTTTGAAAGTCGCTCTACATACGCAAATCGGTTGTCGAGTCCGATATTTAACCCTGATACATTGATAGTGAACATACGGCCTCCGTCAATCATTACTTGCAAGATATGCAAGGTCAAGATAGTCGTTTCCTGCGCCTACAAGTATACGGGCATAATCGTCATAGCTGCCACTGTATTCCACGTTACTCAATCCGCGGCAATCATTGAATGCAAGCTCATAGATTTCTTTAACCGATTTGGGAAGATGCAGATTTGTAAGAGATACACAGCCGTCAAACGCGTTCTCTCTGATACGTATTACCCCATCGGGTATCGTAATGCTGACAAGAGCGGTGCATCCGCTGAATGTAGCGGCAGAAATCTCCTTAACGGAGGTTGAAATATTTATAGAAGTGAGGCTGTAGCACTTTGAGAATGCAAATGCGCCTATAATGCTGACGGCATTACCCATAGAAAGCTCCTTAAGGTAATGACACTCCTCAAATGCCGACTCACCTATAGTCTTAACAGATGCCGGAAGCTCAACCTTGACAAGTCCCTCGCAGTAATAGAATGCCTTATCGGATATTTCTGTGAGAGTATCGGGCAATTTCAATTCCGAAAGTCCCTCGCATGCGGCAAATGCATATTTTCCTATCGAGGTTATGTTCTTAGACAATTCAAGGTCTGTCAAGGACGTGCAAGACAGAAATGCCTGCGCGCCTATCTGCTCAACGGAATCGCCCATCTTTACCGTTTCAAGAGCGGTGCAGTTTCCAAACATGCTCGCGCTCACATAATAAAGCAATCCGTCGAGGTTGACCTCTGTGAGAGCTACGCAGTATTCAAAGCAATTATCACCTGCCTGCTCTACGTGTCGAAGATCAATGTCGTTGATGGAAGCGCAACCGTAGAATGCGGAGTTACCGAGTACCGTAAGCTTTTTACCAAAATCGAAGGTTGCAAGCTCAAAGCACTCGCTGAAGCCGAATTCTCCAATGCTCTCAAGCTTCTTTCCTACTTTTATTTCTTTCAGCTTTATACAACGCTCAAAGGCAGACGCAGATATTACCTTCACGCTCTTGGGAAGCTCGATATATTCAAGCGACGAGCAGTTGGTAAATGCCTCTGAAGAAATCTCGTCAAGATTCTCGGGGAGCGTAACGGAGGTAAGCGCAGTACATCCCATGCATGCGCCGTTTGGCATAATTCCCTCTCGCGTAAAGGTGACGGAGGTGAGAGCCTCGCATCCGAACAACGGATATTCGCCAATCTCGCAGTCGGGCAATGTGAACGTAACAAATCCGCTCTCGCTGAATACATATTTTCCAATAGTTTTCACCGTGTTGGGAACAGTAAGCTCGGTCATAGACTTATTACGGCTGAATGCATAGTCGCCTATCGACTCAAGTCCTTCGGGGAACGTAACCGACGTAAGTCCCGTGCACTCGAAGAACATACTGTGACCGATGTATTTCAGACTATTCGGCAAGACGATACTGCCAAGACCGTAGCAGCCTGCAAACACCATATCCTCAACGTCAGTAAGAACGCTCGGAAGCGCGACACTCTTCAGCACTCGTGCCTCACTAAAGGCGTTGGACCTAAGAAGTGTCACTCCTGTACGTGACATATCAACCTTTTCAAGAACCATAGCGTGATTAAACGCATAATCCGAAACAGACGTCAAGGACGTCGGCAAATACACCTCCAATACGTCACTGTTGTATGCAAATGCCGATGAGAGATGCTTAACACCCTCGGGAACTGTTACGGAAACACCGAGAACCTTGTTTACCTGCGCGCCGCCTACAGTGGTCATTCCGCTGATAACGGCAGTTCCCTCTCCGTCAATATAGTCGCCCATAGAGTTGCGATATGCCTTATAGTAGATGAGTACACCGTCTCCCACTACGGTAAATCCATAGGGAAGATTCTCAAGAAATGCGGTATTATAGAATGCCTGTCCTCCGACGTAAGAGAGCGAGCTCGGAAACTCGCATACTGTGTTGTCGGGAGATGACGTCATACGTATTGCAGAGAGGTAATCGCAGAGATTGAATGCAAAGCTGCCAATCTCACGCAAGGTGTTACTGAGCAAAACAGTCTTAAGCATAGTGCAGTTGTTGAATGCATACTCATCCACGCTGACTATTCCCTCAGGGAAAGTATATTCTGTAATCTCGCTCTTGGGAGGCATATACATCACTCTGTTGTCTGTAAGTGAAACAAGTGCGCCTGACAAGGAGGAGTAATTGGGATTCTCGGGATTTACGTTTACTGCGGAAAGATTATCCGCACCGAGAAGAACCTTTTTGCCAATATGAGCCGTTGTTTTATCTATGTTAATAACGGTAAGTGCCTTGCAATCCTCAAAAGCACATTCACCTACGGAGGTTACACCGTCAATATTGAGAGACGCGAGTGATGAGCAGCCCGAAAATGCGCCGTATCCGATAGAATCAATATGCGACGCCGCATCAAATGAAGTAAGGGAGGCGCATCCGAAGAATGTGCTGTCCTTTATCTCTCTGACGCTCGATGGCAGAGAAAAGCTCTCAAGCATAGTATTCTCTGAAAATGCCGCTATACCTATTTCCTTTACACTGTCAGGAAGATTAAGTTCTTTCAGCTGATTGCATTTATGGAATGCGTAATCGTCGATTATTTCAAGCGTGTCATTCCATTCTATCTCATTAAGCGACGTGCAATAATAGAAAGCACTGTGCCCTATCCTCTTAACAAATGCTCCGAGCTTAAGCTTTTTAAGCTTATTGCCGAGAAAGGCACCGTCACCTATTGAAACAACAGAGCGGCTGTCGATGGCGGTGGGAATTGATACTTCTTCATCATTTCCGTTATATTTAGTTATCTCTACTCTACCGTCGTCGGTAAGAATATAATTGAAATCACCGTAAGCGTATACTTCTCTGTCGGGAGTATCCTTTTTATCCCGTGTTATCAGCACTATCGCAAGAGTCACGAGTGCGGTAACAAGCACCGACGCCACAACGATGAGAATAATCAGTTGTTTTTTATTAAGCTTCATAAGCATACCTTTTTTGTATTCGATATTATTCCAACGTAGTATTATACATTAAGTGACAGAAAAAGTCAATGCGCATACGCGCCTTTTTATTTTATTTACAAATATTTTCGGCGAAAGGAACAATAAAAAAATAATTTTGTTGACAAATCATCGCATACAGGCGACATATAGAGGCAAAAATATAAATAACAAAAAAAGGAGGAATGACCAAAACGGTCTATTAAAGGATGAAAAAATTAATATTTCTTTGGCTTTGCATCGTATTGCTGGTATCAATGGTCGGAATTGTACCTGCCGCATATTTAGGCGGAGGATACACAACTGTGGCAAGTGAGGTGTGTGTTATCAAAACAGGACTACTCGGCAAAAAAATATGCTTCTCCGACTCTGACTTCAAGAGCGCATTCTGTATAACGGATTTTGATGCTATAACAATAAACTCTCTTCCCTCCTCGACAGAAGGTACGCTTATGCTCGCAGGCAGACGCGTAAAAGAGGGACAAAGCATCAAGCGCAAAAACGTCAGTGCCATGACGTTTGTTCCCGTAGATGCGAAAATTACCGAGTCGAGCTTCACGTTTACCATAGAAAACAGCGGTGCAAAAACACCGAGCATGTGCAGAATGAGATTTATCGACAAGATAAACTATGCCCCCACAACTCCCGAAGATAAGGAATCCTCGTTGAGCATTACCACTCAGGCGCAGATATCCGTATTCGGCAGACTCGAGGGCAAGGACCCCGAAGGAGATAGAATTGAGTATATCATTGCAAAGTATCCTAAAAACGGCACACTGACCTTTGTTGACAAGGAGAGTGGCGCGTACAGATACACACCCACGTCGGATTTCACAGGTTATGACAGCTTTATCTACGTGCTGAGAGATGAGTACGGCAACTACTCTGAGCCCGAGGAGGTGGGAATAAGGATAGTCGAAAGACTCAGCAGCACCGTGTTTGAGGACATGAAGGACAGAAGCGAATATAATGCGGCGGTTGCAATGAGCGCAATGGGGGTAATGAACGGTAAAACTCTCGGTGACGGTAATTACTTTATGCCGGATGAGAGTATAAGCCGCGCGGAATTTGTATCTATCGCCATGAAGGCATACGGAATGAAGGCAGACAGCAGTATAACGCATACCTTCTTTGATGATGATGCCGATATACCAACCGCGCTGATATCATACATCGGAACTGCGCAAAAGCTGGGTATAGTAAAAGGAAAATTCGGAGAAAACGGTCTGGTATTTGAACCCAACAGAGCAATTACAAAATGCGAAGCGGCACAAATATTATCCGCTCTGCTCGGAATAGAAGAGAGCGACGAGGTAAACGAATACTTTGAAAACACAACGGTAAGCGCATCTCTGAAAACAAGTGTATCCGCAATGTATACTCTCGGAATATTTGACGGAGAGCCAAGCGAGCTTGACGGTGCCGAATGTGTAACAAGAGCTGAGGTTGCGGAATATATGTATCGTATAATATCCTCGCGGTAAGGATATCGTGTAGCATCCTCACAACAAGGATAAAAAACGGCACGTTGCTTTTTGCACGTGCCGTTCTGCTTTGTTTTATATCCAAATATCTGTATTTTAATCGTTTTAATTTGCTGCAATCATTTCACATATTTTCCTCGGAAGATCGGAGGGAGATACACCGAGCGTTGAGAACTCAAGAGCGAGCGAATCCGCCGCCGCTCCGTGATAATAGACTGCAAGAGCCGAGGCTGTCAGGGGGTCTGTGCCCGATGCTACCACCGATGTGATAAGCCCTGCAAGTACGTCTCCGCTACCTGCCTTGGCAAGGGCGGATGAGCCTGAGCCGTTAATATAGACCGTCTTACCGTCGGTAATGATAGTCGCCGCCCCCTTAAGAACAAGTATACAGCCGTGTTTTGCCGCAAAGTCGACGGCAAGAGCCAGACGGTTGTCCTGCACGTCTGCTACGGGTATATTGACAAGGCGCGCAAATTCAAGCGGATGGGGTGTTAGTATCACTTTGCGCCGCGCGCATCTTATCGTTTCTCTGCCTTTATCGCCGAGCTCGGCAAGAGCGTTAATGCCGTCGGCATCCACAACGAGAGGTCCTCCCTCGGACAACATCAATGCAGAAACAAGCCTTGCAAGTCCTGGCGCATTTCCCGAGCCGCATCCTACAAGAGTCGCGGAATGAGAGGCAGAAAGCTGCTCCGCATACTTAATTTTTGTCGCGGTTATTTTATCGGTTTTTGTCAGTTTATAGTATACTGCTTCGGGATATATAGGCAAAAGTGTCTTTATCACATCTTCCTCTCCGAGATACGACACAAGTCCCACGCCACCGCGAAGTGCAGCGGAAACAGCAAGATGCGCAGCCCCTCTGTATCGGTCCGAGCCACATATCAAAAGAGCCTTGCCAAAGCTACCCTTGCTTGAGTTATCCTCCCTCTCGGGAATCCATTGGGTAGCAAGCTCACTGTCAATATAGTTATGAGAAAAGTCGAACTCGTCCTGTATCTTATCCCGTGGCAGTCCGAGGTCATCGTATACCAGCTCCCCGACGTAGGCCTTGCCGGGATACGATAGAAGTCCCGGCTTTATAAACGATAATGCAACTGTCGCGTTCATAGCACACGCTGCTTTACTGTTTACACTTCCGTCGTCCGCATTTACTCCCACAGGCACGTCTATTGCTATTTTTTCTACTCCGACAAGCTCACTTATTACTCCGGAAAGGCGGCAGACATTATCAGGTATTTCTCCGCTTATTCCCGTTCCGAATATAGCATCTACAATACAATCCGCACTCTTTATGTATTCAACTGTTTCGTCATCAAGGAGAAGTGGGATAACAGTACCTCCCATCTGCTTATAGAGTGAGAGGAAATGTTTCCCCTCGGGACTTCTCTGCCCCATATCAAAAACATCATATATGCGCACGTCATAGTCGGGAAGCAAATTACAGGCAGCGGCATATCCGTCGCCACCGTTATTGCCCTTTCCTGCGAAGAATATCACTCTTCCGCCTGCCTCTGTACGCGCCCGTATCGCGTTGGCAACTGCATTGCCCGCTCTTTGCATCAGCTCAAGCACCGGTATACCGAGCGATTGCGCGGAATATTCATCTATTTTCTTGATTTTAGACGACAAGGCAAGAATCATAAGTATACCTCCGTTAAACGCTTATGGATTTTTTTATAATTATATCATATTCGGGTGTATTTTTCAATATTATTGACTGAAATCACAAAAAAGGATTTACATTTACGCATCATTTTGGTATAATTGAATTAAAGAAATAGAAAACGAGGGCACGTAGATGAAGAAAATCATCATTACCATCGCAAGAGAATACGGAAGCGGAGGCAGAGAAATCGGAGAAGCCGTCGCAAAAAGATTGGGTATTCCTATCTATGACAAGGAGCTTATAACAGAGGCAAGCACAAGGGGCTCGCTCAGCAAGAATGTAGTATCCGAGGCTGACGAATCCGCCACGGGAAGCCTTTTGTACACGCTTGCAATGGGCTCTAACGTTCTCGGGACTACCATGAGATTCGGTTACAAGATGCCTCTGAATGACAAGCTCTTTATCCTGCAAAGCGAGGTTATACGTGAGTATGCCGAGGAGGGCAGCTGCGTTGTCATAGGCAGATGCGCCGATTACGTGCTGAGAAACGAAGACAACCTATTAAGAATATTCATAACGGCGGATATTAAGCACAGAGAGGTTCGTGTGGCGAGCAGGCATCCTGAAATCCAGGCGTCAAAGGTAATTGATGCCATAAACAAGACGGATAAGCGCAGATCCTCATATTACAACTTCTACACCGGTAATAAGTGGGGAGGCCGCGACAACTATGACCTGATAGTAAATTCATCTACCCTCGGTATTGACGGTGCGGTTGACATTATATGCAAATGCGCACTTATGATGAGTGAGGATGAGTAATCGGCAAAGTATAAGCCGCGCTTCAGTTTTATGCTGAAGCGCGGCTATTTTTATTTACTTGTAATTTGTTATGGACGATATAAGTCAACTTTATCTGCCAAGGTGCGTGTGGTATCTGCCATAAAGCGAGCTACCGTAGGATATTGCTCCTCCATAAATCCACGGAAGAAGTAATCCGCCTCGAGATTAAACGAGCCCTTATAATCTATCTCTCCGAGTGCTCTGCATATATTGTCCCAATTCAGCTTTGAAGCACCGGGTAAGGTGTGCAGATCGGATACGTAGTCAACGTCATGCGCGTGTATACAGCCGAGCCTGTCGTGTCCTATTATTTTTATAGCATCCTCGGGCTCTCTGCCGCAAAGCGCAACGTGTCCTATATCAAGGCATATTGTAAATACCTCGGGATCATTCAGAGTATCGTAATACCTTACCAGCTCGTGAGGATCTGCACATACGTGATCGCATATTCTTCCTGTCACGTGATGTGTGTCCCACATATTCTCTATCGCTATTTTAACGTGATTTGTTCTCGAAAGAGGCGCCAATGCGGAATAGAACCTCATATTCATATCAAAGTGCTCTTTCTCATGTCCGTAGAAATGCCCCTTCATTATCGGATGAACAACAATATTCTCAATACCGAGAATTGAGCAGAACTCAAATGCGCGCGGAAGCAGAGGCACAAGATTGTTAAGATAGTTATCATATCCGCCGCCAAATGGCGCATGCGCCTGAATAAACCTTACACCACTCTCATCAGCCATTCTGCGCAAAACTGCCGCAACCTCGCGGTAATTGTCCGTAAAAGGAGGAGCAGAAGTATCAAACATACTGATATCTATCGCAGGGTATCCTGCATCCATCAGCATCTCGACTGCACGTACAAGTCCGTATTTAGGAGCAAGAAACTCCGTCTGTGATGAAAAAATCATAGCTTATTCCTCTTCGTCCTCACCAAGTGAAAGAGTCATACCGTCGTAGCTGACACGGAATCCGTACATTTCTGCCTTTTCGGACATAACGTCGTAATCAATATCGGTGCCCTGGTGAGATATATGATTGGCTATACATACGGTCTGTTTGTCCGCTATTCCCTTCATTACAAGGAACTCACGCACTGCAAAGTTATCGATAAGTCCCATATGATGGCCAACCTTACCGAACTTCTCAACTGTGTTGGCGCAGCCATACGTGGTATCAAAAGATATAGCAGAGAGAACTATGCCGCGCTGCTTCAGATAATCGTAAACCTCAGGAGTCGGTCTACCCGTATCGTGAAGTATAAGGAAGCTGATGCCGTCCTCCTCGATGAGATATACAAACGGAGTCTTGGTCGTGTGTCTTGCAGGAAGCGGTGTTACGTAATAATTGGATATTTTACGCGTTTCATAGGGCTTCATAATATCGAAGACAATGCGCGACTGTCCCTCATAGCGTCTGTCATCGTTGCTGACGTCAAGGATTGCCTCAAGCGTCTCCTTTGCTCCGTGAAGAACAAGCGTATCTGTATCAACGCTCTTTGCATATTTATCGAGCCTGTTGGTAAACTCATCGGGATAGAAGTGATCGGTGTGAGGATGAGTTATAAGCACGTGGGCAAGGCGTGAAAGATCAAAATCATACATAATGCTGTGCATATACGTATCGGGACCGAAATCTATAAGCATATCATCGTTGATAAGTATCTGCGAGCGAGTACGGATATTCTTACCTCCGGTAAGTCTTGCAGCTCTGCAATTCTCACAGTTACAGAATATACCGGGTACGCCCTCGGCCGCACCTGTTCCCCAATATTGAATCTTCATATTGCCTCCAAAATAAGCTTTGTTAACTATATTGTATAATAAAGTTTTTGTAAAGTCAATTATTATTTTGAAAAAGAATAGATAAAAGGCGGGAAAATCCCCGCCTTTTTCTTTTGGTTATTGTCGCTTTTTATTCAGTTTCACTGTCACCTGTGTCGGTGTCGCCCTCTACCTCGGGAAGCACCTTGCCTGAGAGAGCAAGACTGGTACTGTAGCCAACTGCGTATTCTCCCTCACGAACCTCATTACCTACTGTAAGAGTATCGAGGATGGAATAAGTAGTAACCGTGGAGCCGCCATCAGACCACAAGTTGCCAATCAGCTCACCTACATTCGTTTTTCCGGAAACCATACCGGAATTAGTAAAGTTCTTGGCATCAAGGCGTAAATATCCGTATTGATCACACTTACTATAGTAATCACAACAATTATACCATCTTCCTGTCCACAAATTCTCTAAATATGCATCACCGAGTATACCGCCAACGTGATCGTCACCGGTAACTGCGCCGGTATTGGTAAGATTGCTTGCGGTTGTAACTAAAATGTAATAATGTTTTGACTGCCACGTGCCTTGAGCGTTAACCTGATTCCATATATAGCCTATAATACCGGCTACATAATTAGTTCCTGTAATTTCACCGTTGTTTGTAAGATTGGCAATCGTGATTAAACCTCTGGATTCAATTCTTCCAACTATACCGCCTACGTAAGCTCCTAAGCTATTAATCTTGGCGTTATTTACACAGTCGGAGACGTTATAGGCGAGGTGACCTGCAATGCCACCAACGTATCTACCAAGTGAAGAATAGGTAATGTCAACGTCGTTAGTACAGCCGAAAACGGAATAGCCATAACCTACGTATCCACCGAGATATACATCACTATTATCACCGTTGATAACAAATCCGGTAGCGGAAACTGTAGAGCCCTCGTTGGAGCTATCCTTAAGAGTAACGCCATCAGCGCCTCCAATGATACCGCCAACGCAATAAAGACCCTTGATATTAGCAGATGAGGTAACGTCCTTGATCACGGAAGACGTATTACCGTTAACAAATCCGAAGATACCGCCTACCATATGCTCGGTAGCGCTAACATCACCTGTATTAGTAAGATCGTATGCTGTGAAGATATTGGATGAGGTATAAGATACAGCACCGCAAATACCACCGACGTAATGTGTGCCTGTGATGCGGCCGGAGTTAGATGAGGAGCAAAGAGCAAAGGTGCCGGAATACTGCCACTGACCTGCTATACCGCCAACGTATGCCTTACCTGTTACATCAGTAGCGTTGATAAGTGTAAGAGCATTGATTGAAGCGGGCGAAACCACGTAGCCTGCTATACCGCCAACGTACTCATAGCCTGTAACAGGAGCGATATTGGTACATTCGGAAACGGAATAGGAGAGATATCCTGCTATACCGCCAACGTAAGCACCGCGGGAGACATAGCTAATTGTAGAATAGTTGGTACAGTTATCAACCGAATATCCCTTGCCTACGTAACCACCGAGATAAGCATAATACTTATCTTGAGAGATCTCACAGGAGGTAGCGGATATCGATGAGCCCTCATTAGAGCAGGAAGAAATAACAACATTTATTGCCTCACCCGCTATAGCGCCAACGTAGCACTCACCCGTAACGGATGCCGAGCAGGTGGACGAGATTATAGCAGAACCGTGCTTACCGCATACGTATCCGAAAATACCTGCAGTGTTCTTAGTACCCACAATAGTACCGTAGTTATTAGCATTCTCTACGTATAAAACGCCGGTCGAATATAAATATCCGAATACACCTGCAGTGAGATTCTCACCCTTAACGTCACCGTAGTTAGTCAGGTTGTTATATACTGCAGTTGCACACGATACATCGCCCACAATACCGCCGACTCTAAATCTGCCTACAACATCTGTATCAGACACGATATCCGAAAGCTGGGCTGTGCTGCATCCTGCAACACCGCCAACGTAATTGGAGTTATCAGCATCAACATAGCCGTCAACCTGTACATTAGTAATGTCAGACATGGTGTAACCTACAAGGACGGAAACGTATTCATTTGCGCCCTCGCAATATACGGTAGCATTATCAACAGTAAGATTAGAAATCTTGCCTGTCGAATGACCGAAAAGACCAACGTATGACGAGGTCGAGAATATTCTGAGATTTGATATAACGTGCCCCTTACCGTCAAAGGTGCCGGCAAAGTTACATGACTCGTTACCGATAGGGATCCATGCGAGATAGCCGAGGTCAATGTCCGCACCGAGATACACTACAATATTTTTGAAGTTGTGTCCTTCATTTACAAGCGATGCAAAGCCTGCGAGCTGCTCTTTTGTGTTAAGAGTGAATACCATGACGGAATCACTGTACCACTCAGTGTCGGGTATAATTTCATCCGTAGGCTGTGGCATAGAACAGAAAAGACAGGGACCTGCATTAAATCTGTGCGCGGTAACAGGTACGGTCGTGTCATTGTAGGTATCTGCGCATACTGAGCAGGTGTGAGCCGTATAGCCCTCCGTGGTACAAGTGGGTGCAACAACCACTGAGGTATAAGTGTGACCGATAGCGGGAGTGTTGCTGTCGGTGTAGCTATCCTCACACTGTGAGCAAGTATGTAAGGTATAGCCCTCCTGTGTGCAGGTGGGAGCTATTACCTGCTCTGAGTAGCTGTGTTGACAATCGGTATTTCCCTTATCCTTGCCAAAAAGTCCGCAGCTGCCAAGAGCGAATACGAGCACAAGCGCAAGAATAGTAGTAGCAATGAGCGTCAAATGCTTTTTAGTATTCATTTTAGAAGCCTCCTATAAATAATATTGTAAAACGCTACAAATACTACTTTATCATACTTTATCCTACTTGTCAAGATACAGTCGCGCGTTTTGATATAATAATATTACACATATTTTATGACAAGGAGTCTATAAATGAAGCCGTTAAAGGAAAAGATCAGTATAACTATAGATTGGGACGTGCTTGAGAAAATCAAGGTACTTGCAGACTCAGATGACCGTTCACTCTCTCAGTATATAAACATAGTTCTCAAAAATCACGTCAAGGAAAATATCGATAAATAAAAAATGAGCATTATGCGCATCCACACTGGGAGCGCATAATGCTCACTTTTATTAAAGGTTGAAACCTTATTCTGCCGAGTTTTAATTACTCATAATCAGAAATTATTCGGATACACGCCCTCTGCCTTGAGCTGGCGGAATGCCTCGACTACCTTGGGCTTATCCTCTTTGTAGGTAACGCCGAACCACTTGTCGTCTGTGTCAAGCACAAGCGCATCTGCCTTGCCCTCTGTAATGAGGTCGGATGCAAGTGAGGGGAGAAGGTATTCGCACTTCTCGGGATTTACGGGGAGGTTCTTATCAAGGAAGGCTGCAAATCTCGCCTTTGCCTCTTTGAGGTAAGAGGGGGTGAATCCCCAGAGGTTCATAGATACGATAGTGTTGGGGTCAAGGTCAAACCTCTCGTCGCCCTCGATGAAGTAGATAGAGCCGTCGGGCTCTACGCCAATCTTGGTGCGCTCAACTATGCTGGTGAGCATACCGTTCTCAAAGGAGCATACACCGCGAGAAACTGTTCCCTGTTCGGTTACCGTATTCTTTACAAGGTAACCAACCATGGCATAGTGATACTTCTCGTCATCCTCTACGTTCTTCAAAAATTCATAAATCTTCTCAAAGGCATGTACTCCGTAGTAATCATCGGCATTTATAACTGCGAAAGGAGCGTCAACCGTATCAAGACAGCACATAAGTGCGTGTGCAGTACCCCAAGGCTTCTTTCTGCCCTCGGGAATCTCATATCCCTCGGGAAGCTTATAAAGCTCCTGGAAAACATACTTAACATTGATGTCCTTGCCCTCAAGGTGCTTATCCATTACCTCGCGGAAGTCCTTCTCTATCTCCTTCTTGATAATGAAGGTGACGTCACGGAAGCCTGCTCTGATAGCATCGTAAATTGAATAGTCGATGATGATATGGCCCTCATCGTCAACAGTATCAATCTGCTTAAGTCCACCGTATCTGCTGCCCATACCTGCAGCCATTATTACAAGCTCGGGATTTTTCATTGGTTTATCTCCTTTGTTTTTGTTATTTACGACTTCATTATATTACACCGCGTATGCAAAAGCAAGTGAAAATAGTACAATTTATTTGTAAAATAGTGCGGAAATAAGCTATTTTACAAATCAAAATCAAGACACATATCATTTTTTTGAACGTATACTTGCATTTTACTCTGCTATATGGTAAAATAATATGAAAACATTTAAGGACGGTGGAAAAAATGAGCACTTTGAATATTGTAAATCATCCCCTCATTCAGCACAAGCTTACCATAATGAGAGAAAAGGATACATCCTCTAAGGATTTCCGCACTCTGCTTGATGAAATCTCAATGCTTATGGGATATGAAATTACGCGCAATCTTCCTCTTGAAGACGTAGAAATAGAAACCCCTATATGCAAGGCTGTAGGAAAGAGAATCTCCGGCAAGAAGCTTGCTGTTGTGCCTATTCTCCGCGCAGGTCTTGGCATGGTAGACGGACTTTTGAGGCTTGTTCCCTCTGCAAGAGTCGGACACATAGGTCTTTACCGCGATCCTGAAACGCACATGCCTGTTGAATATTACTGCAAGATGCCCCAGGGAATTGATGAGCGACTCGTTATAGTAGTAGACCCTATGCTCGCGACCGGCGGCTCTGCATCCGATGCCATCACGATGGTTAAGGCAAGAGGAGCAAAATCCGTTATGCTTATGTGCCTTGTTGCAGCACCGGAGGGAGTAAAAAAGGTACAGGCTGACCACCCCGACGTTGATATTTACTGCGCTTCTCTTGATGAGAAGCTCAACGAGCATGCATATATTGTTCCCGGACTCGGAGATGCCGGCGACAGAATTTTCGGTACAAAATAAATGCGTGAAATTACCGTAGGTAAAAACGATGCGGGACAACGCCTGGATAAGTTTCTGACAAAGGCGCTCGACCTGCCAATCGGTCTTTTATACAAGTCTATAAGAACCAAAAAAATCAAGGTGAACAGAAAGCGTGCCGAGAACAACACAATGCTCTCGGAGGGTGACATCATACATTGCTTTCTCAAGGATGAATTCTTCGCAAAGCTTGATAAATCCGACAAGACGGATATCTCCCTTGCAAGTATAACTCCACACCTCGATATAGTGTACGAGGACGAAAACATTATGCTCCTCAACAAGCGTCCGGGTGTATCGGTACATGAGGACGAGGATTCTCGCATAAACACGCTCATTACACATATTCAAGCGTATCTTTACGCCAAGGGTGAATACAATCCGAGCGATGAGCAGAGCTTTACCCCTGCCCTATGCAACAGAATAGACCGTAACACAGGCGGTATAGTTATTGCGGCTAAAAATGCCGAGGCACTGCGAGTTATGAATGAAAAAATAAAGCTGCGCGAGATAGATAAATACTATCTTGCCGCTGTGCACGGTATTCCAAAAAAGAGCGAGGACACGCTAACCGGTTATCTTCTCAAGGACGAGAAGGCAAACAAGGTGCGTGTATACGAAAAAAATGCACCAAAGGGCGCAAAGAACATCATAACGCGGTATAAGGTTATAGCCAAGTCGGGAAATAACGCTCTTGTTGAGGTTGAGCTTCTCACCGGAAGAACGCACCAGATACGCGCGCATATGGCGTACATAGGCCACCCGCTTATCGGTGACGGAAAGTACGGAATAAACAAGAACGACAGAGCCAGGGGCTACAAATATCAGGCACTCTACTCCTACAAGCTGCGCTTCAGCTTTACGGGTGAGCCTACAGCACTTGACTACCTACGCGGCAAGGAATTCTCAATTCCAAAAAAAGATATATATTTTACAGAGGAATTTTTCTAAAAAGAGCTGAAAGCCACAAATGTGTCTTTCAGCTCCTTTTGTATTATATCAGCCTGTTCTTGGCGTAGGTTATTTTCTTGTAATCGGACGGAGCTATTCCCCGTTGACGTTTAAATATCCTATTAAAATAGGAAATCGATGAAAATCCAACCTCAAGCGCGACATCAAGTATGCTCATTCTTGTAGTGGTAAGCAGTATCTCCGCTTTCATTATCCGCACGTAATTCACATATTCCATAGGTGTTATACCGGTAGCCTCCTTAAATATACGGCAGAAATACTCTCGGTTTATATTTAGCTGCGCGCTCAGCTCCTCTAACATAAGCTTGTTTGCATAGTTCCTATCTATGTACTCGATAACCGGCCAGACCTTAGCAACTGCATCCTTGTTATAGCTCTCTTCTATATTAACCAGAATGTTATTTCTGTATAAAATACCGATTAGTATTTCCATATATCCTTTAATAAATATCTCGTAATTTGATCTTTCGGCAGCGTTCTCACCGAATATTTTCATTATCACACTGTAAAGCTCTGATGTAATCTCATCTCCGCTCTTCAAGTAGACATACTTCTCCTCCGTGTCGGCAAGGATATATGATAGGTACTTGTTTATTCTATCAAACTCCTCTGCACGGAATTTCTCGATGCGAAATTGTATCATAACGTTTGCGGTCTTCGGTGCGGCACATCTCGTGCTGTGAGGCACTCGGCGATTTATTATAACTATATCTCCCTCTTTAAGACGCACCTCATCCTCGTCCATAAGCACGCTCATCTCTCCCGAGTATCCTGCGAGTATCTCGATATCATCATGGATATGCAGCGGGCAGATATACATATTATCTAAAACAATGAGTTCCTTGGTTACACGAAGAGGCAGACCGGGGATATTGTTTTTTACAAATTCTACTTGCATAAAATCTCCTAATGTCAATATTGTACAAATACAAATCACTATTTATGTAGTAATTCCATTTTCTCTATGTTACAATTGTATCACAATCCGACGACTATTTCAATAGTAATCGGAAGACAATCTTAAAATGGAGGGAATATTATGTCTATCAAATTAGGAGTACAGGTATACTCTGTAAGATGGGATGCAGATGCAGATCTCAAGGGTACGCTAAAGAAAATAAAAGCTATGGGATATGACGGCGTGGAGCTGGCAGGTCTGTACGGAAACACACCCGAAGATATAAGAGCATGGTGCGAAGAGATAGGACTTGAGCCGATTTCAGCTCACGTCCCCTATCCGGACTTGATAACTGATCCGACTACGGTGCTTTCACAGTATAAGACTATCGGTTGTAAATACGTTGCCATTCCGTGGCTTGGCGAGGAAGATCGCCCGGGAAGTTCCGATTTCGCAAAAACGCTCGAGGGTATAAGGCTGATTGGCAAATGCGCACAGGAGCTCGGAATTCAGCTCCTCTATCACAACCACGACTTTGAGTTTATAAAAATAGACGGAAAATACGGTCTGGACTTAATATATGATGAAGTAGAGGCAGATCTGCTCAAGACCGAGATCGACACATGTTGGGTAAAAGTCGGAGGTGAAAATCCTGCGGAATACGTAAAAAAGTACTCGGGAAGAGCTCCCGTTGTGCATCTCAAGGATTTTGTAGGTACAAAGAATGAGAATATGTACGAGCTTATAGGCGTTGACAGCACTGCAGAGAAGGTTAAATCGGATTTTGAATTCAGACCGGTTGGCTCGGGTGTTCAAAATATGCCCGAGATAATTTCAGCCTCAATTGATGCAGGCGCAGAGTGGCTTGTAGTTGAGATTGACAGTCCTTGTCAAGGGCTTACGCCTATGGAAATAATTAAGATTAGTGCAGATTACGTGCGCGATTTCATGGAGGCATAATATGACTGATAGATCTATGGCAGGTCTTAACGACCTCACCGAAAAAAAGGTTACTAAAATAGACACAACAAAAAAGATACGTGTTGGAATCATCGGCACAGGATGGATAGCTGAAGCTCATGCAAATGCGTATATCAACCAACCGGACGTTGAGATTGTAGCCGGATGCGATATTATACCCGGAAAAGCAAAGAAATTCTTTGATAAGCTCGGACTCAATAATGTCAAGTGTGATTACAAAAACGACGAGGAGATGATTGCAGATAAGTCGCTCTCGCTCGATGCTGTTTCCGTATGTACTTATAACACCCAGCATGCCCCCTGCACCATCCATGCCCTTAACGCCGGACTGCACGTGCTACTTGAAAAGCCTTTCTCTGTCACACTCGATGAAGCTATAGAAATAATGAAGGTCGAAAAAGATAGCGGAAAGGTGCTCTCTATCGGCTTCCAACCGAGGCTTGACGAAAACATGCAGATGATTAAAAAAATCGTCGACTCCGGTGCGCTCGGAAAGGTATACTACATTCAGACAGGCGGTGGCAGACGCCGCGGAATACCAACTCCATTCGGCACTACATTTATTGAAAAAGAAACTGCCGGGATCGGTGCTATGGGTGATATAGGCTGCTATTCTCTTGATATGGTATTGAACGCTGTCGGTTATCCAAAGCCTCTCACGGTATCCGGATATAAATCCGATTTCTTTGGAAAATCGGCAAGCTATTCAGGCTATCCCGATGATAAAAAAACAGAATATGCAAGGCTATTCGGCGTGGAGGACTTTGCCGCTGCATTTATCCGTCTTGACGGAGATATTATCCTCGACTTCCGTATCTCGTGGGCGATGAATATAGACACTCCCGGGGATACTATCATACTCGGTACAGAGGGTGGTCTGCGTATTCCCTCAACAGAGTGCTGGAACGGTACGGTCGGTGGAGCTATGAAGCTCTACCGTGAAGTGTGCGGTCAGCAGACAGAGACTGTCATTCCTATCATAAACCACGACGGTCCCGGACTCTTCGACAGAAAGATACGCACCTTCATTGATGCATGTAAGAACAGCACCCCATCCCCCGTTCCTTCCTCGGAAATACTCTACAATCAAGCTATTATAGACGGAGTATTAAAATCTGCAGAATGTGGCAGAGAAGTAGAAATAGTTATACCTGAAATCTGATTTTACAAATAAAAAAGCGGAAATGACGTAATTATACGGCATTTCCGCTTTTTATTCACTTTTTTCCTGTTGAGCCAAAGCCGCCCGCTCCGCGCACGGTTTCGGAAAGCTCATCTGTCTCTTCAAACTCCGCCTTTAAGAACGGAACGATTGCAAGCTGTGCGATACGCTCACCGGGATCAACAACTGCCGTTACTTCACTGTGATTATGAAGCGTGACCATAATTTCACCGCGGTAATCCGCATCAATCACACCAACCTTGTTCGCAGGCGCAAGTCCGCGCTTAGCCCCGAGGCTTGAACGTGCAAAAATCAATCCGCAATACCCCTCGGGAATTTCTATGGATATTCCCGTTTTCACAAACTTGGTTTCATGAGGCTGTATCTCTATTTGAGAGTCAAGTAAAGCGTACAGGTCGGCGCCTGCCGAATACTGTGTGCCATAAGTGGGCATCACCGCTCTATCGTCAAGCTTTTTAATTCTTACAGTCATATTTTGTTTTCTCCTTTGCCATAGGTTTTATCAAGCTTACAGCCGTCCCATATCACTATATGACAGGCTTCACGAGTCTTGTTCATATCTATAATGCGCTGATTTGATGAGCCGCGGAATCGCAGACCAAGCTGCTTTTTATCCTCGACAAATCTGCCGTCGACAAGAATATCAACGTATGAAAGAAGCTCCTCTGTAACCTCTATACACTTTGGATGCTCGCCAAGAGCACCCGTCAGCTCCTCATATAGATTACCTGTAAACAACCACAAATTTTTATCCGGGTACTGCGACTTAAACCTGCGTAAAAATGGGAGTAATGCGCGCTGATTTTCAGGCTCCATAGGTTCACCGCCAAGCACCGTTATGCCTCTGACCGAGGGATTGGAGAGAGTAGCAAATATCTCACTCTCCGTCTCTTCGGTAAACGGCTCACCATAGTCAAACGCCCACGTCTCGGGCTGAAAGCAATTTTTGCATCTGTTAGTACATCCCGACACAAACAGCGTTGTACGAATACCCTCGCCATTAGCTACATCGAACTTTTTTATAGCTCCGTAATACATTGTCAATTTCCATTCTGCTTTAATTTATATCTTAAAAATGCACCTGTATATGATTTTTCGCATTTCGCAACATCCTCGGGTGTTCCGCATGCAACAAGCGTTCCGCCACCGTCTCCTCCCTCGGGTCCAAGATCAATGATGTAGTCCGCACATTTGATAAGATCGAGGTTATGCTCTATCGTAATGACAGTGTTACCGTTATCGGTAAGTCGCTGTAAAATAGCGATAAGCTTGGATACGTCCTCCGTATGAAGACCGGTTGTAGGCTCATCAAGTATATATGCGGTCTTACCGGTCGATCGCTTTGCAAGCTCGGTAGCCAGCTTTACTCTCTGTGCCTCGCCTCCCGACAGGGTGGTCGAGGACTGTCCTATCTTGATATATCCGAGTCCTACGTCGAACAAGGTCTGCAACTTACGCTGAAGCTGCGGAAGTCCGTCGAAGAAGGTAATTCCCTCCTCCACCGACATTTCAAGGACGTCGTAAATGCTCTTACCCTTATACTTAATATCCAGGGTGTCTCTGTTATATCTTCTGCCGCCGCAGACGTCACACTTCACGTACACGTCGGGCAAGAAGTTCATCTCTATGCACTTAACTCCGTCACCCTCGCACGCCTCGCATCTTCCTCCGCGCACATTGAATGAAAATCTGCCTGCATCATAGCCCTTTGCTTTAGCATCTCTCGTCTTGGCAAAGAGGTTACGTATATCTGTGAAGAGTCCCGTGTAGGTCGCGGGGTTAGATCTCGGCGTTCTGCCTATCGGGCTCTGGTCTATTGCTATAACCTTATCAAGATGCTCAAGTCCCTCTATCCTGTCAACACGGCCGGGATAAGTGATAGCGCGGTTGAGATCACGCTGTAAGGTACGTAAGAGTACCGAATTTATTAGTGATGATTTACCGCTTCCGGAAACGCCCGTGACCGCTACGAACATACCGAGAGGAATCTCAACATCAATGTGCTTGAGATTGTTTTCAGCAGCACCGTACACCTTAAGGTATGAGCCGTTACCTGCCCTGCGATGTGTCGGTACGGATATTTCTCTTCTGCCTGCGAGATATGCGCCCGTGATAGACCTCTCACAAGCCGCAACCTCATCGGGCGTGCCTGCCGCCACAACCTCGCCACCGTGAATACCTGCGCCGGGGCCTATATCTACTATGAAATCTGCCTCGCGCATGGTTTCCTCATCGTGTTCCACAACTATAACCGAGTTTCCGAGCTCTCTCAAATGCTTGAGAGTGGCAATAAGCTTGCCGTTATCTCTCTGATGGAGTCCGATGCTCGGCTCATCAAGTATATAGAGTACACCCGTAAGCGCTGATCCTATCTGTGTTGCGAGTCTTATTCTCTGCGCCTCGCCTCCGGAAAGCGTGCCTGCCGTACGTGCGAGATTAAGATAATCAAGTCCTACGCTTACAAGGAAATTGAGCCTTGCCTTTATTTCCTTCAGCACCTCTTTTGCTATGATAGCCTTGGACTCATCAAGCTTAAGCTCATTAACGAAGGCGAGCATCTTTTCTATCGAGAGTCTGCAGATTTCGTCTATGTTAAGTCCACCGACAGTAACAGATAGAACGATGTCGGAGAGCCTTCTGCCCTTACATTTCGGACATGCTACCTCCTCGACAAATTCCTGATAATAATCGCCGCCCATCATTTTCATTCGCTTCTCGATGATATGAACTATTCCGTCAAATGTGGTCGTCTGCTCTCTGCCGTCACCGCCAAAATAGCGCACAACCGTATATTTGCGATTTCCCGAGCCGTACATAAGCACGTCCATCTGCTCATCCGTGAAGTCGCAAAGCGGAGTATCAAGAGTAAATCCGTATACCTCGCCTGCCGCGGCAATCAGAGGTCCTGTCCAGGAATCCTCGGTCATAGTCTTAAAGCCATTGACAGCTATTCCACCCTCGCGCAAAGTCAATTGCTTGTGAGGGATAAGCTTTTTTACGGAAATCTGCTGCATATTTCCAATACCGAGGCAATGAGGACACGCGCCAATCGGATTGTTGAATGAGAACATTCTCGGCTCAAGCTCCGGGAAGCTGATGCCATGCTCCTCACAGGCATATTTCTGTGAAAACTCTATCTCCTCGCCCTCCGAATCTCTCGGCACAGTGACGATACTCACTCTGCCATCGGTGAGATGCAACGCACTCTCTACCGAATCGGAAAGTCGAGGTCTTAAATCATCCTTTATTACAAGTCTGTCGACAACTATGTCTATTGTGTGCCTGATATTTTTATCAAGCTCTATATTTTCTGTAAGGTCGTAAAGGTTGCCGTCAACCCTCACTCTTGCAAATCCGCTCTTTCTCGCATCGGAAAATACCTTCTCATGCATTCCCTTCTGTGCCTTGACTATGGGTGCAAGCACCATAAATCTTGTGCCCTCGGGAAGCGCAAGAATTCTGTCCACTATCTGATCAATTGACTGCTGCTCTATTACCTTGCCGCACACGGGACAGTGCGGTGTGCCGACTCTGGCATACAGAAGTCGCAAGTAGTCGTATATTTCGGTAACAGTGCCTACTGTGGAACGAGGGTTCTTGGAGGTCGTTTTCTGATCTATTGAAATAGACGGCGACAATCCCTCTATCAAATCTACGTCAGGCTTGTCCATTTGTCCTATGAACATACGGGCGTAAGAGGAAAGGCTCTCGACAAACCGTCTGTGCCCCTCCGCATACAGGGTATCAAAGGCGAGTGATGACTTACCGCTGCCGGAAAGGCCCGTAAGAACAACGAGCTTATCGCGCGGTATTTCAACGTCAATATTTTTCAGATTGTTTACCTTTGCGCCCTTTATAATTATTTTTCTTGCCATTGCTAAATAACACCTATCTGTTTTTAAGTTCCTTTATCCTGTCACGGATATATGCCGCCTGCTCAAATTCAAGCCGCTTTGCCGCATCGCGCATTTCTGCCGTGAGGCGTTCAATAAGCTTGTCACGCTCAAGGCGTGTGAGCTTTTTGTCATTCTCCGGCTTAGCCTTCTTGCCTATCTCTATGACCTCTGCAACGCGCTTTCTGATAGTTGTTGGAGTTATTCCGTGCTCCTCGTTATAGCGCATCTGTATATCGCGGCGTCGATTGGTTTCCGATATCGCTCCCTGCATTGAGCGAGTAACGGTATCGGCATACATAATTACGTGTCCGTTAACATTTCTTGCCGCTCTGCCTATCGTCTGTATAAGAGATGTCTCGGATCTTAAAAATCCTTCCTTATCCGCATCAAGAATTGCTACAAGCGACACCTCGGGAATATCGAGTCCCTCTCTTAAAAGGTTAATTCCGACAAGCACATCGAAGAGTCCGAGTCTCAAATCTCGGATGATCTGCATACGCTCTATGGTTTCAACACGGTGATGTATATACTTCACCTTTATTCCGTTTGCAGAGAGATATTCCGTAAGGTCCTCCGCCATTTTGGTTGTGAGGGTGGTGACAAGCACCTTTTCATCCCTGGTAACGGTGGTACGTATCTCGGAGAGAAGATCGTCTACCTGCCCCTCAATCGGCCTCACCTCAACAAGAGGATCAATAAGTCCTGTGGGGCGAATAAGCTGCTCAACCATTGATGAGCTCTCGGCTCTCTCATAGTCCGCCGGTGTTGCGCTTACAAATACTACCTGTCTTATCCTATCATCAAATTCATTAAAGAAAAGGGGTCTGTTATCAAATGCCGACGGAAGTCGGAATCCGTACTCAACGAGATTCTTCTTTCTTGCATAGTCGCCTCCGCTCATACCCCTCACCTGCGGAAGAGTAACGTGCGACTCATCAACGAACATTATAAAATCATCGGGGAAATAATCGAGCAGAGTGTACGGTGTCGAGCCCTCCGGTCTGCCGGAAAGCACACGTGAATAGTTCTCAACTCCAGAGCAGAAGCCCACCTCTCGGAGCATCTCAATATCGTATTTGGTGCGCTCCTCAATTCTCTGTGCCTCTATCAGCTTGTTCTCCGAGCGGAAATATGCGACACGCTCGCGCATCTCTGCCTCTATCTCAGCAAGCGCAGCCTCGCGTCTGTCATCAGATACAGCATAATGTGTTGCCGGGAAAATAGCCGTATATGAGAGATGCTCTATTACGTCTCCCGTAACTACGTTTATTCTCGATAGGCGGTCTATCTCATCGCCAAAGAATTCTACCCTTATAGCACTGTCACGCGCGGATGCCGGAAAAATCTCGACAACGTCACCGCGTACGCGGAATTTGTTTCTTATGAAGTTCATATCGTTTCTCTCATAGCTGATTGAAACAAGAGCGCGTATAAGATCATCGCGGCTGATTGCCTGTCCCGGACGAAGAGAAACAAGCAGCCCCTGGTATTCCATAGGATCACCGAGTGAATAAATGCAAGAAACAGATGCCACAATAATGACGTCGCGTCGCTCAAACAGTGCCGAGGTAGCACTGTGACGAAGCATATCTATCTCATCGTTGATAAGGGCATCCTTCTCAATATACATATCCTTGCCGGGTATGTATGCCTCAGGCTGATAATAATCGTAATAGGATACGAAATATTCAACCGCATTATCCGGGAAAAACTCTCTGAACTCGGTGCAAAGCTGTGCGGCAAGCGTCTTATTATGGGCGAGTACAAGAGTAGGACGGTTAAGATTGGCAATAACGTTTGCCATAGTAAACGTCTTTCCCGATCCCGTTACGCCCACAAGAGTCTGCGCACGCTCTCCCGCGAGAATTCCTTCTGTAAGAGCGGCAATTGCTTGCGGCTGATCGCCCGTAGGCTTATATTCACTTTTCAGGTTGAATTTTCTATCCTGCATATTGCCTCCTACAAAAATACATACTTCTACATTGTACATTCTATCACAAATTTATACTATTGTAAATAGTAAAGTGTTGTTTTGAAGAATTTTATTGTGTTTATCATGGAATAGAGCAAAGCTTGCGGCATAAATTTCAAATATACGAAACTTATCTTTTCACAATACATATCTGATTTTGAAAAACAAAAGGCTTGTGTGACCTTTTGATTAAGGGCACACAAGCCTTTCAAGATCAACCAAACAAATCAAAAACTGATCCGCTTTGGGAAAATCTTATTAATTCTAATCTTTCTGATGCCGGTTCATAACCGGTATCCGCCGCCTTTTGCAACCAATGAATAGCTTCTCAATCGAAGTTACTGCTAATGCGTAATTGTACATCGAAGGTGCATACCCTAACTCAGCAGCCTTTTTATAGGCTATTGCCATTTGTAATTTTTTATCAACATTTTTGTCTAAAGAAACATTATACTCTGATATTAAATACCCTAAATTATGCCATGCTTCGGGAATATTTCCTCTCTCAGCGGAATCCTTGAAAAGACGCGCTGCTTCTATATATTTTTTGTTATCCATGTATTTGCAACCGATATAGTAAGGGACTATATCAGTTTTATATTTTTACGCAGTTGCATAATAGAAACTTTCGTTTCTCCTCGATCACATTTAGGTTCTAAGAGCCATTTTTTAATCAATAATACTGTGGGTGTTGGTGAAAAGGGTGATTTAACGAAAATTGTAATTTTTTAGGAAAAATCGCCGTTATTTCACCCGAAGCAATAGCCAGCTATTGCGAGCCTTGGTGGAAAACGGCGATTTTAACAAAAATTTTATGCGTTCCAGTTATGATAAACGGCGTTTACGTCATCATCCTCATTGAACTTATCGAGCATCTTCTCCATGTTCTCAATATCGTCATCGTTCTCGAGGTCAACGTAGGTTGAGGGCACCTTTGCCAAGTCGGCGGTTGATATGGAGTAGCCCATAGATATAACGGCATCTCTTACGGCATCAAAGTCATCAACTGCGGTGTAGATGGTATATTCACCCTCGTCACACTTGATATCCTCTGCTCCGCACTCGAGAGCATCCTCCATCACCTTATCCTCATCAAGCTCCTCGTCCTCGTCAACGATAGTGATGACACCCTTCTCCTCGAACATAAAGCCTACACATCCATTCTGTCCGAGATTGCCGCCGTACTTGCTGAATGCGGCTCTGACGTTGCCTGCGGTACGGTTTCTGTTATCGGTAGACGTCTCTACGATGATAGCTACACCTGACGGACCGTAGCCCTCATAGGTTATCTCCTCGTAATTGATGTCGTTGCTATCAGTGAACTTCTTGATAGTTCTCTGAATGTTGTCGTTGGGCACGTTGTTTGCCTTTGCCTTTGCGATAAGGTCGCGAAGCCTGGAGTTGTTAGAGGGATCGGGGCCGCCCTCCTTGATTGCAACTGCCATTTCCTTACCTATTTTGGTAAAGATCTTAGCCTTTGCGGCATCAGCCTTTTCCTTCTTGTGCTTAATGTTGTTCCATTTTGAATGTCCTGACATATTATATCTCCTGTAAATTAAATCTTTTCCGGGCTCTGCATACAAATAAGGTGCAGTGCTGTGCGAAGAACCTGATTGGTAGCAGCGGTAAGAGCAATTCTTGTATTCTTGAGCTCCTCATCCTCGCATCCCACGATCTTACACTCATGATAGAAACGGTTAAAGGAAGCCGAAAGGTCAAGAATGTATCTCGTCACTATACTTGGCTCATAGTCTGAAAGTGCGGCGTTAATACGCTCGGGGAATACCGACAGACACTTTGCAAGCTCAAACTCGATATCGGAAAGCTCCGCATCAGTCATACAGCCTGTCGTTCCTGCCTTTTCAAGCACTGAGCAAGTACGCGCATAGGTGTACTGAACGTACGGACCGGTGTTGCCGTCAAAGGACAGCGCATCCTCCATCATAAAGTTGATGTCGCGCATACGGTTGTTGGAAAGATAGTAGAACACTACTGCACCAACGCCAACCTTTTCCGCTATTTCCCTGCACTTTTCGGGATCGGGGTTCTTTTCCTTGGTTATTTCCGCAACACGGGAAATAGCCTCCTCGAATAAATCCTTAAGCAGAACTACGTTGCCTGTTCTTGTAGCAAGCTTCATACCATTAACACTGACGGTTCCGTATGGAACGTGTACGAGCTGATCATACCAGTCATAGCCCATAAGCTCTACTACCTTAAACCACTGTGCAAAGTGGAGCGACTGCTGTGCCGCAGTAACGTAGATAGCCTTATCAAATTGATATGTTTCCTTACGGTAAACTGCTGCGGCAATGTCACGCGTGGGATAGAGAGTTGAGCCGTCACGCTTCAGAATAAGGCAAACGGGCATATTCCACTTATCGAGGTTGACAATAGATGCACCGTCGTCTATTTCAAGCAAGCCCTTGTCACGAAGAAGCTGTACCTGTGCAGGCATCTTATCCGTATAGAAGCTCTCGCCCTTGTATGAATCAAATTCTATGCCGAGAAGCTTGTAGGTCTTCTGATATTCCTCAAGACTAACGGATACAAACCAGCGCCAGAGTGCGAGATTATCCTCATCACCATGCTCAAGCTTGGTGAACTCCTTACGCGACTCATCTGCAAGAGCGGAATGCTTAACGCCGTCGGGATTGGAAAGCAGGCTCTCATCCTCTTCTCTCTTTATCTCGTTGTTAACCTTTACGTAGAGCTTTACAAGCTCGTCTACTCCGCCCTGCTCTATGGTAGCCTTATCGCCCCAGAGCTTGTAAGCGACTATAAGCTTACCAAACTGCGTGCCCCAGTCACCCAGGTAGTTTATACCGACACACTCATAGCCTGCAAACTCGTGAAGGAGCTTCAGCGAGTGGCCGATAACGGTAGTGCCGAGATGTCCGATATGGAAGGGCTTTGCAACGTTGGGTGATGAATAGTCAAGGACAACCTTTTTACCTACGCCGTTCATAGGCGAGCCGTATTTGTCACCAAGTGTCTTAACGTCATTAGCCACTCTCTTTGCAAAAGCCGTGTGGTTTATCTTAAAATTGAGGTAACCGTTGAGTGCGGAAACGGATGAAAACTCCTCGCACGACACGTTTTCCGCAAGTATTTCCGCAATCTGCACGGGTGAGCGGCGCAGAGCTCTCGACAGGCGGAAGCAAGGAAGCGCAATATCACCCATTGAAGTATCCGGAGGATACTCAAGCATAGCAAATATCTCTTCTGTAGAGAGGAGTCCCGCTCCGAACTTTTCTTTTACACATTCAGCCAGTAAATCGGCTGTTTTTTTCTTTAGTATCAGCATTTTCTTCCTCTTAAAGTGAATCTTTCATTCTCACGTATTTTTTACCCTTTGACGACCCTTTGACAAGGCGTACGGGAACAAGGCTCGCAAAGTTCAGCGAATATGCCAGCACCGCCTCCGTACCCTCATCAACGTAGAAGTTGCCGTTCTCCTCAAAGACGGTTATCTCGGGAATAGGCTCGTCCATCTCAAGCATCGCCGCATATCTGGCAACGAGCTCACCGTCCTGCTCATCATCGATAAAGCTGAGCCTCTCAGGTGCAAGATAACACATCTTGACGGAATTATCAAGGCACCACCTGTCATAGCAGGAAAGTATCGTATCCGCAACTAGCTCCGGTGTTACATAGCTTGTATCTATAACCAAGGAATAGTTATTAAGGTCCTTTACATCGACACCGTACTGTGTCTTGTATCTGAGACGCTCGCTATTACGTCTGTCGCGAGTTTCCTTGATTGCGGCATCAACATCTGTCGCCTGTTCGCCTACTCTATGTGCATTCTTGATACGCAGAGAGGCAATCTCCTCCTCTGCTGAAAGATAAACCTTAAACGTTCCCCTTACAAAATGCCACGCCATTCTCGAATCAAACACCCAAGTGCCGGGAGCATCGCTCAGCGAAGCAAGACCGTCATCTATCTTACGATCTATCTCGGGATGAGAAACCATATAATCGTTAAATTCCTTTATTCCCATCCCCGCCTCTGCTGCCAGAGCGCGCACCTGCTTTCCCGTAGAATAAAGCTCTGCGCCCAAAACAGGAATAATCAAAGCGGCAACAGTACTCTTTCCGCTGCCAAGGTCTCCGGTTAAAGATATCTTGTTCATTTCTGTCTTTCCTTTCGGTCAAACTTACGTGAGATTATTTTAACTTAAATATTATACATTATATTTTAAGAATTGTCAATACTTATTAGGTGGCATTTTTACTGTCGAAAAACTTTTCAGTTTTTTTAACCTCTCTTGAATAATTCCTACTCCGGCGGAAGAAAATAGGTACAGCATAACTTGGAAAGGATGAAATTTAGACAATGGAAAAAAAGATTGATTTCAGTAATAAGTCGGTGAGGGCAAAAATAATATATGCGGCCGTCATCGCAATCTTATGTATCACAGCAGTTGTCATAGGTATTGTCAGTGCCTCCTCACGCACAAAGGACAAGACCGACGATGTGCCTCCCGTTACAGATAATGATAACGGTAATCAGGATACCACTCCCCCTCCCGTGGAGGAAAAGCCGACCGAAAAGCCCCTAAGCTTCATTGCGCCCGTGGCAGGCTCAGTGAATAAGGAGCACAGCCTCGAGATGCCCGTATTTTCTATCACTCTCGGTGAGTGGAGAGTTCACACGGGTATAGACATCACCTGCGAAGAAGGTGCCGGAGTATACGCATCTGAGGCCGGTGTAGTATCGGGAATATACAGTGATCCTATGCTCGGATACACTGTAGAAATCACACACAAGGGTGATATTAAAACAAGATATTCCAATCTTGCGAAGGACAGCCAGAATCTTAAGGTCGGTGACAGTGTTGAATGCGGTGAGAAGATAGGCACCATAGGCGACACCTCAATATCCGAGCTGGCAGAAGAGCCGCACCTCCACTTTGAGGTATTGCTCAAGGACGTAAAGGTTAACCCTCTCGACTATATCAGCGAGGAGTCAAAAAAGGCCTCACTCGGTATGTGACAAAAGAAAAAAAGTCCTGGCGATACGCTATCATACGTATCACAGGGCTTTTTTATTTTACATTCTTTGCGCGAGGACTTGAATTTCCCGTCTGTTTGTGGTAGAATACTAACACTAATCTACTACGGAGGCAAATATGAATAAGCACAGAATTGCCATACTCGGCTTTGGAGTAGTCGGCGGCGGAGTTGCCAAGCTACTCACGGACAACAAAGCTGAAATTACAGAATATCTCGGATGCGAGGTTGAAATAGCAAAAATTCTCGACCTGAGAGATTTCCCAAGCTCTCCCTTTGCAAATCTTGTAACACACGATTACAGCGAGATTTTAAATGACGGAAGCATTGACACGGTTATGGAGCTGATGGGTGGCTCGCACCCTGCTTACGAATACACGGTTGCTGCTCTTAACGCAGGAAAAAACGTAATAACATCAAACAAAGAGGTTGTTGCAAGATACGGTGATGAGTTTGTCGCACTGGCACACAAGAATGACGTGTCATACAGATTCGAGGCTGCAGTTGGCGGCGGAATACCCGTAATCAATCCCCTGCTCGGTTGCATACGACAGAACAAAATACGCGAGGTCCGCGGAATACTTAACGGCACCACTAATTACATTCTCACAAAAATGTTTACTTACGGTGATAGCTTTGAATCCGCACTGGCAGATGCACAGGCAAAGGGGTATGCAGAAGCCAACCCCGATGCTGACGTATTAGGAACTGATGCTTGCAGAAAAATAACAATACTCACCGCCCTGGCGGCTGATAAGCTATATGACGTAAGCACAGTACACACGGAGGGTATAACGGGAATCCGCGCGGCTGACGTTGAGGCGGCGGATTCTATAAATCATAAAATCAAGCTGCTCGGAAGATGCATCATAACAGACGCTTGTGAATACGTGATGGTAGCGCCCTTCCTTCTTCCGTCAGACAGTCCTCTCTCTACGGTAAACGGAGTTTACAATGCCGTTGAGGTTGTAGCAGAGCCGCTCGGAAACGTGATGTTTTACGGTCAAGGCGCAGGAGCAGGTGCAACCGCATCTGCCGTAGTCGGTGATCTATTACCGATTCTTTCATACGGAAATAAAAATCCGATAGTCCCCGGCTTTAACAGAGTTGATACGTCTGCCGCGGAGTCATTTGCGGATTTCAAATCAAGAAAGTATATCTCGGTTGCAAAGGGTAACGAAGCTGCGGTCAAGAGAGTATTCGGTGAGGTGACAATGATTGCATCGTCAGAATGTGCGTTCATCACCGAGGAAATGTCGGAAAATGAAACCGCGAAGAAGCTTTCCTCTCTCGGCGTCCCTGCCCTTTCCGTAATACGCTTCCTTTAATAAGCTTCTTAAATCTACCTACACCAAAATTAATAATACCGCCACGCTCCGACAGCTCAACTATCCTGTCGGAGCTTTTTATAAGCGCAAGTACCGTGAGAGCGGTCAGCACAGTCATCAGCACATCAACGATTAACACTACGGAATACGTTTTTGAATATACACCGTATGCGACAAAAATCAAAAACACGGGAAGAAACAGTATTCTCCTCTTAATGCCAATCAAGGCCGATAGTGCCTCTGTGCCGTAATAATACCAGCAGATGACGGTTGCGAATGCGAATGCTATAACACACATCGTAAGCACCACCTTGCCAAAGCTACCAAACGTTGAACCGACGGTATACATAACTATGGCGATGCCATTATCAAATATACTCGTATCGGGCACACTGAGAAGAACAGAAAAGGCAGTGAGCATACAGATAACTCCCGTATCAAACCAGACCTCCAGTGAGCCGAGCAGACCTGCACTGACAGGATTCAATACACCGCTCCTGGCGTGTGCCATGCTTGACGTGCCTGCACCGGCCTCATTAGAGAGAATACCGCGTGAGAACCCCTCGCGCAGCGGTGCGCTGAGCAAAAATCCTACAAATCCACCAAGGCCGCTCTTGAACCGGAGTGCCTCCGAAAAAATGCTCGATATTACCGTAGGAAAACTCTTAATCTTTATGAATATTATGCTCAATGTGAGTATTATGTAAATAATAGTAGTCAAAGGAATGACAATAGCAGTTATTTTTTCAATTTTCTTTGCTCCGCCTATTATAGCAATCAGTGTAGCTACAACGATGATAAAAGCGACTAAAGCCACAGGAATTTCCGATATTTCCCGCATTGACTCCGCCATGCTTGCGCTCTGAAGCGCACCTCCCATAAAGAGCGCAACCGCTACAAGTGCTATGGCGTAAAGGAATGATGCTCCTCTTCCAAATCGGGAAAAGGCTCTACGTATAACGTAAACCATACCACCGTGTGTCTCCGCTCCGTGAAGCAAATTGTCGGTAGAAATAACCACCTCCGCATACTTTATAATCATGGCAAAAAGCATTGATACCATCAGCCAGAATACGCTCCCCGCACCGCCTATTATTATGCCTATGGCGACTCCGTATACGTTGCCAACACCGAGCGTGCCGGCAAGGGCAAGACTGAACGAACGTACTACACGCCGATCCTTAAACGTACCCCAGGTCTTACGTATTGTGAGAATTGGATGCAAGAGAAAGAAAAACCTGAGCCTGATGAGAAAATATACTCCCACTGCTGACAAGAGTATCGGTAACGGATTGAATTTCATATATTATCCTCCGATATAGAGTATGCTCTTGACAAAGAGGATTATTACAAAAAGTGCGGTCGGAAATTCCGACCGCACTTTTTTTACCTTAAATTATTTAATTAGGAAATGATCTATAAGTCTCCAAATAAGATATGCACCTGCGGCAGAGCCGACAACTATCCATATAATATTCAGCACCTTATCAAACTTTGCACTCGCGGCAGCATCCTTCTCGTCAAGGAGTCTGTCCTCCTCGGTTTCCTGCAGCTCCTCGGGAATC
The DNA here is from genome assembly GCA_045576795.1 of Eubacteriales bacterium. Taxonomy (GTDB): domain Bacteria; phylum Bacillota; class Clostridia; order Oscillospirales; family CAG-272; genus UBA1740. The sequence goes on along the minus strand of JAZNHE010000063.1, from coordinate 3,979 downwards.
TCCTCAAAGCACTCGTTCTCTGCCGGCTCGTCGGAAGAAAAATCATATTCGCCGTCTTTAATCTTCTGCGCACGCTCTGCGGATTGCCTAAGAAGCTCTGTCATTGTGGATACGGTGACACGGTCATCGATATTTGCCGCGCTCATCTTCTCCGTTATCTTCTCCATAGCAGAGGTTATCTCATCATAATCTCTTCCGAGCGTAATGGTGTCAACCAGTGTGGCACACTCCTCGCAAAGACATTTCGGAGTGCCGTACGCTCCCATTGTAAGTATAGAAGCGCTTTCTTCATCAACACGTGTAAGACACGTGCAACAGTTTCTTCTCATATTCCTTACTTCTCCTCACCGCGTAAGCCGCGTCTGAATTCCTCAAGATATTCTTTTCTAAGAGCCGCCTGCTCTCCTCTTTCTTCCTCGGTAAGCTCGCGCTCCTTTGAAAGTCTGGCAAGCTCGTTTATGCGATCTATTTTATTCTTATCCATTATTAAACTTCCTTTTTGTTGTAAAGCTTTGCAAGACCGCCTGCACTGGTCTCACGGTACAGATGCGAAAGATCCTTACCTGTTTCATACATGGTTTCTATAACCATATCGAGAGATATTTTTCTCGAGCCCGAGAGGAAGTTGGCAAGGCTAACCGCGTTGATAGCTCGCATAGCGGCAACGGCATTACGCTCAATACACGGTATCTGAACAAGACCGCAAATGGGGTCACACGTAAGGCCGAGATGATGCTCAAAGGCGATCTCCGCCGCATATTCTATCTGGTCAATGCCCATCTCAAAGAGCTCACCGAGAGCGGCAGATGCCATAGAGCACGCTGTTCCAACCTCTGCCTGACATCCGCACTCCGCACCGCTGACAGACGCATTGGTCTTTACGATTGTACCCACAAGTCCGGCTACTGCAAGTGCCTTGAGTATCTGTTTATCGCTAAAGCCGTGCTTTTCCTTCATATATTGTAAAACAGACGGCAAAACTGCACACGCCCCACAGGTTGGAGCGGTTACGATAGTACCGTTATCGGCATTCTGCTCACTCACGGCATACGCATACGCGCACACTATTCTGTTCTCACGGGTGGTGGGGCTCTCGTCTATATGACGCTGATTGAAGAGATACTGCGCCTTCCTCTCAACTCCGAGTCCTCCGGGCAAAATACCGGAGGTAGTAAGTCCCTCGTGTATGGAATTCTGCATAACTCCCCACACACTATAGAGGAAGTCGTATATTTCCTCACCCTCACGCATCGCAACAAAGTCGGAAAGCCGTATTCCGTGCTTCTTGCAGAAGTCGGATATTTCAGCAAAGCTACCCTCCGGGTAAACCTCTGCACCGTCATCGTGCATAGCTCTGCCCTCTATACGAATATCGCCTCCGCCTATACTCATAACGCGCATCGGATTCTTATCACGCTTGCCTCCTCTTACGGCATATATGTCCATAGTGTTCTCGTGAGGAAGGTCGCGATTATTTATATCGAATATAATTTCGCACTTCTTATCCCCTGCCGCCATCTTGAGCGCAGTGTCGGTGCCGTGTCCCTTGCCCGTATCGGCAAGAGAGCCGTATAGTACAACAACGTAGGAATCCGCATCCGCATTTTCGGATGTGAATATCTCCATTGCCTTTGCGGGTCCCATAGTATGACTGCTTGACGGACCCTTTCCTATCTTATAAACGTCCCTGAGAGATTTCATATCTACTCCTTTGGTTTTTGCTTTTATCTATATTTTACCACAGGATACAGGAATATGCAATTACTTTTTTTGAAATATTTTATAATACGGTCAATCGATATCAACAGTTGATCTCGGAGATGCTAAATTGTAAAAGAAAAAAAGGCGGAGAATGTAAAAGCATTCTCCGCCGCTTTCCATCGGTAGTCGGCATACACTTAACGCTTAGTTAAGAATACGGCTACCATTTCGAGCTGTTTTTATTTTTTAACCTTAGTAAACTTAAGGCCGCTGAGCTCTATGTAATCTTCACCCTTAGAGAATGAAACGGTCTCGATGTCCTCTTCACCGTCAACTTCCCAAGTGAAAGTGATAGAATACTTCTGATCATCTGTCTCGGTGATCTTGTAAGTACCCTCTGTTACGGACTCTTTGGTATAGCCGAGTGCACCGGTAGTAACGGTTCTGGTTACCTTGTTAAAAGAGAACTCATAAGCAATTACGTTAGATTCCGTAAGCTCAAGCTCATACTTGCCGCTAAGCATTTTTCCGCAAGAAGCCAAGGACATAACACAACCAAGAAGAAGTACACAAACAAGAACAGTAGAAATGATTTTCTTCATAATAATATCCCCTTTCATTTTTTTACTACTCATCGTAGCAGCATAATTATAACATAAAAAAATTGTCATGTCCATACCTTTAACTATGGATTTTATGAAATTTTATTAAATGTAATGTGTTCAATTCCGAATTATAAGATATTTGCTGACGCATGTAAATATAAAAATAGGTGTAGCATACTACAATTTACTTGTGAGGAGTTTTTATTTACAATAATCATTGACAAGAATTACAAAAAATGTTAGAATGTTAAGGCATAGATTTTTTAATACCTACCCGTGGCACAGCTGGATAGCGCGTCAGACTCCGACTCTGAAGGTCCGCGGTTCGAATCCGCGCGGGTAGGCCAAAATCGACAAGTTTCGACAGAAGCTTGTCGATTTTTACTTCTTCACTCTTAACTCTTCACTTTTCACTCTTCTCTTACGAAACTTGTCGATTAGGTAATAGGTAAAAGTGAATAGTGAAAAGGTTCTGATGTAGCTTTTCTCCCACTGGTCGAAAAGCATTAAATTATATTTGGGTTCAAATCCATCGGTTAAAAGGGTAAAATATCTTTTTTATCGCCCCTTCACAAGGTTTGATCGGCTCTTTTGCTATGTTAAAGTCGCGTCGTCACGTAAGACATAGCGTGACAGTTACGCTCTCTCCTACATAGAAGATTGCAGACAAGATGTAATTAACACCTGCATCAAGCCATACGTTATACGTAACGTCATACTCAATATATCCGCCATCCTCAATAATAGTAACATAAGGTGGTGACTCAATATACTTTTGGTCATACTCGATGTTAAAGACATAGAGTCCGCTTACTTCAACGGTTACCTCAACCTTGTCACTGTAATCTTCCCCTATCAGCAGCTCCCTCTTTACACGATAGGAGTCTTCTGTATTGGATTCATCTTGGTTTTGAGAATAGGTTATCTCTACGTCTTCTCCGCTGTAGAATATAATTCTCACTGAATATCTAACACCGGCAGTAAGATCCGCATATTCTCCAAGCTCAATATGATCGCCATCACCGTACAAGTCAATTGTAACGTACGGCATACTCTCCGGATATTGCTCTGTGTCATAAGATATACTGAAATAGTATCTTCCATCAGAATCTACCATGATATTTGTATATGCGCAATTATCATCTCCGATTGTCACGGATAAGGTATTATCGCTTTCAGATTCATTAGGTGGCAACGGATCACCGTAATGTGCCTTGCAAATACTACAGAATGCAGCCTCTGTCAAGCTCGGCTCACCATCGCACATCTCAACATAGGAAAGATCACAGCCGATACGCACACAGTAAACCTTGTGTGTACCATCACCAAGTGACTCGTACGCAAGAGTGTGAGATAATGCTACACCTATCACTTGACCGCACACGGTACAAGTCTTTGCCGTGGTACAAGTCGCATCTTTCCAACTGTGACCGAGGGGCTTACCCTCGGTTTCTCCGCACTCGGTACAAGTCTTTGCCGTAGTGCAAGTAGCATCTTTCCAACTGTGACCGAGGGGCTTGCCCTCTGTTTCTCCGCACTCGGTACAAGTCTTTGCCGTAGTGCAAGTTGCATCTTTCCAATCGTGACCGAGGGGCTTGCCCTCTGTTTCTTCGCACACGGTACAAGTCTTTGCCGCAGTGCAAGTTGCATCTTTCCAAGCGTGACCGAGGGGC
>JAZNHE010000062.1:0-13353 GCA_045576795.1 Eubacteriales bacterium | reverse complement strand
ACGACATGGCTACGATCCGACTTGGTATCACGGCGGCGACTCATCAGTATTCCTTCCGCGACTATCTGGTAACCGTCCTTGCAATGATCGGTATTTCCCTGCCCTCATTCTTCTTCGGTCAGATGCTCAAAAACGTCTTTGCTCTGAATCTCGGCTGGTTCCCGAGCCAGGGTACGCTTTCCGGCGCGGGCTCTGCCACAGGACTCGCTCTTATACCCGACTATCTTGCTCATATGTTCCTGCCTATTCTCACCGTCGTAATCCTCAGTATCGGTCCGAGAATGAGAATGACGAGAACGAATATGCTCGAGGTTATGAACTCCGACTATATCCGTACCGCAAGAGCGAAGGGACTTACTGAGACGAAGGTAATCTACAAGCACGCATTCCGCAACACGTTGATCCCGCTTGTTACCACGCTCGCAGGACTTCTGCCCTCGCTCTTCTCCGGAGCTATTATTACAGAGCAGGTATTCGGTCTTGACGGTATCGGTAACATAGCGCTTAACCGAATGATGCAGGGTGATATTCCCTTCATCATGGGCTACAATATGTTCCTCGCTATGCTTTCCGTGCTCGGCGTGCTTCTCTCCGACCTTATGTACGTTATAGTTGACCCGAGAGTCAAGCTTGATTAAGGAGGACTTATGGAAGAAAAGAATATTCTTATAAATGAAAACGAAGTCCTCCTTGACACCGCTCCCGAGGCAATAAATACCGAGCTTTGCGACAGCACTGCTCCCGAGGCGGTCGAGAAAGAGACCGCAGAGGAGGTCGAAACTGTATACGAAACTGCAGAGTGCGAGATCGAGACTGCAGAGTCCGAGCTCACCGAGGCAGAGACCGAGGACACCGAGGTGCCCCTTGACAGAAACGTCAAGCTCATGTCACCAATGCAGATGGTCATCCGCCGTTTCTTCCGCTCAAAGCTGAGCATCGTCGGTCTTATTATGATAGTCAGCCTGTTTCTGTTCAGCTTTTTCGGTCCTCTCGTATACACGAGGTGGGGTGAAATAGAGCTTGACGAATCCGGCACGACCTCATATACCCCGAATGAAATCACCTACGTAGATGAAAACGGTGTTGAACACACGATCAAGCAGACCACCGAGAGAGAGGAAAAGGATAACTACCTCGCTCCCCCATCAAAGGATCATCTGCTCGGTACTGACGAACAGGGATACGACGTCTTTACACGACTTATGTACGGCGGAAGAATATCCCTGTCGGTAAGCTTTATCGCTGTGCTTGTAATAACAGTGCTCGGCGTTGTGCTTGGCGGTATTGCCGGATACTTCGGCGGTGTGATAGACAATATAATAATGAGAATATGCGACGTCCTGATGTGTCTGCCGGGTATTCCGATTCTACTCATCATAAGTACACTGCTTGAGGCGGCGGATGTAGATGCAAAGTACAGAATATATTTGCTTATGATATATCTCACGCTCTTCTCATGGCCCGGCACGGCAAGACTAGTAAGAGGTCAGATACTCTCACTGCGTGAGCAGGAGTATATGATTGCCGCAGAGGCAATGGGCTACTCGACAGGCAGAAAGATATTCAAGCATCTTGTACCCAACGTTATGCCCCAGCTTATAGTACAGATGACTCTCAGCCTTGGCAGTATGATACTCTACGAGGCTACCCTCTCATACCTGAATATGGGTGTTAAGGCACCGTATGCGGCATGGGGAACTATGATAAACATCATTTCTACAAATACCGACATTTTGCAAAATCACTTCAACGTGTGGGGCGCGCCCGGTATCTGTATAGTTATAGCGGTTCTTGGCTTCAACTTTGTAGGCGATGGCCTGCGCGATGCCCTTGATCCTAAGATGAGGAGGTAATATGAAGCTTGTTGAAAAGTTAAAGACTCTTGCCAACGGCAATAGCGATAATACGTCAAAATCCTCCAATTACCTCACCAATAAGGAGATCCGCGCTATAGCGAAGGAAAACTCCAAAATAATGTATAAGCTCGAGAAATACAAATACCGCAAGGCAGATGAATCCGAGTTTACAACAGAGATGAAGGATCCTGCCAACATACTCGAGATTGAAGATCTGAACACTTATTTCTTCACCGATCAAGGTATTGTCAAGGCGGTAAACGGTGTATCCTTCAATATTCCGAAAAACGCCACGGTAGGCATCGTTGGCGAGTCCGGATGCGGAAAATCCGTTACGAGCATGTCGGTTATGCGTCTTTTACAAGGACCGCAGGGACAGATTTTCTCGGGTAGTATAAGGTTCAAGGCTTACGACTACAAGAGAGATGAGAATGGCAATCCCATTCCTATGCTCAAGAGAGATGAGAAGGGTGAGCTTGTTTTGACTCAGCTCTTCGATAAAAAGGGACATCCCGTACACGACAAGGATGGCAGTGCCATCTATATTCCCGTACAGGACACCGACGCGAACGGCAGACCGATGTATGAAACCGAGGAGAAGGTATACGATATTGCAAAAATGCCTATGAAGGAAATACATCGCATACGCGGAAAGCAGATAGCGATGATATTCCAGGAGCCTATGACCTCCCTCAACCCTATATTCACCATAGGTGATCAGCTTGATGAGGTTACGTTCATTCACACGCCCGGCGCAACAAAGGAAATGGCGAAGGCTCGCTCACTTGAAATGCTTGAGCTTGTAGGAATTGCAATGCCCGAGCGAGTATACAATTCATTCCCCCACGAGCTATCCGGCGGTATGCGTCAGAGAGTTATGATTTCCATGGCTCTTGCATGCGACCCAAGACTCATAATAGCAGACGAGCCCACAACGGCACTTGACGTTACGATACAGGCGCAGATACTTGATCTGCTCCGCGATCTCAAGGATAGAATAGACGGCTCTATAATGCTTATTACACACGATCTCGGTATAATTGCGGAGATGGCGGACTACGTAGTGGTTATGTATGCCGGACGTGTAATCGAGCAAGGCACGGTGTCCGAGATATTCCACAACCCCATGCACCCCTACACCATAGGTCTGCAGAAGTCAAAGCCCACTATGGACTCTGACAGCGACACGTTGTTCAATATTCCCGGAAACGTACCCAATCCCGTTAATATGCCTAACCACTGCTTCTTCAAGGAAAGATGCTCACAGTGTATAAACAAATGCTCAGGCGACTATCCCGGAATGATGCAGGTTAGCCCGACACATTTCGTAGCGTGTCACTTGTACGGAGAGGAGGATAACAATGGCTGATATTGAAGCACTCGGACTTGAAGCACCCGAGAAGTACGACGACGAGACACTTGCAAATGAATATCGCAAGGCCAAGGAAGAACGCAAGCTTGCCGATTTTGCTAAGCCACACGATCCCGATGCTCTGCTCGAAATCAGACACCTGAGAAAGTGCTTTCCTATTAAAAAATCTCTCACGGGTAAGGTGCAACAGGAGCTTATCGCTGTTGATGACATCTCCTTCAAGCTGAAGGCAGGTGAGACACTCGGTATAGTTGGTGAGTCCGGATGCGGAAAAACAACTATGGGACGAACCCTCCTGAAGCTACACCAGCCTACAGACGGAAAGATAATATTTGACGGTCAGGATATCACGAAATTCTCGCAGAAGGAAATGCGCGACATCCGTACGAAAATGCAGATAATCTTCCAAGACCCCTACTCCTCACTTCCTCCGAGAAGCACGGTAGGTGACATAATCTCCGAGCCTGTGCGTGTACACAACATCGTACCCAAGGACGAGGTGAGAGATTACGTTCTTGACCTGATGGATAAATGCGGTCTGCGTGATTACTACTACGAGAGATATCCCCACGAGTTTTCCGGAGGACAGAGACAGAGAATATGCATTGCACGAGCACTCTCCGTTAAGCCAAAGCTGGTTGTATGCGACGAGCCCGTATCCGCGCTCGATGTGTCTATACAGGCTCAGATAATCAACCTGTTGAAGAGCTTACAGCAATCGATGAATCTTACCTACCTTTTCATCTCTCACGATTTGTCGGTAGTTAAGTTTATATCCGATAGAATAGGCGTTATGTATCTCGGCTCTATGATGGAATTTGGAAACAAGAAGGATATATTCGATAATCCTTTACATCCGTACACCAAGGCTCTCTTCTCCGCAATACCTCATCCCAATCCCGACATCAAAATGAACAGAATAGTTCTGAAGGGAGATATCCCCTCCCCTGCTAACCCTCCCAAGGGTTGTCTGTTCCATACAAGATGTCCGCATGCAACAGAAATGTGCAAGCACGTAACTCCGACGTACAAGGAGTACGAGCCCGGACACTTTGCAGCGTGTCATCTGCTTGAGAAGGAATAAAAATGAGCAAGGACAAGAAGAAAAAGAAAAAGCAGAAGATAACATATATCGACGACGGCAGGACTATCGCAGATATGTCGGGCTTCCGAGATATTGACAAGCGTTATCTTAAGCCAAAGGGTAGCCTCAAGGAGCAAGGACGTACTTATTTCAACGCGATGAAGCTTATGTTTGTACCCATGATGGTGACGATAGGAATAATTTCACTGATATTCCTTATTATGTGGGTGCTCCTGACAATAGGCTATACAACTTCGGCATTTATATGCATATAAAAAGCGACAGCCCGAATGACCTCACGGTCACTCGGGCTGTTTTATTTTACGTCATTTTTTCTCAAATAAATCGAGATTGCGCTCCACAGTTCTTCTTCCTCTCCAGGCAAACGCCCTTCGTGAAAATTCCGCCTTATCCATATTGTCAAGCACGGAGCGTGTAAGATTTTCTATTCTTTCACGATGGAAGAACTCTACCGGAGTTATCAACGGGTGGCGGTTGTGCGGACACGAGCTCTGACATAGGTCGCACCCCCATACAGTGTTGTACTTTCGCATAAGGGACTCCTCATACTCGGAGAGCTCCCCCTTCTTCTGTGTTATTGCACTGAGGCAGTCGTTCCCCTCTCCCGAGAGGACTCGCGTAGGACATGCGCGCTTACAGGCTCCGCACCCCTCGCATCTCTCTACGGAACGCGGCTCTATGGCACCGATGAGCTCGGGAGGTACATCTGTAACTACGTCACCGATAAATACGTAGGAGCCGTATTTTTCATTGATTAAAAGACCGTTGTCACCTATTATTCCAAGTCCCGAAATAAGCGCGGCATTTATCTCGTCTATGGGACTGTGGTCACCGTATGCAACTGCATTACAATCGGCAAACTCACATCGCAAGGCACTGATGATATCAGCGCCAATCTCACGTATCGCAAGATGATAGTCAAGTGATGCCGCATAGCGAGAAATATTAACTGTTTCGCCCGAATAATACGGCAAGAGATAAACTATAACACTACGTGGCTGAAAGCTCTCTCTACACATAATTGCAGGACTTATTTCACGGCAATCGGAATATGAGAGAACAGCATAGTATTCAATTCCGTATTTGGAAAATACATCATTTAAGCAGCCTTGCATATTTCCCTCCATTTTTCGTTCTGTAACGCTATTTTACCACGCTCTGTCAAAAAAATCAATACAACGCCTATATCTTGGCGCGCAAAATATTGACTTTACAAAGATTTTATAGTATAATTTCTGTATTAGAACGCTAACACGTTGGCTTTTAGCCTACTATACGTATATAAGGAGGTAGTATGTTCAATCTAAACGAAGGACTGCTTACATATCTTGCGCCCGAGGGTTTCGGCCCGCTTGCGCATTTTGGCTCTCTGCTTCTTGTACTGATAGCCGCATATATGCTCGGCAGTATAAACTCCGCCATCTTGATTTCCAAGACGATCTATCACTCCGATATACGCACCAAGGGCAGCGGCAACGGCGGTATGACAAATATGCTCCGCAGCTTTGGACTCAAGGCGGCAGGACTCACCTTGCTCGGTGACGTGCTTAAAACCGCAGTGGCGGTATTCATCGCAGGCACTGTATTCGGCTTTGCTTACACACACGCCATATCCGTACAGCCCTACTGCTATCTTGCAGGACTGTTTGCAGTGATAGGCCACATTTTCCCTATATATCACAAATTCAAGGGAGGCAAGGGTGTGCTCGTTACGTCGGCTATGGCACTTTTCCTCTCCCCAATTCCATTTGCATTTTTGCTTGTTATATTTGTTCTCATAGTATGGATGTCAAAATACGTATCCCTCGGCTCTGTTACGGTTGCCGCCCTCTACCCTGTGGTAATGCACGGCACATTTGCGTTTATGTTTAATATGCCGATGGACGGTATGATAGCACTTACCACAATAATTCTTGCCTGCCTCATCGTATGGTGTCACAGAAAGAATCTTGAGAGAATAAGCAACAAGACGGAAAGTAAAATATCCTTTAAGAAGAAAAAAGATGATTAAGGCAGAGAATTTTATAAACACGGTCACTCGCTCATTTGAAAGAGAAATTATTAAGAAGCTTGTCTTCTCACGGCCGCGCACGTCAGAGGTAAGCAAGATAACCGCGCGCCTCGTTGCACATAGAGGCATCCGCATGCTCGCCTTTGAATATTCCCTTCCGGGCAATACCGTGTCGCATAAAAACGTCACGGGTGGGGACTTGTGCGACTTCATCAATGACTTACTGCAGGAGTATTCCCAGGCAAATCTTATAACTACCCTCGGTGATGTTGAATGGAAGATTTCCTCAAAGGGCAAGGAGGCACTGCTCGGCAGTGATAAGCTTTTGTCAAGGCTTGACGGTGCGGCTCCGGACTTTGAGCGCGCCATAGAATCACTTGACAAGAAGAAAAACTATATTCTCTCGGGAAACGAGGATTTCCTCATATCACTCGGTATAAGTGACAAGAGCGGCAGAGTGCATGATAAAAAGCAAGGCAAATTCAGACAGATAAACCGCTTCCTCGAAGTAATTGAGGACGTATATACGAGCTTGCCGCGTGACGGTGCGCTTACCATATATGACCTCTGTTGCGGAAAAAGCTATCTCAGCTTTGCCGTATATTACTATCTGACGGCAATTAAGGGACGCGAGGTCAGTATGCTCGGCATCGACCTGAAGCGCGACTGCATAAATTGGTGCGCCTCCGTTGCGGCATCGCTCGGATATAGCGGAATGCGCTTTATAACCGACGACGTAAGAAATACCCCCGACGGCATTACGCCCGATATGGTTATTTCTCTGCACGCCTGTGATATTGCCACGGATATAGTTATTAATACCGCTATCTCACTCGGAGCGAGAATTATACTCTCAACTCCATGCTGCCACAAATACCTTAATGACAGGCTCAACAACCGCGAGCTTGACTTTGTTATGAAAAACTCGCATCTCGGCAACAAGCTCTGCGAGGCTATCACCGACTCTATAAGGGTGGCAAGAATTGAGGCAAACGGCTACACGGTATCGGCCATAGAGCTGGTTGACCCCGATGATACCCCTAAAAATACACTTATCAAGGCTATAAAGCAAAACGGCCTTGGCAAAAAGCAAATAGAAGAAAGACAGAAAAGATACGAGAGCATTCTCGCCTTTGTTTTAGGTGACGGTGCCGATGAGTATCTTTCAAATATATGACGGAAAAATTATGATTTACAGAGTTAACAGTGACAAGGAGACGGAAAGCATCGGTGCTCTCTTAGCCAAAAGTCTGACCGACAAAGGATACAAGCGTGCATACATCGCCATGCGCGGCGAGATGGGTGTCGGTAAAACCGTATTCACGCGCGGCTTTGCATCCCACTTCGGCATAAAGGCGGTAAAGAGTCCGACGTACACCATTGTCAATGAATACACTGACGGCAAGGTGAAAATATATCACTTTGACCTCTACAGGATAACCGACGGTGATGACCTTGAGTCTGTGGGCTATCACGAATACGTAGAGAGCAACGCCTACTCCATCGTAGAGTGGAGCGAAAGAGTGCCGGAATACATACCGAGTGATGCCATTACGGTAACCATATCAAGAGTTGCCGAGAATGAAAACCTCAGGGACATTAAAATAACCGGCATATAACAGCACGGAGGATAAAATGATAATACTCGCATTTGACAGCACGGCAAAGGCCGCCTCGGTTGCAATCACCGACGACTGTAAGCTCCTGGCACTGTACAACGTGGATAACGGACTTACGCAGAGTGAGCTATTGCTGCCTATGGCAGAAAGCATGCTTAATTCCCTGCACCTTACCATTGACGACGTGGAGCTCCTCGCTTGTGCGGTTGGTCCGGGCTCATTCACAGGCGTAAGGATCGGAGCTGCGCTGGTAAAGGGACTCGCATTCGGTAAAAATATTCCCTGCGCGTCGGTATCAACACTTGACGAGCTTGCCGAAAATATGGTTGGAATAGCAGGAATTGTCACCCCGGTTATGGATGCAAGACGAGGACAGGTATACACTGCAATTTACAGGAGCTATGGCGATCACATAGAAAAGCTGACCGACGATATGGCAATACCAATTACAGAGCTCGGAGAAATGCTCGGAAAATACAACGGTGAACCGATATATCTTACGGGTGACGGATACAACACAGCAAGAGGTGTTCTTACCGATATGGGCATCGCCATCCAATCGACACCACCTCTCAACATCTCGGAGAGTGCATACTCGGTTGCAAGGGTAGCTAAACGTCTTTACGACGAGGGAAAAGCGGTCAGCGATCGCGAGATTAGCCCTACCTATCTCAGGATGCCACAGGCAGAGCGTGAACGCCTTGAACGGTTGGCGGCACAGGAGAAATAATGGGAAATACCCATATTTTACAATCTAAACTTTACATTTAGGGGTATAGTATGAACAAGAGAACAATTTTTATAGGCGCAGACAGTGCGGGATTTTTGCTAAAGGAAGAGCTTATCCCTCACATAAAAGAGAGAGGCTACGAGGTCGTTGACTGCGGCACAGACAGTACCGCATCCTGCCATTACCCCGAGTTTGCAACGGCGGTCTGCGAAAACGTAAAGGCAAGACCTGACGAGTCATTCGGTGTTCTCATCTGCGGTACAGGAATCGGAATGTCAATGTGCGCCAATAAGCACAAGGGCATACGTGCGGCTCTCTGCTCCGACACGTATTCTGCAAAAATGACGCGCAGACATAACGATGCCAACGTGCTCTGTATGGGCGCGAGAGTTATCGGTTCATGTCTTGCAACAGACATACTTGATGCATTCCTTGATAATGACTTTGAGGGTGGCAGACATGCCGTGAGAGTCGATATGATGACGGAAATTGAAAATAAATAACGAATAAGGAAAAACAACGGGCGATTGCTTTTTATAGCAATCGCCCGTTCCGATTATAAAAGCCATTCCGCTTTTGCTCGTTGTCTGTTTGTTATAGTCAGAGCTCTTTTGACACTGTTAAAAAAGTCCGCGTATCTTTCAAATTTTTCCTCTGCTATCTTATCAAGCAGTATCATCCGCTATCGCAAAGTCAAGTCCGCGCCCCTCTGCTATCTTCACCCCGTATTCGGATATAACGTCGAGTGGCAAGGCTGAAAGACGGCTACCGTATTCCACAAGTATTTCAAATTCGGATATTCCGTTAGTAACATCCTCTCTGATGCTTATGTAATATATGCCGTCGTTGCAGCGGTACACGTCGCAATCTACCCCCTCGCGATATATGGCACGTGATGCGCGTCTCAACGTATCACGATCCGCAAATCTGTACACGCCTACCCCTGTATCAATGGTTGTAAGGCTCTCTTCACTTTCTATTACTCCCTTCTCACGATGTCCGACTCCCCCAAGCTTGGTTATAAAAATCTCGCATCCTCCCCTCGGCATAGGATATATCTGAACAAGAATCTTCTCTCCACCTCTTGAGAATGAAGTGCGCTGACTTGCTATTTCCAGGATTTCCTTTACTGCTAACTTAACATCGAGCGTTGAAAGCTCACTATCACTCGTATCTATATTGTATATTTTACATTCTTCCTCGGTCATTGATACCTTCAGCTTTGTATCATTGATTACCAAAAACTCCAATTTGCACTACCTCGCTTCAATGTACGGCATAATTTTAAGAAATCATCAGAATATGCCCTTGCACTGCTTTTCTATATCCATTGTACTACATTTATATAAAAATTGCTACTGAAAAAACGTGGTTTAGATGGGAATATCCGGCATCTTACGAGCATATAAGGCAGTATATTCTTTTTTTGGCATAAAGTGTTGATTTTTATTATACTTTGTGATAAAATAATCTGCGGTGAGTTCGAAACCTTCCTCACCGAGAGGATATTATCCTTCAAAAAACAAAACTACAGGAGAAAAAATGGAAAGAAGAAAAAGAAGCACTGCGTCTGTCAGATTTATTACGCGCGGTGCATTGGTTGCCGCGCTATACGTTGCACTCTCGTATCTGTCAAGCGTTTTCGGTCTTGCCAGCGGTGCAATCCAGCTAAGAGTATCGGAGGCTCTGTGTGTATTGCCGTTATTTATGCCGGAGGCAATCCCCGGACTCTTCATCGGTTGTATACTTTCAAACATTATCAGCGGATGCGTACTTTGGGACATCGTCTTTGGCAGTCTGGCAACGCTGATTGGTGCCGTTGGGTGCTATGCCATGCGACGTCTGCCATTAAAAATCAGATGGCTGGCTACACTGCCAAATATCGTTGCAAATTCTGTAATCGTACCGCTTGTATTGATTTATGCATACGGAGTAAGCTCGGGATATTTTATTCTTATGCTATCCGTCGGTATCGGTGAGATAATTTGCTCCGGAATTCTCGGCACTGTGGCGTTATATTCAATCGTCAAAGCCAAAATCAAATAGATTACACGCCACAGGCACCAAATCGGCTCTGTGGCGTGTTTTTGTATAACATTCACAATTTTTGTATATTTTTTATGATAAAATGTCTTTTAATACCGTATTTTTATTCATTTTGTTCAAATAACACTTGAAAAAAATGTCTTTTGATGATATAATTTATTCGTTTAGCTTTAAGCACATATAACCCTGTCGGCGATTTAACAGTCTTGCAGGTATGGTGAGGTAAAACTATGTCAAGAAAATCAAAGCTTGCTATTTCACGCGAGCGATTAGTCGAAATATCCAACGTTCCCGACGATTTGTTTGAAAAATTAGATAATATGGACGCTTTGCTTGAAACTGTAATAAGAGCGGAGGGCGGAGATCTCGAGGCGGCGCATGAGCTTATGAAAATTGCCTTTGACACCTACGGTAACGATGCGGAATTAAACCGTGCAATGCTATACCTTGCCATGCACGGCATAGAGCTTGGCGACGTGTATTCTGCTGAATGTCTTATACACTGTATAAACAAGTATAACGATGGCTATGACTCCTTGGATAAGGCTATTGAATTGATGAAGTCGAGCGATCGCTATGATCTTGTATCTCGGCAAATAAATCAGGCGATGCTGAGGCGTATAGTTACATCAGCCACGCCCGACTCCGACTTTGATGAGCTGTATTCCTTGGTTGCATCTCTGAACGTGGAATATATTGCATGCATTGAGCTGTATCTCTACTGTCTTGAGAAGCTATACACGGGACGCGGCGATGAGGAAAAGCTGAATAGGCTCAAAACCGAGGTGGGAATTGAAGGAATACTGTCAATACCCGCCTTTGACGGTGACGGTGAGCGCAGAAATGACATCACGCCAGAGGTAATTGCGCGCGATATAAACAATCTGAAAAATGCACTTGTCGCATGTGATATTGACATCTGGCGTGGCTTTTGGATAAGATGTATTTTTGAGTATATGGAGATATACGCGCACGGAAGCTACTATGATGTGGTTAACGAGATTATTTACGCCATTTCACGCAGAAAATACAGCAAAAGGCGTAAACAACATCTGCTTGCTTCCATAAGATACGCTCTTACAAACCCGGATATAACCGATGCGGAGCGCACCTCACTCATAGAGAGAGAACAAGAGTTAGTTAACGAGTGCATATATGACGGTGACTGTCCCGATGACAATTACGATACGACAGTAGCGCTCATGAGGGAGGGTGTATATACCTCGGAATACCAGGCGCGCAAGGCATTCATGTACGAAAAGCAGTTTGGCATTAAGATACACCACACTAAGAACCGCTATATGCTGACCGCCGACCTTACAGGCCATGCCAAACGCGGAAATAAGCATATGTGGGAGATTGTGATTTCCATGCCGATACCAAACGGTGAGGAAATCAGATTTACCGAGCTCAACACCGGCGAGGTAAGAACCACGGTAATAAGAAACGGCATCTCACTGCCGTATGAAAAGACGAGGTCGCAGATGCTTATCTACTCCGAGCTGCTTATCAACGGCAGCGCACACCCGTTTGAGTTAGATCTGATGCTCGACATTTCGTACGTGAGTGCGGCAAAGTGCGGCAAGGGTGAAATCAAGGTGAGAAAGTCAGATATAATCGACAACCACCTGGTTATGAGGTGTCAGCTATACATTTTCTAACCGAATTTACCCATATGCAAAAAGGTACAGAGCTAAATGGGGTGATGTCCTTAGCGGAGAATTCTCGCTTTGATAAAAATGCAAGCATCGCATTTGACCGGTCAAACGCAAATGGGCTAAGCCCAAACCCATATAACAAGCAGAAAGAGAGAACAAATCGGTCAGTAGCCGAAATGTCCTCTCTTTTTCTGTTGGTTGAATGAAATCGTGGCTACGCCACGATGAAATCTTCGCTTTACTCAGATGAAATCCAAGGCGTTGCCTTGGATGAAATCAAATCCGTCTGTTATAATCCTGCGAAGCAGGATCTCATCGCTTTAGCGATTTCATCCACGTATGTGGATCTATTCCGCATTAGCGGATTTAATTGAAAAAACCTCACCCTGTTCGGATGAGGTTTTTTCTGGTGGAGCATCTTCAACGAAAGTCGAACCTTTTACAGCGATGAAATAAGTTGATTAAGATATTCTATATCAACCTTTTCCGCATCTGTTTCTAAAAGATCATCAACGGCGATGCATATGTATTCCAAATAGCTTTCGTCAATTGCCTCACCATCTGCTTTGGCGTTGGCTAAAGAGATTTCCTCATCATCAAACCAATCAAATACAACACTAATTGTTTTAGTGTCAATCGGGAAATCTACGATTTGTGCATCAACGAGTTTTTCTTTTATGAGAACAGCAGTTGAACGATTTGCTTTTTTTAACATAATGACCATTCCTCCATATCAAATTATACTTTTTTTCTTCGGAATCACTCACAGGTCGCAAGGAAACAACGTTATTGTTGAGTGGATTGATCGAGGTTGTTATCCTTTTCCCAATCCGGTTATACGACGGGCGACCACGGCTATCCATTTTCGTTTTTGTTATTGCGTGTGGCTTTGTAAACAAGTTATCAATGACGTCTCTTTTTCTTGTTTTTCTGGTAGGGTCTGCCACTCTGTTTTG
>JAZNHE010000061.1:0-11266 GCA_045576795.1 Eubacteriales bacterium | reverse complement strand
AGAAATCGTTTTGGCAAGATGATAGTATTCATTATCAAATCCATTATCCCTATTTGGTTTATATTTTTGGTCATTAACAATAAAACCATATTCAAAACCGTTGTTATATAATTCTGCTCTCAATATATCGCATATATCTTTGATTGTCATTACTTGGTTCACTCCATCAAAATCTTATTTACTGGTGAGTTTATTGTACCACACTTTTGTAGATAAATCAAGGCGTCGCCTTGTATATCACCAATTCCGGAGGAATTGCATATCATCCGTTTGAAAACGAGCATATCTCGTTTTCAGACGAGTATATCATCATTGCGAAAGAAATACAACCTACGGTTGATGAGATGCACCTACGTGATGATATACGCCTAACGGCGATGATATGCCATTGCTTTCGCAATGGATAAAAAAATACTGCAGAAAATGTATCCTTTTCTGCAGTATTTTTTGGCTAATGACTGTAATTTTGATACAAATTACTTTTGACGGTGTGCGTCACAAACATCTATAATTTCATTCATAGCAGAAATGATTTCTTGTGCCTTTCTCAAATCATCATCTCCGGATTTTCTGATTCTGCGCGCTTCTCCCACTAATATTTCAAGCTCTTTGTTGGCGTTATGTACGGACTTTTTGTCACCTTTTTTCAAAAGCCCCAAAGCATCAACAAGCGCCTTTTGACAGCGCACTGAAGCATCAACATATGATATATCGCGGAGATCATTCCATTCAAGATCAATCTCACCTCCGTCAATTGCATTTTCTACGGATGCGGCGTCTTCGCAGTCATCGTCTAACGCATAGTTTTCTCGGATCTCCAAATATAGTTCTGACTGTTTCTCCAAAAGTGCGTCCAGTTTATTCTTTGCGGATTCTAAGCTACTCATAATTATAATTATGCCCCCCTTTTTTCATATTATAGCACATATAAGCAAAAAACCGCAACCCCTTTGTATCAGAATTGCGGTTTTTATTTGGCGGAGCAGGAGAGATTTGAACTCTCGCGCCGGTATAGCCGACCTACACCCTTAGCAGGGGCGCCTCTTCACCACTTGAGTACTACTCCATACCAATTGTATATATTTGTGTCGCAAACCGGTATCTCTCCGTAGTCTGCCATAGTATTATAACAAGTTTTGTTTCGTTTGTCAAGACTTTTTTGCAAATATAAGGTATTTTTCTTCTTTATTTTTTATTGATACAGAGACTTGATTTTTGTTAATACCGTGACTTGTGCTGAATACGCTATTTTGTCCACTTGAACAAAAATAAAAACAGACTCACGCAACGGTGCACGTGAGTCTGTGTAATTTTAATTATCTGTGTCTTCTTCTGTCAATCCAACGAGTGGTTGTATAGGGCCTGTTAGCTCTGTAAAGACGGATGAGAAGAATGATTATAACGATAGCAGCAACAACAACCGCAATTGTAATAATAAGATTGAGTTGCTCATCTGTGAGCTTGGTAAGTCTGGGAACCTCTACCGTTTCGGTTCTTTCGTGGCAGTTGCTGCACTCTGTGTGCTCATATCCGCACTTAAAGAGCGTAGCCTTCTGTTCAACAACAACCTGCCAGTTGTGACCGAGAGCCTTGAGAGTTTCTACATATTTATTACCGCATACTCTACATACGTAGGTAACGGAGCCGTCCTCTGTGCATGTCGCCGGAACACGGGTCTCCTTATAATTGTGACCGAGAGCATCTGCAGTTTCAACTACGCGCTCCTCGTTACAGTTGTAGCACTTGAATACGTCACAAGCCGCGGTAGTACATGTAGCCGCGATCTGACGGGTAGGTGTCTGACTGTATATATGACCTATATTATCAACGAGCGTACCGTCACAAACGGTGCAGTACTGTCTGTTAGTACAGTTTGCATCAGCACTCTTGGAGCAGCTCTCTGTATCATAGATCTTACATGTGTTACACTGTCTTGTATGGGTTCCGTTATTCTGGTATACACCGTGGGTGCTATAGCTACCGTTGCCGTCGTACTTCCAATCACTCCAATTGTGACCGAGAGGTGTGCTGCCGGGCTTTGTAGCCGAGCATACGGTACAGATAGCAGGATCTACACAGGTGGGATTTGCATAGTTGTGGCCGTAAGCCTCAACGAGAATTTCAAAGCATACAGTACAGATCTGATCGTCGGTACAATTTGCAGGTGTACCGGGGGTATGTCCAAGAGCAGGTACGAGTATCGCTCCGCAGTCGGGACGGCTACAGATCTGAGGTGTTGTACATGTTGCGGCATTGCCGGGAACGTGTCCGATCTTTTCTGCAAGAACGCCGGTACATACGGTACAAACCTTATCGGTTACACAGTTGGGCTTGTCGATGTTGGGTGTGCAGGCAGAAGTCTCTACGTGATCAGCATCATTTGCACATGTTCTTGAATGTGTGCCATTGTTGTTAAATTCCCAATCGCTCCAGTTGTGACCGATCTTGCCGGCAAGAAGACCTGAACATACGGTACAAACCTTGTCACCCTCACAGGTGGGAGCATCCATATTAGGAACGCAATCAGCGGTTTCTACGTGATTAGTATTGGTTTTACATACTCTGGTGTGTGTGCCATCGTTGTTGAATACCCAGTCGTTCCAGTCGTGACCGAGGGGGGCAACGATGCTGTTGGTGTCAACGTAGTTAGCTCCGCAGTCGCAGAGGTAATAGGTGTATCCCTCGTCCTCACATGTAGGAAGCATAGAGTGCTCTACAAAGTGATGCATGGATTCACCGACAAGTCCCTTTTCATCCCAGTCAAACTGGTATGTAGCAAGGACGTTTTCAGCCGAGTCAGTAGCCACGAGAGTGAATACGTGATCGTTAGCTGTTATACCTGTCAGAATAAAGCTTGTAAGATTACCGTAAACAGTGTCGATATGTGCAACGTGAATAGCATCGCAGTAAATATCGTAGTATGCAGCGCCGTCAACGGCTGTCCACTTTATAAGGACTCTGCCGCATACGTCACCGTAAGCTGCGGTAACGTGCAGGTTTTCGGGTTCGCCTTCATCAGCGTTCGCTACGGTTGAGAATGCAAACATAAGCGCAAAGCTAAGTGCAAGCACCATAACAAGAGTGATAAGCTTACCGATGGAGTGCTTTTTCATTGTGAGATTTCCTCCCTAATATCGTTCTTAATTTATAAATTTATTTATACACATCCATTCTACCACGCCTTGCGTATTTTTTCAAGCCCTTTTTAAGAAATTATTAGAAAAAGTTAAATATTTTTCGCAAGTGGGTGCATTTCTACAGATTTAGCCGATAATAAGTTTGACATTAAAGCTATTTTGTGGTAAAATTGGTAAAAACGGAGTTTTAACAGGAGTAACGATATGGAGCTTTGGGACGTTTACGATAAGTACAGAAAGCCAAAGGGATATAAAATTATGCGTGGCGGTGACAGAAGGCTCGCGGCAGGCGAGTATCATATCACTTCTCACGCATGTATCTTTTCTCGCGATGGAAGGATGCTTATACAAAGACGTGCTGTCTCCAAGGGACTCTGGGGCGGCATGTGGGATATAACGGCAAGCGGCTCCGTTTTAGCAGGGGAAGTATCTTCGGACGGCGCGAGAAGAGAGCTTAGAGAGGAAATAGGCTTGGACGTTGATTTTGGGGCATCTCCGCCTGCGATGACGCTCTACAACAGAGATTGCATCAGCGATTACTACGTAGCAATCATTGATGCCGATATAGAGAGTTTATGCGTTCCCAACTACGAGGTATCCGATGTCAAGTATGCGAGTCTTGACGAAATACTGGATATGATACGGACCAAGGATTTTGTCCCGTACAAAGAGAGCGTCATACGTATGATGTTTGAGATGAGAGAACGTGTTGGCGCATGGTAATAAAAAATGGCAGGTAGACTTGCGATAGGTCTATCTGCCGTTTTTGACAATACTTATTTACAATTATTGACTTGTTTTCTGTTTTTCGACTCTAATACACGTACAACCTCGGAATAAGTATATAGTGAGCCGAGGCATATTATTGGGGCTGCCATTCGCTCTGCCATATCTATTGCAAGGTCGATGGCCTCTTCCATGCTTTCTGCAGGCGAGGCGATGACTCCGCACGATGCGAGCACCTTTGCATATTCTTTATTATCAAGAGCTCTCTTGTTATCGGGAGTTATCGTAAGCACGTGAGACGATACCTCTGCGATATACTCAGCTATTCTATGATAGTCCTTATCGGCAAGAACACCGGATATGACTATGGCGCCAACGTCACCGAAATATTGCTTAACGCTTTTTGTCGCACTCTCAATACCTTGAGGATTATGTGCCCCGTCAAACAATATCAGAGGATCTGTGCTTATTTTTTCAAATCTTGCAGGCCACGTTGCATTTTCTAATCCGCGGCGAATACTGTCTTCACAGATCGTGGGGTATTGCTTTTTCAGTAATTCCACGGCCTCTAATACAAGTGCCGCATTTCTTGGCTGATATTCTCCGAGCAGATTTATTCTGATGTCGTACTTATCCTTGTAATCAAATACCGTTCCGTCAAGAGAATAGCTTTTGACTTTTAAGGCACTGTAATCGGTACGTGCAAATTCGGAGTCGAGCTCACGTGCGGCAGCTCTTATCACTTTTTCAACCTCTGCGTCGCATCCGCCAAATAGGACGGGTACGCCTTTTTTTATTATTCCTGCCTTTTCCGCTGCGATTTTACTCACCGTGTCACCGAGCAACCCTGTATGGTCGAGGGCAATGCCCGTTATAACAGATAAGAGAGAAGTGGTGATGACGTTTGTTGAATCCAATCTGCCACCGAGTCCACATTCAAGTACTACTACATCAAGCTTCTCCTCTAAAAAGTACAGAAAAGCAATAGCGGTTATAAGCTCGAATTCGGTAGGCTTGTCGGCCATTTTGTCAGCAATTGGCTGTACTCTTGCAACGAGGCGAGCGAGTGTATCATTTGGAATATTATGCCCGTCAACTCTCATTCTCTCGTTAAACTCAAGAACGTAAGGAGAAGTATACAGTCCGACCTTGAGTCCCGACTCCTTGAGTATCGAGGCAAGCATGGAGCAGAACGAGCCCTTGCCGTTCGTTCCTGCAACGTGCACGAATTTAAGCTTTTCCTGTGGATTGCCAAGCTCCCGACATAGAGTGCTTATTCTTTCAAGACCCGGCTTGCAGAAGGTCCAGCTGACACTGTGGATATATTCAAGAGCTTCTTCGTATGTCATTGTATAACCGCTCCTTTCTTTATCATAGATCTTTGTACCATCTAACGAAAATTGGTGGATTTTGTTTATTTGTGACAATAATTGTTTGCTTTTTAGCAATAAAAATAGGATTAAGACCTCAACGGCGCCAACTATCAGGTAATTCAAAGTTCTCCACGCGACAGTCACGTCAAAGGGTAATGAGTAGAATATTGACAGCCCGAGGGATTTGATTACAACCGATCCGACAAGATGCGAGAGACCTACCGTAATAGTAAGTCTTACAGGCAAAGCGGTACGCCTAACACCGCGCCAGCAAGCTCCCGATATTATTCCAACCAGAGCAGAGCCTATGGTTATTATGGGATTTATTGTATACCCAACCACAAGGCATCCGAGCAGGTCCTGTACTGCACCTATAACGCCCCCTGCCAACGGGCCGAAGATTATACCGGTAAGTATTATCGTCAGATTTTCAAGACTGAATCTCATAAAGTCCGTGATATTTATCGCAAGCAGCTTGCCGAGTATTACACCTATTGCAGAGAGCGCGGCAATACACACGTAGACCTTTGTATTGAATTTTTGCGACCTTGCAGACATAAAAAATACCTCCATTCACAGATTTACACTCTGCTACATGGGGGCGAAACCAATAGGCTATGACGTCGCAAATAAAAAAGGGGATAGTACCCCCGTTTTCGGCTCTCATGGGCACAGCGGGATGCGAGGGCCACACCGCAGGAAAAATCCATTTCGTCAATACAGCAACTCCCCGTCTGTAAAGCACTGAACGCGTGACCGTCTACTCTGTTTATGTATTTGTGTGTATTATATCACGCTTTCGCTCTTTTTTCAATACTTATCCGGCAATTAGTTTGATTTTTTTACGAATAAAAGCAGAAAACAGATATTTAAAGTTTATTTACACTTTATAAACAAAAAATGCTGATTATTGTAATTTTTTCGACAAGAATTTCCACGAAATATATGGTATTATAATGTTCATATCTTAGAATATCTTTTGAATGGAGGGGGAAATGAGAGAAAAGATTAAGAGTGTTCTTAAATCGGATGTGTTCTTGGTTTTACTGGGATTTGTTATAGTTCCGATGATATCCTTCGTTTTTATCACAGTTGGGGACGAGAGTCCGCTGTATGCTTCCATATCTCGCATAGCATGGGTAAACGGATATTGGGTCGCAACATTCATCTGGGCGATAATTGTGATGAGCAGTATATCAATGCTGACTTACAGAATGATATATGCAGGACCGCTGAAGGTAAGAGAAAAACGCATATTTTTTGCTGTGCAGAGTATAAACATAGTTCTTGTATTTATAGGGTGCATTATATTTCCGGCAAAGGCGAGTATCGTCAATATCACATTTGTTAATTACGTACATGATTATCTGACGGCGTTTGCTTGGGCGATGTACGGCGTAGGATTACTTGTATACTCAATTATGTTAAGACGTGAGAATAAGTTTCTTTCGCTCTTCGGAATAGGTCTTATGAGTTTTATTATTTTCTCATCGACGTTTTTTATGCGCAACGTGATAGACCCAAATTCTTATGTGGGCGTATCTGCGGTCAGCGAGGTTTACATAATCAACAGCTTGCTTATATACCTCGTCGTGATGTACGTTATGCAGAAGAAGACGGCAGTGGACCGTGTGAACAGGGATGGCAATATTATAGAGGGCTCAATATCGGAGCGCGAGCTTCATTCAACAAAAAGGTAATAATGATTTTGCGTTTCAGAGTGTCAAAATACTTCTGAATCTAAAAAACATCATTGGGCGGCCATCCTACTGTAGGTCGCTCAATGATGCTTTTTTATACGATTTTTATATGAAACAGGTTACACCGGTGTGATATTATTCTGTAAGAGAACCGTAGGTGCTTTGATCTCCGAAGTCATCAACACCGAGGAAGGTTGCTATTGTATGTGCTATCTGAATATTCTCAATAGTCTTGCCGCCAAACAGCTCTGCGCCGTCACCGTATGCAAAGATCGGCACGTTTGCTTCCGTGTGCTCCTCGG
Source organism: Eubacteriales bacterium (assembly GCA_045576795.1). Taxonomy (GTDB): domain Bacteria; phylum Bacillota; class Clostridia; order Oscillospirales; family CAG-272; genus UBA1740. Next base: position 4,028 of record JAZNHE010000061.1, on the reverse strand, counting down.
TTGAGTAAACCGCGCCTCCGCCCTGCTCAATGCTTAAGCCGCCGGTTTCGTGATCTGCTGTAATAAGTATAAACGTTTCGGGATTGTAGAATGCATACTCCATAAATCTTGCAATAGCCTGATTGAATCTGATAATTGCAAGGTATGTCTTTTCGGCATCGTTATTATGGGAATGCTTGTCTATGTGCGCTTCCTCGTACATAAGGAAGAAGCCGTCCTCTTCATCGTCAATTTTGTCAAGAGTTTCGGTGATATAATCCTCGATAACACTGATCTTTTTTGCAGTGTAATAGTCAAATCCGCATTCTACCACCGTGCCGTACGTCTGGAAGAGAGCGAGCTGGTCCTCGCGTATTTCCTGTGTGTTGTCACGGTTGCTTGTATGAGCGGAGAAGGATGACGGGGTAGCACCCGTGTTGGATTCTGTGGACATTACGGCTGTGCCCTTGCCAAGAGTGGCAGAGAGCTCCGTGAGGGACTGAACGTCATTGCCGTCCTTATCCTGTCCTACGTTGCCGTTGAGCGTTTTAATACCGGAGGATATTGCGGTACCGCCTGCCGCACTGTCGGTAACTCCCGAGAGGGAATTGGTACGGGAGAAGCCGTGATACGGTAAAAGATATCCGTAGAAGAGATCCTCACCGTCGCTGTAATCTGATTTATCATCGAGTGCATCAAAGAGCTTGGTGTGGTTTACGCCCATACCGTCACCGATAAGGATTATGAAGTTCTTTGCTTCTTTAACTATAGGCTCGTGTATTGAAATCTCTTCGGAAATCTCGGATTTGAGTCCGGATTTTGAAGCATAGGTTTCAACAAAGTAGTATGCTGCCGCGGCTATTACAAAGTACTCGCCCTCAAGTGCGATACTGCCGTCCTTTGCAAAGATTGCAAACTCAAGTCCCTGTGTGTCAGCCTCAAGCTCCTTTGAAATCTCTCTTGACGTTTCACCGATTACTATTTCATTCTTTGCCTTTGGATCATCGTCATTAATTATTTCAAGCTCTACGGAGAATCTCTCTTTTATCTCGTCGCGGATATACTCCGCAGCGCGTTTATTGTAATCAAGTCCTTCGTGATCGTAGACAATCGTATACTTGGAGAGGCTCTTGCCGTTTATCTTCGGTGCGGAGATACGGTTAAACATTCCGCACGATGCAAGGGACAACACGATAGAGAGCATCACCAGCAGGGAAATTATTCTTTTCATGATTTTCTCCTTCTATTGAGTATTTACACCCATATTGTAGCATAATCAGCAGATTATTTCAACTGTTTTCGCTATTTTTTGAAAGTGCAAATTTCTTCTGACGCGAGCCTTGACATACAATGTTGACAGTTTCTCCCGTGGGTTTCAGAATACCAAAATCTGTTGACAACCATTCTCGCTTGGTGTAGAATATAATAAACTATCTTCTCGGGAGTGGAATATGAAATACAAATATCAAATGCACACACATACCTTTCCGACCAGCAAGTGCTCCGAAATGTTGCCGAGCGAGCTTGTAGAGTCTCTGCATAAAGCCGGATACCAGGGCTGTGTAATTACTAATCATTTTTATCACGGTAATACGGGTGTCAGCCGTGAATTATCCTGGGAGGACTTTGTAGCCTGCTATGAGCGCGACTTCATAGAGTGCAAGAGAGAGGGAGAAAAATACGGTCTTGATATTATATTCGGTGTAGAAGAGGGAGTAGAAGGATATGCTGAGATCCTATGCTACGGCGTAACTCCTCAAATGCTCTATGAGCATCCAGAGCTTCGTGAATGTAGTGCCGAGCTGTGGTACCGTGTAATGCATTCGCTGGGAGTAATCGTAATTAACGCGCATCCATGCCGCGTTTTGAGAGCGGTCCCTGATCCTCAGCCACTACCTATGAATTTTATAGACGGAATAGAGGTTTATAATTATAGCAATCAGCCCGGAGATAATGCTAATGCGGAGAGATTTGCGAAGGAGCATCCCGAGATTATCTTGACCTCAGGCGCCGATACCCACCATCACAAAACAGTTGGTTACGGCGGTATTGCGACAGACATGAGAATAAGAAATGAGAAAGAGCTTGCGGAGCTTCTGATCAGCGGTGATTACGAGCTGTTGAAGCCTTAATAAGATATTCACTTCATTCTTTTTGTTTATATTGTATCTCTTAATATGAAAAGGTCCTTGTCGAGAGCCATCGGTCAAGGGCCTTTTGTTGTTTTTTGACACAATAATAAGTGCGCTTTCACGTTGGAAAGCGCACTTTAATATGCTTATTGTTGCAGGGCAACCACCGATAGAATGAATCGGGGCAACGCCGTTATAATTTTCAATGTTTGAAAAAGTGAATAAAATACTCGTTTTATTCACAAAATGCGGGATTTACAAGGCTTTTTGCGTAAAAAAAGACCCTGCAAAATTTCTTTTGCAAGGTCAATTTTCTATTGTGGTTTTGATATTAGGTTTTGCCCTAAATCACTTATACTAATTATTGAATTAGTCCTTAAGAGCTGCCTGTGGTGCACTTGACAGAACTTGGCTATTTATTTACATCATTTCTTTTTTAACTTTATCATTTTCAGAAAAATGACTAAATTGACTTGACAAATGACCTTATTGAATGTATAATAGATAATGAAGAAAACTATAAACTAATCGAAAAAAATTGCAAAGGTGATTTGATGAGAAATTACAGTTATAAAAACGAATGGAAAAAACTTCTCACACCCGAGATAGTTGCTCTACTCACAAAGATACACGAATACAAAGGAGAGCAAAACAATTTTCTCGGAGCAACCAAGGATACGCTTACACATTTGGTTGAGGTAGCTAAAATACAGAGTACCGAAAGTTCAAACAAAATTGAAGGTATTTACACCTCAAGTGATAGACTGACAAAGATACTCAAGGATAAAACTCGGCCTTCTAATAGAAGCGAGCAAGAGATTGCGGGTTACCGTGACGTCCTCGCTTTGATTCATGAGAACCATGAGCATATTAAAGCTACACCAAACATGATATTACAGCTTCATAAGATGCTGTATAAATATGGTGGATATGATGGCGGTGTTTACAAATTCAACGAAAACGTAATAAGCGAAGAGGATGAAAAGGGCAACAAGAGAATTCGCTTCTCTCCTGTACCAACCTGGGAAACTCCTTTGGCCATGGACGAGCTTTGCCGTGCCTTTGACGAGGCGATGGCAGATCCCGAAATCGATCCACTTCTAATAATTCCGATGTTCGTCCTTGACTTTCTCTGCATTCACCCCTTTGGTGACGGAAATGGAAGAATGAGCCGATTGCTTACACTGTTACTACTTTATAGATCAGGATATGTTGTTGGAAAATACATCAGTATTGAAAAAGCTATCGAACAAACCAAAACAACTTATTACGAATCGCTCGAAGACAGCTCTTACGGTTGGCACGAGAACGAGAACGACTACGGTCATTTCGTAAGATATATGCTCGGCATTGTCCTCGGAGCTTACCGAGAGTTCAAAGATAGAGTACAAATCGTAGTCGAAAGCGGCTCATCTAAGACGGAGCGCGTGCGTGACGTTATAAAGAATACAATCGGTAAAATTACAAAAGCAGAAATAATCAGGCAATGCCCCGATATCAGCGATGTTACCGTACAAAGAGCTTTGGCAGACCTGCTCAAAAACGGCGAAATAATAAAAATCGGTGGCGGTAGATACACATCTTATATTTGGAATGGAGACTAAAAAATGATTACAGGCGAACTTAAAAATAGAATTGACGGACTCTGGGACGTGTTTGCAGCAGGCGGACTCGTCAACCCTCTTGACGTTATTGAGCAGGTTACTTACCTTATGTTCATTCGTGACCTTGATGATACCGATAACCTTAGAGCTAAGGAAGCCGTTATGCTCGGACTTCCTCACAAGAGCATTTTTGCAGACAAGGTTAAAGTAGGTGACAGAGAGATTGACGGAAGCCAGCTTAAGTGGTCGACCTTCCACGATTTCCCCGCGGGTAAGATGTATTCTACCGTACAAGAATGGGTGTTTCCATTCA
>JAZNHE010000060.1:0-29361 GCA_045576795.1 Eubacteriales bacterium | reverse complement strand
ATCATCCGAAAACATTTACTGAAAAAATCAACTGGTACAAGTTGTTCTATTGCCCTAAGAATGAACTGATTATTCAATGTAGTGATAAGTATACAGTAAGAAGTTACTTGGAAGAGCATGGGTTGGGTAACTATCTTTCTGAACTGATAGGGGTATGGGATGACCCTGATCAGATTGACTGGAATGCATTGCCATCAAAATTTGCGTTAAAGAACTCAAATGGATGTGGATATAATATAGTTTGCAAGGATAAAACGTATCTAGATGAGAAGAAAACCAAAAAACTTCTCAAAAAGTGGTTGCAAGAGCATTTTGGATATTACAATGCAGAGCCTCATTATGAGGTTAGCAAGAAGCGGATTATCGGTGAGCAGTATATTGAGTGTACTCACCTGCTTCCAATCGATTATAAAATCCATTGCATGAACGGTGTTCCAGAAGTTATACAGGTCTGCGATGAGAGAACAGCAAAAATCACTAAGTATATATATTACAACATGGAAGGGCATCCATTAAGTTATGGCAAATATCCGCATGAATCGGATATTGATATTTCCAATGAGATGTTAGCTGATATGAATCGTGTTTGCCGAATCATTGCGCCTGATTTCCCTTATGTTCGAATCGACTTTTTTGTCAATAACGGAAAACTTCAGATTGGTGAGCTTACATTCTCGCCGTCTGCAGGTTTGAAACCAGATCTGAAATATGGAAACGGTGATTTGTCTATGGGTAAAATGCTAGATTTTTCAGAAATATGCACTAAAAGTTCAAGGTGATTATGGGGAGATAGAATCGACAATACCAATGGAACGATAAATTATGAAATTGTTTGTGCAGTTGGCGAACGTGTGCTCAGAGTATATCAAAAAACAATGATAAATGAAATATGTGTGGAGAAAAAAGATGAATGTATTATTTCTTTCAAACCTTACCGGTAATCTGTGGGCGGGGCCGAATCATAGTGTACCTGCGCAAGTATTGGCACAGAGTAAAATAGATAATGTAATGTGGATTAATCTTAACCGCAATAGGCGTAAAGAGTGGAGCACGGGTGGTTTGGACTGTAAAAATTTGGATGATTTCCCATCAGGACGACTGCGTGATTTGCCGCCTCCGTTTAATCATCCGGATGTTGTGGTGGTTGAAGAAACGTACTGTTATCCTTTTTCGAAAATAATTGGAGATATACAAAAAGCGAATATCCCGTATGTGATTGTTCCTCGCAGCACTCTTACAACTCAGGCACAGCATCACCGAAGAATCAAGAAGGTATTGGGAAACCTTTTATACTTCAGAAGAATGTTTGCGAAAGCGGCTGCAATTCAATATTTGACCGAACAAGAACGAGAGGACTCATCTGCAGGTCACTGGAATAGCTCATGTTTTGTAATTCCAAACGGAATCAATATGCCTGAGAATTGCGACTCAGCTAAGCAGCATGATGAATGTGAGAAGAAGATAGTATATATCGGTCGACTCGAGATGTATCAAAAGGGCTTGGATTTTTTATTGGATGCAGTTAAGTACCATGCGGAAAAGATGCGCGAAGATTGTATCAAACTATATATCTATGGTCCGGACCGCGAAAACACCAAAGGAAAGCTGGAAGCAATCATTGCAAAGAACGAATTGTCGGATGTGGTGTTCGTTGGAGAATCACTTCTTGGCAAAGATAAAGACTATGTGTTGCGAGAAGCGAATGCATTTATCATGACCTCTCGTTTTGAAGGGCTTCCGATGGGAATGCTTGAAGCATTGGCATACGGTCTTCCTTGCTTTGCTACAAGGGGGACGAATATGATTGAAGTAATCAATCATGCGGATGCAGGCTGGACTGCTGAGACAGAAGCTACGGATATTATCAAGGCATTTGGTACAATGATGGACGATTTGACGGACGACGGTGCTATGCAGAGGAAAAAGAATAATGCATATAGCTTAGCACAAACATATTCTTGGGATCATCAAGCTGAACGGCTACATGAAGAATTGATTAGAATCGTAAAAGCGGGAGTCGAATCAAAATGAGCATTAGTTATGAAATCAAAAAGCTAATACCTGACAAAATGTATATTTGTATGCAGTATTATAAACATTTTCATAACTTCCCCAACCTTAAAAATCCCAAAACGTTTAATGAAAAACTGCAATGGTTAAAGTTACATGATCGAAATCCGGATTATGTAAAAATGGTGGATAAATACGAGGTTCGGAAGTACATTGCGGAAAACATAGGGGAGAAGTACCTAATTCCGATGTATGGTGTTTGGGATCGTGCAGAAGATATTGATTTTGACAGCCTGCCCGATCAGTTCGTGCTGAAGTGTACACATGACAGTGGCAGTGTGGTTATCTGCAAAGATAAAGCGTCTATTGATAAAGTAGAAGTAACTAAAAAACTTTCGAAAGCTCTAAAAAAGAATGCCTTTTACTACGGACGCGAGTGGCCGTATAAAAATGTTAAGCCTCGGATCATCGCAGAGCAGTACATGACAGACAACGGTAATGAACTGACGGACTACAAGATTCATAATTTCAACGGTGTTCCAAAGGTGATTCTTGTTTGTCGTGACCGCTTTGCCGCTTCGGGACTAACAGAAGATTTTTATTCAGCTTCATGGGAATATTTAGATGTTAAAAGACCCAATTGTCCCAATGCCCAATCGGCTGTTAATAAACCTTATGAATTGGACGAGATGCTTGAAGTATCACGTATTTTGTCAAAAGACATACCGTTTGTCAGAAGTGATTTTTATACTATAGACCACAAGGTGTATTTTGGAGAATTGACATTTTATCCAGCATCCGGTATGGGAAGATTTGAACCTAAAGAATGGGACACTATTTTGAGCGATTGGATAAAACTTCCAATTTGAGTGGTGATTCTAAAAGAGGAAGAGCTCTTTTTCGCTGTGTTTTGATAAATTTTTGATAGGCAAACGATTTGCTGATAGATGAGGTAAATGCAATGGATGAGATTGCTGTTTCGATAGTGTGTAATACGTATAATCAGAAAAACTACATTGCTGATGCGTTGGATGGTTTTTTGAATCAAAAGACAAATTTTCGTTATGAAATACTTATACATGACGATGCATCAACAGACGGTACTGCGGAGATAATTCGGGAATATGAAAAAAAATACCCGGATTTGATTTACCCTATATACCAGACTGAAAATCAATATTCACAGAAAGTTTCGATATCCGTAACTTATCAATTTCCTCGGGCAAGGGGTAAGTACATCGCGCTTTGCGAAGGTGATGATTATTGGATTGATGAAGGAAAACTTCAAAAACAATATGATGCCATGGAAGCCACCCCCACTATAGGGATCTGCGCACATAGTGTATACGGTGTTAATGCTGAAAGCAAAGAGGTAATAAAGACTTTTTCCGTTAGTGACAGGAATATCATCATACCCGTAGAAAAAATCATCACTGGAGGTTATATTGGTACGTGTTCCCTTTTCTTTAAGAAATCAGCAGTATATCCTCATTCTGCAATATTACAGTGTTTTTGCTTGGACTACTTCTTGCGGATTCAGGGGTCGTTGGAGGGAGGAATGCTATATCATAATGAGGTTATGGGATGCTATCGGATGCAGGCGGAAGGCTCGTGGACGAAGACGCGACAAAATAATCACACTAAAATAGTGTCGCATATTAATAGAATCATTGAATGTTTGAAAATTGTTGATAAAGAAACAGAACGAAAATATCACAGAGTCATACAGCGACAAATAAAGAAACATGAAATATTGGCGACATATAGGCAAATATGCAAGGTGGAAAAAAAGGGGTATCTACATTTGCTGAGCCGGTTATCTTGGCCTCAAAGATTCACTGCTCTTAAACTCGCAATACAAAAAATTGTTCGAAGATGAACTAAAGACAAATCAAATTGAACCAAATGAATGCAGACATTAAGAAGAGCAGAAAACAAAGTATTGCCAAAGAATTCTGGTGATCGGATTGACAGAAAATCTTGATCATTTTATGATGAAATGTCTTTGCCAATGTTCACTAGCAAGTAAGAAGGAGAAATGGTGCGATAGAATGATGATATATATTTTAGCCGTGGTGCTGACTATTTTTTTAGCCGTGAAAGCAGAAAAAAAGACAAAAGTGAAATATGTGTATTTGATTATTTTGGTTATTTCGCTTTTGTCTGGACTGCGAGATATATCGGTTGGAACGGATACAAAGCATTATTATCGCATTTTAAGTAATATAGCAAACGGTAGTAATACCAGCCTGGAAGTGGGCTTCGTTTTTTTGAGTAAGTTTTTACTAAATATCTTTCATGACATAAGACCATTGTTTATCATTTATGCATTTGTTACTAATGGGTTGATTGTGAAAAGGTTATGGTCCTTGAAAAACTATGCGCCGTTTAGTGCTATGTATTTTCTTTATGTTACGATATTTTTCCCGCAGAGCATGAATATTCTAAGGCAATATCTTGCATTGGCAATCGTGTTTGCAGCAACGGAACTAATCGAAAAGAGACGGTATATATGGTTCTTACTGTGTAATACAGTAGCTGTAACGATACATATATCAAGCCTTGTCGCAATAATTATTTTCTTGTTATGGCTATTAATTGTCGACAAGGGCCATTTAAAAAGAAAACTTCTAATAAGTATGTCGATTATACTACTACTTCCCGTCATTTTATGGGTAGTTAGATTGGTACTAAGTAATTATTCAGGCTATTTTGATGAAGCAAGCCAAGGTTTCAGCTTACTTATAGTGTTCCGAATCGTTGCGCTGCTATTCTTTATTTTAGTAAGATTAGTAAACGGACGTCCGAAGAGAGATATTGAAAAACCGGAAAACTACACAAGATATGTTTCGTGTGTATATTCAATCGGTGTGCTGATATCTACTGTTGGCTTTGTTTGGGAATATGTAGGAAGAGTAGCTCTTTACTTTATGATATTTGAAATACCTTTTGCCGCTAAAGTATCATTAAAAGAAAAAAATGACGTATTGAAACTATGTTATTTAACTCTTGCATTATATTTTTTCATAGTAAAAACTCTGATAATGCATGAGACACAAGTTATACCGTACAGCTTTTACTTTTAATTGGCATAAATTCAGATATAGTACTTTGGCAGGGTTATTGGAGAAACGATATGAGTTTAACAAACAAGATATCCAAAAGTTTTGTGTGGAAAATTTTGGAAAGATTCGGCGTGATGGGCGGACAATTCATATTACAGATCGTCCTTGCGCGCTTGCTCAGTCCAGAACACTATGGCGCTCTGTCAATAATGATTATTTTCACATCACTTGCAGAGGTATTTGTTCAGAACGGTTTTAATACTTCTCTGATCCAAAACAAGGACGTGACAGAGGAGGATTACTCATCTATTCTGTGGGTGTCACTCGGAATAGCAGCAGTCTTATATAGTGCTATCTTCTTCTTTGCCCCAACGATTGGCATGTTTTATAATATGGCGGATATTGTAATGCCGATGCGTGTTCTGGCTCTAATGCTCTTTCCGGGAGCTTTGAATTCTGTTCAATTGGCTAAAGCAAGAAGAGAAATGGACTTTAAAAAAGTCTTTTTTGGCAATATCGGCGGCGTGGTTTTTTCCGGCATTGTAGGAATTGTTATTGCATACATGGGCGGAGGCCTCTGGGCACTGGTTGCACAGACACTGCTTAAGGTACTTGCTGTTTGTTTGGTTATGCGATTTACGGTTCCCATCAAGATTCGCTTTGCAATTGATTGGGAAAGAGTAAAAGCGTTGTTTTCATATGGCTGGAAATTACTGGTTTCTAGTCTTTTTGATACACTATACCAAGATCTTCGCAGTCTTGTAATCGGAAAAAAATATGACAGCGAAACGTTAGGCTACTACAATCGCGGAAAACAATTTCCGCAGTTTGTTATAGGTGCTGTCAATGGCGCGGTTCAAGCCGTGATGCTTCCCGCAATGTCGGCAGAACAGGATGACAGTGCGCGAGTTAAGCATATGATGCGAACATCAATTAATCTGAGTGCCTATATTATCTTTCCTGCGATGGCAGGATTAGCCGCTGTTGCCGAACCGCTAGTAACGCTTCTCCTGACTGAAAAATGGTTACCATGTGTTCCATATATGCAAGTATATTGTTTTACACTTGCCTTTTATCCCGTGCATTCATGTAACCTACAAGCAATTAATGCAATGGGACGAAGCGACTTGTTCCTGAGGCTTGAGATTATTAAGAAGACATATGGTATCATTGCTTTGGTCATTGCGGTAATTTGCTTTGATTCACCACTTGCAATAGCCATGACAGGACTTATTACTACATGGATCGGTTGGTTTGTGAATTCCTGGCCGAATAGAAAACTTCTCGGGTATTCCATGAAGGAACAGGCGATAGATTTGATCCCATCGATGATTATGTCTGTCTTGATGGCTGGTTGCGTATTGCTCGTTGGCATGCTGCAGATTCACGTGTTGCTTAAGCTGATTCTCCAAGTCACAACAGGCTTTGCAGTATATTTGTTAATGTCTATAATCGTCAAGCCAAAAGCGTATAAGATGATTATGAGCAGAGTAAGTGGAATTATGAAAAGAAAACACAACTGAAAGGATAATTATAGAATGAAGAAAGTATTACTGCTAGGTGGCTCAATGTATATTCTCCCAGTCATTGAAGCGATCCATAATCTGGGCTATTACGCTATAACTTGTGACTATTTACCGGACAATATTGCTCACAAGTATTCCGATGAATACCATAATGTGAGTATTATTGATAAAGAAGCGGTTCTGAATCTTGCAAGAGAACTTAAAGTGGATGGAATCATGTCGTTTGCCTGCGATCCGGGTGTGGAGACGGCTGCTTATGTTTCCGAGAAACTCGGATTACCAACTCATCCCTATAAATCCGTGGAGATTCTTCAAAACAAGGCGAAGTTCAGACGGTTCCTCAGAGATAACGGGTTTAATGTGCCCTTGGCAAAAGGATATACTGCGTGGCAGGATGCAGTTACCGATGCACAAAAATTCCGTTGGCCTGTTATCATCAAGCCTACGGATTCAGCAGGAAGTAAAGGCGTTACCAAAGTTGATACAGTAGATGATCTGCGTAGCGCAGCAGAATATGCTATCGGCTTCTCGAAGACAAAGAGCTTCATCATGGAGGAGTTTATAGAAAAACTTGGTTGTTCGTCTGATACAGATAGCTTTTCTATTGATGGTGAACTGGTATACTGCTCGTTCAGCAACCAACGGTTTGACGGTAGCGCAGCCAATCCTTATACACCGTCTGCGTACAGCTGGCCTTCTACGATGCCGCAGGAGATTCAGGTAGAGCTTCGTAGTGAACTGCAGCGTCTGTTCCGCCTTCTTGATATTAAGACATCTGTTTTCAATATTGAAACAAGACAAGGTGTTGACGGTAAGCCTTACATCATGGAAGTCTCACCGCGCGGCGGCGGCAATCGCTTGTCGGAAGTTCTTCGCCTGGCAAGTGGCGTGGATTTGATTACCAATGCGGTTCGCGCTGCAGTTGGAGATGAGATCGTTGGCATCAACGGAGATCCAGAATACAACGGTGCTTGGGCGGAGGTAATTCTACATAGTGATGCCGTTGGTGTGTTTGAAAAACTCGAATTTGTTCCTGGTTTTGAAGAGAAGTATGTCATTGAGAAGCAGCTATGGGTGCAGCCAGGAGATCGGGTACATAAATTTACCGGTGCTAACTTTGCAATCGGTACGCTTGTATTGCGGTTTGACACGCAAGACGAATTGGAAAACTATATGGCTGATGTTGGCAGTTTTGTGAAGGTTGTTGTAAAATGAAAGAGATCGGTGGGTATCTAGAATTAGATCACTTGATACATAATGAGTATCATCCGAACGCAATTGCCCTTAATACAGCAAGGAATGCATTGGTATACTTGGTGAAGACCAAACATATTTCAAAGATATACATTCCATATTATCTTTGTGATTCTGTATCCAATGTATGCGAACGAGAAAATATTTCTTATGACTTCTATCATGTCGGGGAAGATTTCACACCACGGTTTAATAGAACGTTAGGGACGGATGAGTATCTATATGTAGTAAACTATTTTGGACAGTTGGATACAGGAATAATCAGCGATCTGAAAACACAATATGGGCGGATTATTCTGGATAATGTACAGGCGTTTTTCGCTCAGCCGATCGAGGAAATAGATACTATCTACTCATGCCGTAAGTTTTTCGGCGTTCCGGATGGGGCGTACTTATACAGTAATGCAGCTGCCGTAAATTTGCCCACCGATATATCCATGAATCGGATGAAGCATGTTCTGGGACGGTTTGAAGGGCAGAGTGCATCAGACTATTTTTCGGATTTTCGGGATAACGATGCGCTATTTGATGATTTGTCACTCATGCGCATGTCGAAATTGACCCGCAATATTTTGGGCGCAATTGATTATGATAATGTGATATTAAAGCGGAACGAAAACTGGAAGCTCTTACATGCTGCGCTGGGGGATAAAAACAAGCTGTGCTTGCATTCACCTATCGGTCCATATATGTATCCTTTCTATTGCGAGAATGGAGTTCAAGTAAGAAAGACATTGGCAGAGGAAAAAATATTCATCCCGACACTTTGGCCGAATGTTCTTGATTTTGATGGGTCTGAATTGGAAAAGGACTACGTAAGGAACATACTGCCGCTGCCGGTGGATCAGCGATATGGGATTGAAGATATGGAATACATGGTACAGGAGGTGCTGAAATGTATAAGTTGAGAGAATTACAACGATCAGATCTTGATAAAATCAACAAATGGAGAAACAATCCAAATTTGATTGCCTGTCTTGGAGCACCGTATCGTTATATTAACAATGATGTAGACGAAGCATGGTATGAAAAATATCTGAGTACTCGAAGCTAGTCAGTCCGATGTGCAATCATTGATGATGAAAAAGGTGATGAAATTCTTGGACTGATCAGTCTTATGGATATAACTATGTTAACCGCAGTGCAGAATTACATATTATGATTGGAAACTCTGAAAACCGTGGACGTGGAGTTGGAACATTCGCTGTAAAAGCGATTATTGCTCATGCGTTTAATAACATGAACCTGCGGCGTATTGAACTTGGAGTTCTTGAAAATAATGCCGCTGCGATTCACGTGTATGAAAAGGTAGGCTTTGTGAGAGAAGGCTTACGGCGGTATTCGAATTATAAAAACGGAAAATACATCGGAATGATCATGATGGGCCTTTTGAAAGATGAATGTTCTGATGAAATACTCAAGATGAGTGAGGTATATTGATGATGTTTGAAGAAGTAAAGGGCAAGCGTCTTTTGTTTTTGGGAGCCATAAGAGCTCTTTGCGAAGCTGTAGAAATGGCAAAAGATATGGGTATCTACACAATCGTAATTGATTATTTACCCGACTCTCCTGCAAAAAAAATAGCAGACAAATCATATCTTGTCAGCACAACGGATGTCGACGCGGTTGTTGAGTTGTGCAAAAAAGAAAAGGTTGACGGCATATTTACCGCTTTTATCGACTCTATGCTGCCTTATGCAAGAGAGATTTGCGATCGTTTGAATCTTCCGTTCTATGCGTCCAAAGAGCAGATCAAGATGTCTTTAGACAAAAAGTTTTTCAAAGAAACCTGTTGTAAATACAGTGTTCCCGTTCCCGCAGATTACACTAGTGTTGTACATGACGGTACCGTAGTTGCAGATAAACTCCGGCTTCCGGTGATTGTAAAGCCTGTGGACAGTAGTGGTGGGCGAGGCATCCATATTTGCTATGATATCAGTGAATTCAAGGAGGCGTATAACTACGCACTTTCAGTTTCTCCCGGCAAAAATGTATTGGTTGAAGAGTTCGTAGCCGGCGATGAGGTTACCGCAACCTATACGATGAAAAATGGAGAGATCTCTCTTTCGTGCCTTAAGGATAAGCTGATCTCGCAGGATCACGAAAACATTACATCACTGGCGGATGTCGCGATTGCACCGTCGTGCTATTTACCGTTGTACCTCAAAACGGTAAATCCTCATGTCATCGATATGCTGAAAGGAATGAACGCTACGGACGGTACGGTATTTTTCCAAGGTATTGCAACCAAAGACCGTATTGTTCTGTTTGAATGTGGTTACCGACCTAACGGCGCACACGACTATCGGTTTATCGAGCAAATCAATGAGATTAATTTCATGAAAATGATGCTTGCGCATTCGTTGACGGGCGAAATGAAATTTTATGATCTCAGCATGGATAATGCCGAATTTGCAGAATATATCATGAATTACAACATGATTGGTCGTGCGGGCACCATCAGTCATATGTCCGGCTTGGAAGAGGTTAAGAAATTGGATTGTGTTGTATCTGCAGAATATATGCATGATGTTAACGACAGGATTCTTGATAATAACACGCTAGCTCAAAGAGTATTCCGGGCAGTGATAAAGAGTGGGGATTTGCATGAAGTTGAAGACACTATCCATCGGATACAATCACTCGTCTGTATTTTGGATGAAAACGGAAACAACATGCTTTATAAGTCCTTTGATACAAATCGACTTCTTGAAAGGTATGGTGTAAAAGAATGACGCCCGCAATAATTAGTCTACTCATTTTGGTGGCATGTATAGTTTTGTTTATAACTCGGGTGATCCCCAATGCCGTTACTGCTGTGCTGGGTTGCGCTCTTTTGGCACTGACAGGGGTATGTACTCTCAATGAAGCCTTTTCTGGTTTTTCAAATTCAACCGTTTTGCTGATGTTTGGTATGATGGTCGTTGGAATTGCCATGATGGAAACGGGTGTTGCAAAAACTATCGGGAGATATGTGTCCAAGGTTTCAGCCGGGAATGAAAAAATATTTATTCTGCTGGCAGGTTTAATATCGGCAGTGTTATCTACCTTTTTGTCAAACACCGCTGTTATTTCCATATTTCTTCCGATTATCGCCAGTATTTCTCAGTCGAATGAAAAAATGAATCGCAAGAACATAACCTTGCCAGTTACAATGGGTGCCATGTTTGGCGGCGCGTGTACACTGGTTGGCTCTACACCTCAGTTGACAGCAAACGGAATTCTTTCAGAAATGACAGGCCAAGAAATGAAAATGTTTGACTTTATGCCGGTCGGTATCGTTCTTTGTGTAGTATATATTCTGTTCATAACTACTGTGGGCCATGCAATCGGTAATAAAGTTTGGAATAAACCTGGTATGATTGAAGATGATAAAAATGACGCAGAAATAATGACTCAGACAGAGCCTGAAGGCGAAATCGTCATTAATAAAACGAAAGTCATTGTAATGCTATCGATTTTTGTGGCTACTATCGTTTTGTTTATCGGCGCATGGATATCTACAGCAATGACTGCCGTACTCGCAGCGTTAATGTGCATTATCACCGGATGCACGAGCTACAAAACAGTCATTAAAAAAATGGATTGGTCGGTCGTCTTTATTTTAGCTGGTTGTCTTGGAATTGCCAGCGGTTTGACTAAGAGCGGTGCAGGCGAGTTGATGTCGCAAGCATTGTCCAAAGTAATTAGTCCTAATATCGCCCCCATATTTATTTTCGCTATTTTTGTATTCCTTACGATGCTGATCAGCAATTTTATCACCAATTCAACTGCAGTCGTCATTGTTCTTCCTATCGCTCTGGCTTTTTGTGCTTCGTTTGGCTTGAATGCGATTCCCTTTGCAATCGGTATCGTTTATGCTGCAAACTTAACGTTTAGTACGCCCTTGGCAAATGCTCAAACGGCAATGACCTTGGTTGCGGGATATAAATTTTCTGATTACATCAAGTACACATGGTTGCTGGATATTCTGGTATATCTCGCAATTGTAGCTGTCACGCCTCTGTTTTTCCCGCTAGTATAATATGAATTGAATTTGAAATCAAGAGGTAATTATCATGGCGATTAACGTAACCCGTTCCTCCATGCCCTCCTATGAGGAATACTGTGAGGAAATAAAATCTATTTGGGACACGGTTCATTTGACTAATATGGGTCCCATACATAACAAACTAAAAGAGCAGCTCCGTGATTATCTCAAGGTACAGAATATCGAGCTTTTTGTTAACGGTCATCTTGCGTTGTACGTTGCTATCAGAGCACTTGGGCTCAAAGGAGAGATAATTACTACACCCTTTACCTTTGCTTCGACGACAAATGCTATTGTTCAGGCAGGTTGTACTCCCGTTTACTGTGATATCAAGGATGATTATACTATTGACGAAAGTAAGATTGAATCATTGATTACAGAAAAAACAGTTGCTATACTCGGTGTTCACGTTTACGGCAATCTTTGTGCTGTTGATGATATTCAGCGTATTGCGGATAAATACGGTTTGAAGATTATATACGATGCAGCCCATGCATTCGGTGTTGAATACAAAGGTCGCGGCGCGGGAGATTTCGGTGACGTTTCGATGTTTTCATTCCATGCTACAAAGGTATTCCATACTATTGAAGGCGGTTGCTTGACTTTCCGAGACAGTTCTTTGATTGAAAAGATTTTTCAGGAACGTAATTTCGGTGTATCGGGGGAAGAGCTGACTTGCTTCGGTACGAATGCAAAGATGAATGAATTTCAAGCGGCTATGGGTATATGCAATCTTCGTCATATTGATGATGAGTTGCTGTCCCGTAAGACAGCCTTTGACCGTTACTGTGAACGGTTAGTAAAAGTCAAGGGTATTAAGTTGCTGAATTTCACAGACGGTTTAAAGCAAAATTATGCATATTATCCAATTCTTGTTGAGCCTTCGGAATTTGGTCTTAACCGTGATGAGTTAGCGGATAAATTAGGTGAACAGGGTGTTTTTGCGCGTAAATATTTCTACCCACTTGTTTCTGAAAATATGGAATTCGGTTGCGATATCACTGCAAATACTCCGAAGGCTTTAGCAATGTCCCGTAAGATTCTTTGTTTGCCGTTGTTTGCGCATCTTTCAATAGATGAGGTGGACTTTATTTGTGATAATTTATTAAAATAACAGGAGGACGAACATGAAAGGTATTATTCTTGCAGGAGGTAAAGGCACTCGCCTTTATCCAATGACTCAGGTTGTATCTAAGCAACTTTTGCCTATATACGATAAACCTCTGATTTACTATCCGTTGTCAATGTTGTTGTTGGCTGGTATTAAGGAAATATTGATTATTTCCACACCTGAAGATACCCCTAACTACCAGAAATTGTTAGGTACAGGTGAAAGAATCGGTGTTAAGTTTACATACAAAGTACAAGATACTCCGCGAGGTCTTGCGGATGCGTTTATCCTTGGAGAGGATTTTATCGGTGATGATAATGTTTGTCTGATTCTCGGAGATAACGTTTTTTATGGCAAGGACATGAGCAAGGTTCTTTGGAATGCATGTGACCGTAAAGTTGGCGCTACTATTTTCGGTTATCCCGTAAAAGATGCCCGAGCTTTCGGGGTTGTTGAATTTGATAAAAATCATAAGGTAGTTTCCATTGAAGAGAAACCTCAGAATCCTAAATCTAATTATGCTGTACCCGGTTTGTACTTTTATGATAACAGAGTGGTTGAAATCGCGAAAAATGTTAAACCCTCCGCAAGAGGCGAGATAGAGATCACCGCTGTAAATAACGCGTATCTGGAAATGGGAGAATTGAAGGTTGAGCTTCTCGGTCGCGGTATGGCTTGGCTGGATACAGGTACTCCGGAAGGTATGCTCAAAGCTTCAGAGTTTGTTCAGGTCGTTCAGGACAGACAGGGTTTCTATATTTCTTGTATTGAAGAAATTGCTTACAGACGTGGATTTATCAATGCGGAACAATTGTTAAAACTTGGTGAAGAACTTAAAATGACCGAATACGGTCAGTATTTGATAGGAATAGCTAAGGGGGATGTCGAGCATGAATAAAACTGTTCTTGTAACCGGCGGTGCCGGCTTTATTGGCTCAAACTTTATATATATGCTTCTTGAGGAGCGTCCTGAATGGAAAATTGTTTGCGTAGATGCACTGACTTATGCCGCAAACATTCATACACTTAATGAAGCAATGAAAAATTTGAACTTTACGTTCTACAAAGAGGATATCCGCAATCGTGAAGGAATATTTGCCATCTTTGAAAAGGAACATCCTGATATAGTAGTAAATTTCGCCGCTGAATCTCACGTTGACCGTTCAATTGAAAATCCCGGAATTTTCCTAGAGACTAACATTCTCGGAACTCAGGTTATGATGGACGCTTGCCGTAAATACGGTGTTGAGCGCTTCCATCAGGTAGGTACTGATGAGGTTTATGGTGACCTTCCTCTAGACCGTCCTGATTTGTTTTTCCATGAGGACACACCCATTCATACAAGTAGTCCATATTCTACTTCTAAGGCAAGTGCTGACCTACTTGCTCTGGCATATCACCGTACATATGGTTTGCCCGTTACCATTAGCCGTTGCTCTAACAATTACGGCCCGTATCAGTTCCCTGAAAAGCTTATACCTTTGATGATCAATAACGCATCTAAGGACAAGTCTTTGCCTGTTTATGGCGAAGGTCTCAATGTGCGCGACTGGCTGTACGTAAAGGATCATTGCTACGGTATCCTTGCGGTTTTGGAAAAAGGGCGCGTTGGCGAGGTTTACAATCTCGGCGGACATAATGAGAAGGCTAATATAGAGATTGTAAAGATCATTCTTAAGGAATTAGGAAAGCCTGAAAGTCTGATTACATATGTTGCTGACCGCAAGGGCCATGACCAGCGCTATGCGATTGATCCCAGCAAGGCTAACGCAGAGCTTGGTTGGAAACCCACCACTATGTTTGCAGAAGGCATCAAGCTTACTATTCAGTGGTATAAAGACCATATGGATTGGATGCAGGAATGTACTTCGGGCGAGTATGTGAAATATTACGAAGAAATGTACGGGAATCGCTAGTTAATAAAGTAGGTAAACAAATGTATAATTGAACTAAGGAGATGAGTGACATAATGAACGGCTTAATCTATGCTATTTCAAAATGTATTCCTGACAAAATCTACTTGCAACTCTTATATTTTAAGTATTTTCACCGACTTATCGATTTTAAGAATCCGAAAACGTTTAATGAAAAGCTTCAATGGCTGAAACTAAACGACAGGAACCCTGAATACACAAAATTAGTTGACAAATACGCGGTAAAACAACATATCGCAGATACCATTGGTTCTGAATACGTTATTCCTACACTTGGTGTTTGGGAGCGAGCCGAAGATATAGATTTTGACAGGCTTCCGAATCGGTTTGTTCTTAAGTGTACACATGATTCCGGAAGTGTTGTGATTTGTAGGGATAAGGAGAACTTTGACAGAAATGCTGCCATTGAAAAACTTAAAAAAGGTCTTCGGCGAAACGGATATTGGTACGGTAGAGAGTGGCCGTATAAGAATGTTCCGCCCAAGGTTATTGCCGAGGAGTTTGTTGAGGATAGCAACGGAGAACTAAATGATTACAAATTCTTTTGTTTTGATGGATTAGTTGATTGCGTTATGGTCGTTGCAGATCGTCAAAAAAATAATGCAAAATTTTACTATATGAGCAGAGATTGGAAAGTGCTTCCTTATGGGCGATTGACAAGGTCGTTGCCTTCTGATTTTACTTTGCCTAAGCCGGAAAGATTAGATGAGATGTTCCAAATCGCTGAAAAACTAAGTAAAGGTTTCCCTCATGTGAGGCTTGACCTTTACAATGTCGATGGGCAAATTTTCTTCGGAGAATACACCTTGTATAGTCAGAGCGGATTAGAAGATGGTTTTGATTATGCCTCGAACAAGCATTTGGGAGATCAACTGGTATTGCCACCAAAAAATATATCAAACTAAAAGACGATTTAAGGAGAAGTAACAATGGAAACAATGGGTTGGATTTCGTTAATACCGATAGTGGTTGCTATCGCACTTGCATTACTTACAAAGAATACCGTATTTTCTCTCACCATTGCATGTATTTTAGGATGCTTTTTGGCAGGTAAGGGTATTTGGGGATTTACTGATTTACTTCAAAGTGCTCTTGGAAATGGCGACTTTATGTGGGCGGCACTAAATATTTTGTTGTTTGGTGTTTTGGTTACATATTATGAAAAGAGTGGTGCAATTGATGCATTTACGAGAATTGTGAATGCTCGAAACATTAAGCGTAAAGGCGTACAAATCTTGTCTTGGGCCCTTGGTCTTTTCTGCTTTGCCGATTCTATGTCGCCCCTGTTTGTTGGCTCTGTTATGAGAAAACTTTCTGACAAAGCCAAGATTTCCAGAGAAAAGCTTGCATATATCGCAGATACCACCGCTGCCCCGGTAGGAACGATTTATCCTTTTACCGGGTGGTGCTCCTATTTAGCCTCCTTGGCTGTAGGCTTTGGCTGTATTGCCAATAAGGATGACGGGTTCAATCTTATGTTATCGGCAATTCCTTTTAATCTCTATGGAATTTTAAGTTTGCTGATGGTATTGTTAGTTGCTGCTGGAATAGTTAAGGATTTCGGCCCTATGAAAAAAGCCGAAATTAGAGCTCAAACAGAAGGAAAACTAATGAGAGACGGTGCGGTTCCGCTGACATCGACCTATACAATGACCCCTGCTCCCTTCAAGGAACGTGTCGTACTGAATTTTATTTTACCGACTGTTTTATTGCTAGTAATTTCAATAGGAGCCTTTGTGGTGATTGGCAGCGTGAAGTCATTGGAGGCGGTTGCGATTGTCGTTATATTGATGTCGGTTTCTTTCTTGATTCAAGGAATGAAATTGAAAGAGCTTAACGAGACTTTTACCGAAGGAATTAAGGGGGCAATGCCTGCTTTGCTCGTTTTGGCTGTTGCATATCCTTTAAATACATTGAGTGGAGAAATGGGAACTGCCAACTTTATTATTAATTCTACAAAGGGATTCCTGATTCCAGCTGTTCTACCTTGTGCAATATTTATCATTTGCGCTATTTTGTCATTTGCAACCGGAACATCATGGGGAACTTATGCTATTATGATGCCGATGGCTTTACCGATGGCATTCAATGTAACAGGCGGTGAAGCTACATGGTTTGTGTCTTTATGTTTTGCTGCAGTCGTTGGAGGAGGATTATTCGGCGACCACTCTTCTCCTGTCAGTGATACTACAATTATGTCTTCTATGGGGGCGGGATCAGACCATATTGACCATGTAAAAACGCAGTTTCCGTACGCATTGCTTATTGGGGGTATTTCAGCTGTCATATACCTTATTCTTGGATTCATTTTTTCATGAAGAATTTAGTACACATGATCGTTGGAACAAAAATTTTCGAGGAAATACATTATGGTTTTAAAAAAAAACATATATGACAAACCAATTCTAATCACCGGTGCGGCGGGATTTATCGGCTCAAATCTTGTATTGGAGCTTTTGCGCACCGTTCGGGGTATCTGCATCGTAGGTCTCGACAATATGAATGACTACTATGATGTTTCCATTAAGGAATACCGTCTTGCCGAAATAGAGAAATGCGCTGCTGAGCATACCGACTGTACGTGGGAGTTCGTGCGTGGCAATCTTGCCGACCGTGCGCTGATTGACAGCCTTTTTGAGAAGCATCACTTCTCGGTAGTTGTCAACCTCGCGGCGCAGGCGGGGGTTCGCTATTCCATCACAAATCCCGATGTGTACATTGAGAGCAATATCATCGGCTTTTACAACATTCTCGAAGCCTGCCGTGCCACGATGAAAACACCTCACCCCGTGGAGCATCTGGTATATGCTTCCTCGTCCTCGGTGTATGGAACTAATAAGAAGATTCCGTATTCTACCGATGACAAGGTTGACAACCCTGTTTCGCTTTATGCCGCGACTAAAAAGAGTAATGAGCTGATGGCTCACGCTTATTCCAAGCTCTACAATATCCCCTCTACGGGACTTCGCTTTTTTACGGTTTACGGCCCCGCAGGCCGTCCCGATATGGCATATTTCGGTTTCACCAATAAGTTACTTAAGGGTGAGACTATCGAAATTTTCAATTACGGCAATTGTAAACGAGACTTTACATATGTCGATGATATTGTCGAGGGGGTAAAGAGAGTTATGCAGCACGCCCCCGAGAAAAAGATGGGTGAGGACGGACTTCCGCTCCCCCCCTATGCCGTTTATAACATCGGTAACAACAGTCCAGAAAATCTTTTAGACTTCGTAACGATTTTGCAAGAAGAACTGATCCGTGCGAAAGTTTTACCCGAAGATTACGACTTTGAAGCACACAAAAAGCTCGTGCCGATGCAGCCCGGTGACGTACCGATTACTTATGCTGACACCTCGGCTTTGGAAAGAGACTTCGGATTTAAGCCTTCTACTTCGCTTCGTGACGGTCTGCGAAAATTTGCAGAGTGGTATCACGGATTTTATCAAAACAAATAAAAAATCTGTTTTTGCATATTAGGTTGCCATGGAGAAACACTCGTAGGGACTGAACGTGCATTTTCAAAAAACACATTGAAAAGGAGTAAATGCAAATGAAAATAGCAGTCGCAGGAACCGGATACGTCGGTTTGTCTATGGCAATTCTGCTTGCGCAGAATAATGAAGTTACTGCAGTTGACATTATTCCCGAAAAGGTGGAGATGATCAACAACAAAAAATCCCCTATCGTAGATAAGGAAATTGAGGAATATTTGGCTACCAAGGAATTGAACCTTGTCGCTACAACAGACGGCACAGCTGCTTATAAGGATGCAGAGCTTGTTATCATTTCTACACCCACAAACTACGATCCGAGCAAAAACTATTTTGATACTTCGTCGGTTGAATCTGTCATCGAGCAGGTCATAGAGGTCAATCCCGATGCCGTTATGATCGTTAAATCTACCGTTCCCGTTGGATTTACCGAGAAGGTAAGAGAAGACTTTTGTTGCGATAATATTCTTTTCAGCCCTGAATTTTTGCGTGAGGGCAGAGCGCTATATGATAATCTATACCCCAGCCGTATCATCGTGGGCGTGCCTGTGAAAAATGCACGTCTAAACAAGGCGGCAGAGACCTTTGCGTCTTTGCTCAAAGAGGGCGCGATTAAGGAGGACATCGAGGTTCGCTATATGAATCCCACCGAGGCAGAAGCTGTTAAGCTGTTTGCGAATACGTATCTTGCGCTTCGTGTATCCTTCTTCAATGAGCTTGACACCTATGCGGCGGTACGCGGACTTGATACGAAGTCTATAATAGAAGGCGTGGGACTTGATCCCCGTATCGGTTCTCATTACAATAATCCCTCCTTCGGTTACGGCGGTTACTGTCTTCCCAAGGATACAAAACAGCTGCTTGCTAATTACAACGACGTTCCGCAGAATATAATTTCGGCTATTGTTGCAGCAAACGGCACGCGAAAGGATTTCATTGCCGACCAGATAATTGCAAAGCATCCGAAGATTGTCGGTGTCTACCGCCTTACTATGAAGGCAGGCTCTGACAATTTCCGTCAATCCTCTATTCAGGGTGTTATGAAGCGTATCAAGGCAAAAGGTATCGAGGTTGTTATTTACGAACCCACTATGAAAGAGAATAGCTTCTTCAACAGCCGCGTTGTTCGAAATCTTGACGAGTTTAAACAAATTTCGGATGTTATTTTGGCAAATAGATATAATGACGAAATATCAGATGTGTTAGAAAAGGTATATACGAGAGATTTATATTTTAGAGATTGACGGGAGATGTTATGACTGCATACGAGGCATTTGAGCATATCTATAAAAAGGCACCGCAATACACAGCTTTCACCCCGTACCGCGTATGTCCTATTGGAGCACATTCGGATCATCAGCTTGGCAAGATTACGGGATTTGCTATCAATAAGGGTATACATATTGCTTACGGTCCCAAAGAAAACGGTGTAATAGAAATTCAATCGTTACAGTTTGAAAAAAGGGCGCAATGGCATGTTGAAGCAACGCCGAAAACCAAGGAAAACGATTGGGCAGATCATTTGCGCGGTGCAACGATTGCACTAAATAAGCGTTATCCGCTTCGTCGGGGGCTGTGCGCGGTTTTTGACGGAGAGCTTCCTATTGGCGGACTTTCTTCATCGGCTGCCATTATAATTACGTATTTGTCAGCGCTTTGTAAAATGAATGAAATCAAACTGACTCCGAATGAGTTGATTACCGTTTCTAAGGAAGCGGAAAACAGTTACGTTGGCGTTTCCTGCGGCAAGCTAGACCAAAGCTGTGAGGTTTACTGTAAAAAGAATCATCTGCTTTACATGGATTTAAAAGATGACACCTATGAGCTTATCCCGCAATCCGATAACATGAAGCCGTATAAATTTGCAATCTTCTTCAGCGGACTTGAACGCAGTCTTGCAGGCTCAGCCTTCAATATGCGTGTTGACGAATGCAGAAGTGCCGCATATGCTCTTAAAGCCTATGCGGGAATGGAATACGGTAAGTTTGAGGAAACCAATCTGCGCGATGTTCCCGTTGAGGTATTCCATCAATACAGGGATAAACTTCCTGAAAACTGGCGCAAGCGTGCTGAGCATTGGTACACCGAATTTGACCGTGTGCAAAGAGGTGCTGAGGCATGGCGAAGAGGCGATATTGAAGCATACGGTAAACTTTCCTTTGAAAGCGGATACAGCTCTATTCATAATTGGGAAACCGGTTCTCCGGAGCTAATCAAGCTGTATGAGATTATGACCAAGACAAAAGGTATTTATGGCGGTCGGTTCTCAGGTGCCGGATTTAAGGGCTGCTGTCTTGCAATTATTGACCCCGCATATGAAGAAAGCATAATTGAAACCGTAACCCGAGAATACCTCAAGGCGTTTGCGCATCTTGAGGGTAAGTATTCGGTACATATTTGCGAAAGCGCAGACGGAGTGAAGCTATAAGCGTTTATTTTTTGTGTCAGGATACCGTAGCTTTCAGCATTTTGAAGAATGGACAAAGACTAAAAAAGAAGGCCTTTGTTGTTGAATAAACGGTTCTATATCCTGAAAATTTTAAGGGCTAACCGCAAGAGGCGGTTAGCCCTGTTTGTTACCTACTATATTCCTTTTCCCGTGCTTTGCGGAAAAACAGCTTAAAAATATCAATTCCGTGATAGAAATGCTCCTTCGAGTAGCGCCTTGCGCGGTTGACGGTAAGCGTGCCGTTTGACAGCGAATAAATACGGACGCGGTTGTTGTATACGAAGGTAACGGTTGATTTTGTGAGATAAATGTGACGGAGTCGCGGATTTAACAGCGTTTGGTTCGGAATGCTTTCCAATTCGTTTACAAAGTGCCAAGCGTAGCTTTCATAAGTGAAAAGAAATATCCCGCTATAAAGGTCTCTGACTACTGAAAACATAATTTTTTCATCAGGCGAAAAGACGGCCCGACTTACGTTTTGAGAAAAGCTAATTTCAAAATTCGCATCTTTTGCATTTTTTTCATATATCCTTAGCCTGTGACCGTCGAACGCAGCACGCCATTTGCCGCTTTGTGATATGCCGCAGGGCTTTTCCTTGGCGGAAATATGTTTTACGGCTTTTTCATTCCTTGCTTTGCTCGGCGCTGTCAAAATCAAATCCGTTCGGAAAATAAAAGCGCGTTCGCCCGGAATATTAAGCCTCTTTAGCATAGACTCCATATTTTTAAGGTCCCCGAGACCGTGGCAGCCTATATACCAATTCACCCTATCGAAATCTGATATGCTGCGGGCGACCTCCTCAAAATAATCCATATCGACCTCCGACATTGAGTGCCCGATAATAACAACGTCCTTAATATCGCAGAGGGAAGCGAAGAAGGGGCGGTGGGCGGAAATTATCTCGTCACAGTGCTTAGTCAAGCTCTCATCGCTTTCCGCTATAATGCGGTAAATACTCTCCTGCGCTGCATCAATCAAATACTGTCTTGCTTTACTCTTGCGCGGTCTATAACCGTCCTCGAAGTCGTACATAGCATCGCTTGCATGCGGCATATGTCCAAGAATCAAGGGAGCTTTTCTGTTTTTTCGGCAGCCGTGTATGTAGCATATTTGCTCTCGCGGCAGGTTGTATAGCTCCTCGGCAAACTCGGTGTAATTAAAGGTGAGAACCTTTCCGCCGCGCAGAAGGCTGGCTAAAGGGCGGTCGTCCGTTTCTACCGTGAGAGTCTCTACCCAGCTGCGAAATCGCTTTGGCAACTCCGCTGCTACCGTCGTAATTGGATCGGCAGCCATCTCGACTGCCGCAAAAAACTCTGCCATTCCGGAATCCTCGCCGTAAGCATCCCAAATGTCGAGGTGATTGTCAACTATGAAGTCCGAGCACATCGCACGCATATTGAACTTAGCGAGGGCGTTTTCAAAATCTGCCCAAATGTCATCTGAAGTTAAAAAGGCTTCTAAGGTTTGACGAAGCTTGTTATTTTTCCCCATCGAGTCACGAAAGGAATAGTAGCTTGACCTTACTCTATGCATTATATCAAACCCGTTACCTAAAATATAGAGCGTATCGCTTGACGGCTTAACAGCTTCTAACGGTATAACCTTATAATCCTTCAGCCGTTTGAGAAAAATTTCGTGCTCGCGCTCCTTTTTTCTTTGCCATTTCTCATTTTCGATTGCCTCGCGCTCTAAACGCTTTTGGTCTCTGATTCTTTTTCTGCAAATAGGGCATAGATTTTGATTGGGTTTATCAAACGACGCCGTGATGAACTCTCCGCCGCATATCCTGCAATTTTGAGATGTCGCTGTGGACTTTGGCAAAGAGTATTGCTGCTCGCTCATTGTGCGCCTCCTTTCAGATGTTGATAGGGTATATTAAATCAAAACAAAAGACCGTCGAACGACGGTCTTTTGTTTATCGGTCACGGCGCCTCGGTTGTAAGCGCTCCTGTTTTCCACCTTATGAAATAATTCCTCGGACAAGGTCCGAGGAATTTGGTGGGGGGAGCTGGATTCGGACCAGCGAAGTCAGTGACAACAGATTTACAGTCTGCCCCCTTTGGCCGCTCGGGAATTCCCCCTGGAGCTGGTGATCGGAGTCGAACCAACAACCTGCTGATTACAAATCAGCTGCTCTGCCATTGAGCCACACCAGCGTCCGTGACGAGTAATATTATAACAGAACAGGTCGCGTTTGTCAAGACCTTTTTCTAAAGTTTTTATAAACTTTTTGAAAAAGCAAAAGGACGAAAAAATACCGCCACACCTTTCTCTCGGTACAGCGGTATTTTTGATTACTGCTTAGCCTCGGTAGCCTTAGCAACAACCTCAACACCCTTATAGTAGCCGCAAGCCTTGCAAACGCGGTATGCAAGATTGTACTCGCCGCACTGAGGGCACTTAACAAGGTTGGTGGGGGTCTCGAGCTTCCAAACGCTGGAGCGTCTCTTCATCTTTCTCGCATGAGAAACTTTTCTCTTTGGTACTGCCATTTTGTAACCTCCTGTTTGAGATGCTATGAGCCAAAGCTCGCTCTGCATTCTCGGTATGTTATTTTTATTTATTTTCGTTTTTCATAGCGTCAAGAATCTTCTGAAGCGGGAGCAGCCTCGGGTCAACCTCGCGGCTATCACAGTCGCACTCTTCAAAATTTAAATTCTTTCCGCATCTTTGACAAAGCCCGCGGCACTCCTCATCGCAGAGAAAGCGTGCAGGGAACTCCATCTCGAGCTGCTCGTAGAGCTGCTCGTCAATATCAAGAAAGCCGTCCTCGATTATCGCATAATCGTCGTGTCTTTCTTCGGGTAGGTCGCCGAGCGAATCCTTAGTAGCAACGGTTTTCTCAAGGCAGGTGGCGAACTCGCCCGATACAGCTGTGAGACATCTTGCACACGCGGCTTGGTAGAGAACACGCGCAGAAATCCTCATTCGCATATATCCGGCAGTGTTGGTAATTTCACCGTCGACCTTCATGGGAGAAGGAAAACCGATACCGTAAAGAAAGCTTCCGGCATCCTCGGAGCGACATTCGAGAGGCAAATCGTAAGCGAACGTTATCTGACGCTCGCCCGCCAGCAGCGGTCTTAAATCAAGCTTCACCCGAAAATCCTCCTTTTGCAGGTCTTGGGGCGCAGTTTAGGCTACGACTCCCAAAGCCGTACACTATATTATAAATCACGAGTCTAAAAAAGTCAAGAGTATTTTTTCCTTTTTTAAAACTTTTTCTGAATTTTATTTTCCTCTCTATTAAAAGTATTATTGACATTGGATAGAATTTATTGTATAATTTATCTGTATAATATCTTTTATTAACCGCAGGGGGGAAGAAAAATGCTTACTGATATTGAAATAGCCCAGTCCGTTACTCCGCGCCATATTCTCGAGATTGCAAGAGAGGCAGGAGTAGACGAGAAATACGTTGAGCTCTACGGCAGAAATAAGGCGAAGATTGACCTTTCGCTTCTTGCCGATAATCAGGATAAGCCTGACGGCAAGCTCGTGCTTGTTACCGCAATAACGCCCACTCCCGCAGGAGAGGGAAAGACCACGACGACGATAGGCCTTGCCGACGGTATGCACCGTATAGGCAAGAAGGTGGCGGTTGCACTCCGCGAGCCCTCTCTCGGCCCTGTTTTCGGTGTTAAGGGCGGCGCTGCCGGCGGCGGCTATGCGCAGGTTATTCCTATGGAGGATATAAACCTTCACTTCACGGGTGACTTCCACGCGATAGGCGCGGCTAACAACCTGCTTGCCGCAATGCTCGATAACCATATTTATCAGGGCAACTCGCTTAACATCGACCCAAGGCGCATCACATGGAGGCGGTGCGTTGATATGAACGACCGTCAGCTCCGCTTCGTTACCGACGGACTCGGCGGCAGGGTAAACGGTGTGCCCCGTGAGGACGGCTACGATATCACCGTTGCCTCGGAGATTATGGCGGTGCTCTGCCTTGCAAGCTCGCTTACCGACCTTAAGGAGCGCCTCTCCCGCATTATCGTCGGATACACCTATGATGAGAAGCCGGTTACGGCAGGTGACCTCAAGGCTGCCGGAGCTATGACGGCACTTCTTAAGGACGCGCTTAAGCCTAACCTCGTTCAGACCCTTGAGGGTACTCCCGCATTCGTGCACGGCGGCCCGTTTGCCAATATCGCGCACGGCTGTAACTCTGTTATCGCTACAAAGACAGCTCTTAAAATGGGCGACTACGCTATCACCGAGGCAGGCTTTGGCGGCGACCTCGGAGCAGAGAAGTTCCTTGATATAAAGTGCCGTATGGCAGGCCTTACTCCCTCGGCGGTTGTAATAGTTGCAACCGTAAGAGCGCTTAAGATGCACGGCGGACTTGCAAAGGGTGAGCTCGGCTGTGAAAACCTTCCCGCACTTGAGCGCGGTATCCCCAATCTTCTTCGCCACGTTTCGAATATCAAGAACGTATATAAGCTCCCGTCGGTTGTTGCTGTGAACAGATTCCCCACCGATACCGATGCGGAGATTGAGTTTATTATCGAGAAGTGCCGCGAGCTCGGTGTAAACGTCGTGCTTTCTACCGTTTGGGCAGAGGGCGGACGTGGCGGTGAGGCTCTCGCGCGCGAGGTTGTAAGGCTTTGCGAGGAGGAAAAGGGCGACTTTACCTTCTCCTACGAGCTTGATACCACCATTGAAGAGAAGATAGAGGCAGTGACAAGGAAGATTTACGGCGGCGACGGTATCACCGTTACCCCCGCGGCTAAAAAGCAGATAGCGGCTCTTACCGCGCTCGGCTTCGATAAAGCTCCTATATGCGTTGCAAAGACTCAGTACTCCTTCTCAGACGACCCGACAAAGCTCGGTGCGCCCGAAGGATTTAATATAACCGTCAAGAGCGTTAAGGTGTCGGCAGGCGCCGGCTTCGTTGTGGTTCTTACGGGCGATATTATGACAATGCCGGGCCTTCCTAAAGTCCCTGCGGCTGAGAAAATTGACGTCGACGAGAACGGTAAAATATCGGGACTCTTCTAATAAAACTCAAAGGGTTGCTCTTTCTTTGGAGCAACCCTTCGGCAATAAAAGAGTGAAAAACCTTTAATTTTGCAAATAAATATTTACATTTAACGGTGGAAAACAATGAAATTAATCATAGCCTCAAATAATGCGCATAAGATTTATGAGATTAAAAAGATACTTGACGGCAGGTTTGACGAAATTCTTTCGCTTCGCGAGTCGGGCATAGTACACGAAACCGTCGAGGACGGTAAAACCTTTATGGAGAACGCACTCAAAAAGGCGCGTGAGATAGCCGAGATTTCAGGTCAGGCTGCCCTTGCCGACGATAGCGGCATCACCGCCCACGCGCTCGGTGACGAGCCGGGCATATACAGCGCGCGCTATGCGGGTGTCGACGGAGGTCACGCTGCCGATGAGGCAAACAATGCGCTCCTTAAGAAAAATCTTTCGGATAAATCCGACCGCACGGCGCATTATACGGCTGCCGTAGCGCTGGTTTACCCCGACGGGCGCGAGGTTACGGCTGAGGGGTATATGTACGGCAAAATTATCGACGAGCCGCGCGGCACGCGAGGCTTCGGCTACGACCCGATATTCGTTATGGACGGTGAAACCCGCACGGTTGCCGAGATGACCGACGAGGAAAAGAATGCCGTCAGCCACAGGGCGAAGGCTCTTCGCGCGCTGCTCACAAAGCTTTGATTTTGAGGTGCTTATGGACGCTTTGCTTTTTGCAATTCATATTACGGGAATAATCTCCTTTTCCGCGGCGGGCGCTATAGTGGCGGTTGACAAGGAGGCCGATTGGTTCGGCGTCATTTTTCTGTCGGTCATTACCTGCTTTGGCGGAGGACTTCTCCGAGACGTTATAGCAGGACCTGCGGTGGGCCGTATGCTTCCCTCGGTTTTCACTATGTACGTTGAGCTTGCGGTTTCCGTTTTGACGGCGATGGGTGTCTTTTTTATCGCCGCGATATTTAAGAAAAAGTACGTGGAAAGGGAAGAGCGGGTTGTAGCTATAAACAACGTTCTCGACGCTCTCGGTATAGGCGTTTTCACGGCGGCGGGCTGTGCCGCTTACATATCCCTCGGTCCGCTCGTGGCTATAACTATGGGAATGCTGACCTCAATCGGCGGCAGCATCACCCGCGACGTTATATTAAGAGACGTCCCCTCGGTGCTTAGAAAGCATATTTACGCTCTTGCCACCATTGCGGGCGCTGCCGTTTATTATCTTATAGCGATATTTATTATTCCCGGTGCGGAGTATACCGACGTCGTTGCGACGGTGGTTTGCACTGCCGTAATTTTCACTATCAGAATGTGTGCGACGGTGTTTAAGTGGAATATGCCGAAGGCTATTGATTTTTCGAAAATCCGAGAGGATGCCGAAGGCGAAAAAAGGGAAGACCCGGCGGTGAAATAAAATATTTTTCAAAAAACTCTTTACAAAAGAGAAAAAGTGTGTTATAATAACCAACGGCCCTTTGCCGGGTTTTGTGTATGGCCCTGCTCCGTTTGGATAAAGTCCTTGCGTAGCCCGTGCTTTTCACCCGCACTCTACTCGGTTTCGGGACAAAAATATAAAGAAAGGTGAAGAAAAATGATTGCAAAGGAAACTAAGACCGCCCTCATCGAAGAGTACAAAATCAACGAGAGAGACACCGGTTCTCCCGAGGTTCAGGTAGCTATTCTCACTACCAGAATCAACGAGCTCACCGAGCATATGAAGAAGAACCCCAAGCATTTCCACTCTCAGAGAGGTCTTTCCAAGATGGTTGGTCACAGAAAGCAGCTCCTCGGCTACCTTGCCAAGAAGGATATCGAAAGATACAGAGCGGTAATCAAGAAGCTTGGTCTGAGAAAGTAATTTTTAAGCGGGAACGGGGATACTTCGTTCCCGCTTGCTATGAAAAAGAAAATCAAAACGGCGGGCGGAAGTAGCAGTTAAATATGTGTTTGTACTGACAAGCGGATATTTAAGTGCTATGTTCGCTCTCCAAAGAAAAACAAAAACAAAGGAGAACAAAAATGGTAGAAAGATTTAAGACCTTTGACGACTACAAAGAGTATAAGTATGAATTAGCGGGCAGACCTCTCGTTGTAAAAACGGGTAAGGTTGCAGGCCTTGCAAACGGCGCGGCAATGGTACAGTACGGTGAGACCACGGTGCTTGCAACCGCGACCGCATCCGCCGCACCCCGCGACGGCATTGATTTCCTTCCTCTCTCGGTTGACTACGATGAGAAGATGTATGCGGTAGGAAAAATCCCCGGCGGCTTTTTAAAGCGTGAGGGTAAGCCCTCTGAGAAGGCGGTTCTTGCAGGACGCGTTATCGACCGTCCCGTGCGTCCCCTTTTCCCGAAGGACTTAAGGAACGATATTTCGCTTCTTCTCACTATTATGTCGGTTGACCCCGATTGCTCGCCCGAAATCACTGCTATGATAGGCGCGTCCATCGCTCTTTCCATCTCGGATATTCCGTGGAACGGACCTATCGCAGGCGTATTTATGGGACTTGTTGACGGCAAGATAGTGGTTAACCCCACCGCAGAGGAGCGTAAGGTGTCCGACCTTGAGCTTACCGTTGCCGCATCTATGGAAAAGGTCGTTATGATTGAGGCGGGCGCAAACGAGGTGTCCGACGAGGTTATGTTTGAGGCGATTATGAAGGCACACGAGGAGTGCCGCGGTGTCGTTGAGTTTATCAACGGTATCGTTGCCGAGATAGGCAAGCCCAAGTTTGCTTACGCATCGGGCGAGCTTGACCACGATATGTTCGACGAGATTTTCGCCTACTGCGAAGAGCGCGTTATGGAGGCGCTTGACACCGACGATAAGAACGTAAGAGACGCTAAGATGCAGCCCATTATGGACGACATCGTAGCAACCTTTGAGGAAAAGTACCCCGACATCAAGGTAATTCTCCCCGAGCTTATCTATAAGATACAGAAGAAGATTGTCCGCCGCTGGCTTCTCGTTGACAAGAAGCGTGTTGACGGCAGAAGAATGGATGAGATCAGACCTCTTGCATCCGAGGTTGGCGTAATTCCGAGAGTTCACGGCTCGGGCCTGTTCACCAGAGGTCAGACTCAGGTTCTCACGATTGCAACCCTCGGCACTCTCTCCGACGCACAGAAGCTCGAGGGACTTGACGACGAGACCACCAAGAGATATATGCACCACTACAATATGCCCGGCTACTCCACCGGTGAGGCTAAGGCGCTTCGCAGCCCCGGCAGACGTGAGATTGGCCACGGCGCACTTGCAGAGCGTTCTCTCGTTCCCGTTCTTCCTTCGGAAGAAGAATTCCCCTATGCTATCCGTCTCGTATCCGAGGTCGTTTCCTCTAACGGCTCTACATCTCAGGGCTCTGTTTGCGGCTCTACTCTTGCTCTTATGGACGCAGGCGTTCCGATCAAGGCGCCCGTTGCAGGTATTTCCTGCGGTCTTATCACCGCTGAGGACGGCTCTTGGGACACCATGATCGACATCCAG
>JAZNHE010000059.1:0-2722 GCA_045576795.1 Eubacteriales bacterium | reverse complement strand
GAAGGGAGAGTCATGCGGAAGCAAAATTCCGTAAGACTCTCTCTTTTTCTGCTGTCTATGAGTGATATTCTTTGCTTTCGCAAAGAGTGATATTGCCCTTGCGGGCAGTGATATTGTTCGGCTACGCCTCACAGTGATATTTTATTCGCCACAAAACTCGCGAAGCGAATACCACTTGGACGAAGTCCAAATAGCTCGCCTACGGCGAGAGGAACACTGCGTAGCAATACAACTCGCCGCAGGCGAATAAAACTGGCGTGATACTCCGATAAGAGTATCACGCCAATGGAGCGAGGGCTTTTTCAAATTTCAATAATTGTTTGCTGTAGTAAAAAAGGAAAAACGGTTGATTTGTTTACAAAAATATGATATAATAAACTCATAACTAAAGAATGATGAAAAAAGAAGTAACGGAGGATTCCTATGAATTACGATATAATCATTATTGGCGCAGGCCCCGGCGGTATATTTTCCGCATACGAATTAAGCACGCAAAGACCTGATCTTAAAATTGCGGTTTTTGAAGCCGGACACGCACTGAACAAGCGTAAATGTCCCATTGACGGTGAAAAGATCAAGACCTGCATCGGATGCAAGAGCTGTTCCATTATGAGTGGCTTTGGCGGCGCGGGTGCATTCTCGGATGGCAAATATAACATCACTAACGATTTCGGAGGCACCTTGCACGAATACATCGGCAAAAAGAAAGCTCTTGAGCTTATGAAATACGTTGATGAGATCAATATGCGATACGGTGGAGAAGGAACAAAGCTTTACACTACCGCAGGCTCAGCGTTCAGCACCGAGTGCGTTCGGCACGACCTTCACCTTCTCAATGCGTCCGTTCGTCATTTGGGTACGGATATCAATTACATTGTTCTTGCAAATCTCTTTGCAGAGCTTGATAAGAAGGTCGATTTCTTCTTTGATTCTCCCGTTGAAGCAATTTCGATGATTGACGGTGGCTACGAGATTAAGTGCAAGGACGAAGCCTATAGTTGTAGGAAGTGTATCGTATCCGTTGGCCGTATCGGAAGTAAGTGGATGGAAAAGGTATGTAAGGAGCTTGATATACCCACAAGCTCAAACAGAGTCGATATCGGTGTTCGCGTCGAGCTTCCCGCAGAGGTGTTTGCGCACATTACGGACGAGCTTTACGAGAGCAAGATCGTGTATCGTACCGAAAAGTATGGCGATAAGGTGAGAACCTTCTGTATGAATCCCAAGGGTGCGGTTGTTAACGAGAATACAAACGGAATTATCACCGTAAACGGTCATAGCTACGAAGATCCCGCAAAACAGACTGAGAATACAAACTTTGCGCTTTTGGTTGCAAAGCACTTCTCCGAGCCCTTCAAGGATTCCAACGGATACGGTGAATCTATCGCGCGCCTATCCAATATGCTTGGAGGCGGTGTTATCGTACAACGCTTTGGAGATCTTATCAAGGGTCAGCGCTCGACCACAAGCAGAATTGAGGAAGCGTTTATCACTCCTACGTTGAAAGCAACACCGGGAGATTTGAGCTTGGTTCTGCCCAAGCGAATTCTCGACGGTATTATCGAAATGATCTATGCACTCGATAAGGTAGCGCCCGGCACTGCAAATGAGGATACGCTTCTTTACGGCGTTGAGGTTAAGTTCTACAATATGGAAGTCAACGTTGTCGAGAACCTTGAATCCTGTCACAGAGGACTTTATATCATCGGTGACGGAAGCGGAATTACTCACTCGCTCTCTCACGCCTCCGCAAGCGGTGTTCACGTTGCAAGAAATATAATGAACGAAATATAATCGTGCAGGGGGTACTACCCCTGCGTGGCCCACGTGGAAAATATAGTCGAATGGGAGATCTCGATACGCTCGATCTCCCATTCTCCTTATTTTCCAACTTTTTCGCGGATCAAACGATACTCAATCGTTTGATCTCGCGAAACCCATGGACCCGAACGATGCTTACGGGTGTGGAGAGGTCGCAGGTTCGAATCCCTCCGTCAAAAAGAAGATGGGGAGCAAATGCTCCCCATTTCCTTTTTGGTCGCCCACATGCAACTTTATCCGAACACGGAATGTCCGTAAAGAGCACTGTTTTTGAGCCGTAGCCGAAGTTTAATGTAAGTAAAAATCGGTCATTGTACTTTATCTGCGCGGATATTTCGAAAGAGCAAAACAAGAATTTTTTACGTTACAGACAAACACTATTTCAGATCACATCAAAGATTTTTATCTAAAGAAGCTCGGATTTGATAAGTTATATGATAAATTCATCACGCAAGAAACAAAACATTTTGTTTTTCATATACATGGCAGTCTGAATCTCGTTAAGGTCAAAATACCCTTGCTCCCGACAAAGGAGCATAAACTCGGATAAGTCAAGCTTAGCCTTTTTGAGATTCTTTCGATAGAGATTGCCGTCATTCATGAGTATCGTGGGCGTTCCGTTGATATACTTACGTGTGCGCGGAATTTTATGTGCAAGCAAATTCAAAAGAAGCGAGGCGAGACCGTAAATAGCAAGAGCGACCAACGGCTTATATGGTTTTTCAAGCTCAGTGGCAAGCTCCGCACCGATCGAGCCGATAGTAATGCCGCTGACATAGTCGAAAAAGTCAAGCTGCGCCACCTGCTTGTGCCCCATGATTTTTGTAATGATAAATAACGATGCTACCGAAAGCAGAGCCGTTAGTATGACCTTGATTATTTCCATTTTAACTCCAACCGT
>JAZNHE010000058.1:0-3751 GCA_045576795.1 Eubacteriales bacterium | reverse complement strand
AAGCGTGGGAAGAAGCCTGTAAAACAGTGTCAGAAGCAGAGTTCTTATCTGGAATCCGTCTTCGTCTGCATCCGTACAAATTATTATTTTACTCCACTTAAGAAGATTATAATCAAACGTAGATACTCCGTTCGACGATTTCTTTGTTTTAACCTCGACGCCGCAGCCTATAACCTTAAGAAGATCCATTATTATATCACTTGCGAATATCTTATCGTAGCTGCTCTTCATACAGTTAAGCGTCTTACCTCTTACCGGCATAATAGCCTGGAAATCAGCATTTCTACCGAGCTTACAGCTTGTAGCGGCAGAATCGCCCTCTACTATATATACCTCGCGAATTTCCGGATCCTTTGAGTTACAGGGAATAAACTTCTCCACTCTGTTGGATACGTCCATAGAGCCTGTGAGCTTCTTCTTTATGTCAACTCTGTGCTTATCAAACTCCTCCTTAGAGCGTTTGTTTGCAAGCACCGT
Organism: Eubacteriales bacterium; assembly: GCA_045576795.1. GTDB lineage: Bacteria > Bacillota > Clostridia > Oscillospirales > CAG-272 > UBA1740. Next base: position 3,274 of record JAZNHE010000058.1, on the reverse strand, counting down.
GTTCATAATTGTAGCCGCAGCAGATGCATTCTCTGTAAGATATATTTCAAGCTGCTGCTTCATATAGTCCGTAAGAGCCTTGGCAATAAAAGCGTTGGTTATAGCCTTCTTTGTCTGGTTCTCGTACGACGTCTGGGTGGATGCGGAATTGATTATAATCGTAAGGTTGTCCTGAATATCGGCAAATGATATTTTTGACTCGTTCTTCTGATATTTATTCTGTGACTTTATATATTTGTCAATTGCATATACAAAAGCAGTTCTTACTGCCTTGTCGGGAGATCCGCCATGCTCAAGGAATGAGGAGTTGTGGTAATACTCTGCATTACCCGAGTGAGTAAAGCAAAACGTTATATCCGCCTTTACCTTATAGTCGGGCATATCCTCACGGTCGCGTCCCATGGTTTCCAAGCTCCAGGTGACGGGAGCGGTGAGAGATATTCCATCGGTAATCTCTACGATGTAATCGGAAATTCCCTTTTCATAGTAGAACTCACTTGTATCAAATTTACCCTTATCATTCTCAACCTCAAGGATAAATTTAAGGCCAGCATTAACAAATGCCTGACGCCTCAGCGTATTGGCAAGAAATTCAACCGGAATATCTATTTCCTTGAAGACGTCAAGGTCGGGGCGCCAGCGTATAATACTTCCCTGACGCTTGCCACCGGGCTTCAAGTCGCTGACACGCAGCTCTCCAACCGCCTTACCGCGCTTGAAGCTCATTTCCGAAAGAGTTTTTCCGTTATAGGACTTAACCTCCATATATTCACTCGAATACTGTGTGGCAGTTGCGCCAAGTCCGTTAAGTCCGAGTGAAAACTCATATGCGGAGTTATCACCGTTGTTATCATATTTACCACCGGCATAAAGCTCGCAGAATACAAGCTCCCAGTTCCAGCGCTTCTCTTTCTCGTTATATCCAAGAGGTACACCTCTGCCAAAATCCTCTACTTCAATCGAAAGATCACGGAATTTCTTTATAATTATCTTGGTTCCGTAGCCCTCGCGAGCCTCGTCAACGGAATTGGCAAGTATCTCTATGAACGAATGCTGACATCCGATAAGATCGTCGGAGCCAAATATAACCGCCGGTCTTTTTCTGACTCTTTCAGCACCCTTTAACGACTTTATGCTCTGATCGCCATACGTCGCTTTCTTAACAGTTTTAGTTGCCATAATACCCTCACTGCATTTTTTCTCATCGTAAATTATAGCACAGCGATTTTATTTTGTCAATATATAAAGATGTAGCGAATTGTTATTTTCAAGTTGACTTTTGCCGAGTTTTCGATTATAATATTCAGTGGAATAATGCAAAAATCCGGAATAAAAAAGCATAGTGAGGACAGAAAAAATGAGGTTATTGATAGCATCCGATATACACGGTGATATAGAGAGCACAAAGGCTATTATTGCAGCCTTTCACGCCGAAGAATGTGATAAAATACTTCTGCTAGGCGACATTCTATACCACGGACCGAGAAACAATCTCCCCGGCAGATATGCGCCCAAAGAGGTAATAGAGCTGCTAAACAGATACAAGGATAATATCCTGTGTGTACGAGGAAACTGTGACACCGAGGTCGACCAGATGGTGCTTGAATTTCCCATACTTGCAGACTATGCAGTCCTCAGCCTTGATGGGTTGACAATATACGCTACTCACGGCCACGTATACAACGAGGAAACCCCTCCTCCGCTCGCACCCGGAGATATACTTCTTCACGGTCATACACACGTCATCCGCAACGAGCAATTCGGCAATAATAACATATATCTCAACCCCGGATCTATAACCTTGCCCAAGGAGCGTTGCCCTCGCTCATACATGATTTATGAGAATAGAAGATTTGCGGTTATAGATTTTGACGGAAGCGTTGTAGACGTATATAATTTTTGAATTTAATAAATACTTTGAGGCAGAATATTAAGAGCGAAGCGTACAATAGTGCGCTTCGCTTCTTTGTTTTTTGCAGTTTATTAAGGAATGAGCGCAGTAGAATTTTCATAAAACGTGCCAATTTAATCACGGCTGCATACAATAAAATATCAACTGTAAAAACGGAGGAAAAACAATGATTGACTACGCTTTCTACAACGGCATATTTGCCCCGTATGACGCCATGACGATACCTATCAGCGATAGAGCTTTTTTCTTTGCCGATGCCGTATATGACGTACTTATAGGACACGGAAAAGGAGTACATAACGTTCCGCAGCATCTTGATAGACTTAACAAAAACGCAAAGGAAATCGGGCTCGATTTTACGCTGTCGGAGGATTATTTTACGGAGATTACCGATAAGCTTGTCGAACTATCCTGCCACGACTGTTTCAGCATATACGTGCAGCTTTCAGCCTCTGGCATACGCCGTTCTCATCTGCGTACCTCTCCTGACGTTAATATCCTTATAACGCTGACCGGCGCACAAATCCCGGAGCTGCCCGAAAAAATATCGGCAATAACTATCCCCGACAGAAGATATGATTTCTGCAACATAAAGACGGTCAATCTGCTACCGGCGGTGCTTTCTATTGAAATGGCAGTAAAGAGGGGCGCCGATATCGCAATATTTGAGAGCGGAGGGTGGATAACAGAATGCTCACACGCGAACATCTTTATCCTCAAGGACGGAGTTCTTATTACTCCCCCGTTATCAAGCAAAATTCTCCCGGGAATAACACGCGACACCCTGATAAGACTGGCACTAAAAAAAGGAATCCCCACAATTGAACGTCAAATATCAAAGGATGAGATACACGAAGCGGATGCCGTGCTGATTACGAGCACTACACACTTTCTGCGGATATGCAACAGAATCGACGAAGTTGCGTGTTCCCTGAAGGATGAGAAAACAGTGCTTGAATTATTCTCCCTCTTAAGGGACAATTTTCTAAATTTAGCTTGATATACGGCAAATTTTCTGTTGGATTTTGTCTCATCGGGAAAATTATGTTAAAAAAATAACATTTTTTATAAAAAGGATTGCAAAATTAGATTTTATGTGCTAAAATACATGGTAGTGTTTTAACATGCGCGCACTCACGTGCGTGGATCGCACAAAAAATTTAGGAGGATGAAAAATGCTTAAAAAACTTTCCACTCTTCCCTTTGAGGGTACTGCAGAGCAGGAAGCTCGCCTTAAGGCAGTCATCGATGCACACAAGCACGATAAGAGCCTTCTTATGGCAGTTATGCAGGAAGCTCAGGGAATCTACGAGTACCTTCCCATTGAGGTAAAGTCGGATCGTAGCCATGTCGTTCTGTGAG
>JAZNHE010000057.1:0-18026 GCA_045576795.1 Eubacteriales bacterium | reverse complement strand
TGCACCTAAGTATAGGCGAAAGGTGTTTTTCGAAGAAAAACGGTTAGAGATAAGAGAGATACTTCGAAAACTATGCCAATGGAAAGGTGTGGAAATAATTGAAGGCGAGGTATGCCCAGACCATATACATATGCTGGTAAGCATCCCGCCCAAAATGAGTGTTTCGGGATTTATGGGTTATCTCAAAGGAAAAAGTGCACTTTTGATTTTTCAAAAGTGGGGTAATATGAAATTTGCATACCGAAACCGCGAGTTTTGGGGACGTCCTCGTTTACAACTTGTATTATTTTTGCCTCGGCGTTCTTCCATCAGACCTTTGGCTCCTTCTTCCAAGAATATACGTTCCCACAATTGTATCTGTTTTACGTAGTTCGCTTCTTTTCCTTTGCTACCTTCCCAATACTTTCGTACCGTTTCTTTGTAACTCAATTTGTGTTCTCGCATGTCCATTATAACACATATCTTGAATTCTGTCGAGTATCTCCTGTTTTCTCTTCCTGTTTTACCCATAAAAAATATGCACCTCCAAAAGCGTCTAACTTTTGGGGTGCATATCATTTTACCGGGGGATTTTTATTATCTTCTAAAAACAGATATGTTATTTAGCTGTAAACACCTAATTTACTTACTTGATAATCAGTTTCTTTATACCGTGAGTCAGAATGGAGGTATCGGAAGTGGCAACAACGCTCTCGCTGAGCATGTTATCCTCGGCTATCGTTCGCACAGAGGTGTGGAAGCGTTTGGCAATTCCGAACACACTTTCACCCTCCTCGGGATAATAAACAGTTATCACGGAATTATCATCGGAATACTCCTCATCTGTTAAATATGCACCGCCAAGACATCTCTGACGACGCCTTGCAACAATGCTGACGCTTGACCTAAGTGAACAAGAAAGATACACGCTATCTCCATCGATATCTATCGATGTGTCGTATGTGTAAATGGAGCATTCAGGGTACATATTCTCGTGAATTTGACAATTAATGTTTATAAATTGCTCAAATGGAGCATTGTGCTTCACGGCAACATAATTTTTCTCGCCTTTGTCATTAACTTCGCACGCTATGGCACTAAAACGAATTTCACCGCTGATTTTCACCTTATTATCAACAATTTCGCACAAATCAACGCGAGGAGTAGCCTCAGTGTGAATAAACGAGCAGTTTGCGCTCATATCGTTCATATCAGCGAGGGCAACTCTTACGCCAAAGTCGTCGTCTGCGCTCTCCGAGCAGATGAACTCCGTATAGTTAAAATCACCGTATTCCGCACGTGTTCCGCGCTCCTTCAGATACGCATCCTTCACAACAACGAGTGGCTCATTTTTCATACATTTTAATACCGGCTCCAAAATTGTTGATACGACAATTGCCACTCCGTCTGCATCCGGATTGATGTCAGACTTCACAGACAGTACGTTAGCGACCGCGCGGACCGATTGGAAGCTGTCTATTTCATCGCCCGATACGCTCTCATTGTATGCAAACGTACGAGAAACCTTCTCAGGCATCATATCCCCGTTTTTATAAACTAAGGTGAAATGCATTTCGCCTTTGATATCCGCGCGTCCCTCAGAGGTAGGTGTGACAGACTTTACGTCAACCCACACGTCACTTAGCAAAACCTGTACCTCGTCAACAATCGCGCCCTCAAGCCTCACAAGCTCTTCTGCATACTCACGCTCGTCACCGCCGAATGACGAGCAATGCAGAACGTCAACGCTGACCTCTGCAACCTCGGGCTCATAACTCTCAAAAGCATCCCCCTCAACCGATAAAGCGCGTCTTTCCGTGATATGAACGTTGCTTTCGAGCGAACACTTGGCAGAAAATTTGCGAGGACCTATGAGTCTGACGTTGTATGCGGCTACCGTCGTGCTTATATCCGCATCTACGTATTCATCAGACAAAACCTTTACAGAAAGATCGTAATCTGTAGAAAAATCGGCATGTGTAACGTTATTCTCACCGTCTAAATACACGATGTCATAATTTACAACGCCGGAAAACTCCACAGCATCATCGCCAAGAAACTTTCCCGACGGAATAACGCGCGGCTTAATCATAAGAATTCTCTTAACGTCACCGTTGTAGTCAGGCAACGGGTATTCTCCTGCACTCTCACTGTGCAGAGCAGGTATAGACCTATCTAATAAATATTCGTTTTGAGTTTGCATAATTACCTCCGTAAATTCTTCAATACATCCTATGCGGAGCCGTGAGGAAATATGCAACGGATATTTTGCTTATATTTCGAAATAAAAAAGTCACATTTTTACTTAAAAAATGTGACTTTAATCTTTATTTTATACCATTTCAGGCATTATTTGAGTCCCATAGACTCCATAAGATGCTTATTGAATTCCTGTGCGGTGTTATATCCCATACGCTTCTGACGGTTGTTCATGGCAGCGACCTCAATAACAACCGAAAGATTACGTCCGGACGAAACGGGAAGCGTTATGCTGGGAACCTGTATGCCAAGAATCTCCGTAGTCTGATCATCAAGCCCCAGACGGTCATACATCTTGTTGTTATCCCACTCCTCAAGATTGATAACGAGATCAAGCTTCTCACTCTCTTTAACCGCGCCCATACCGAACAGACGGCGCACGTCAACTATTCCTATTCCGCGGAGCTCTACGTAGTGTCTGATAATTTCAGGTGCCTTACCAACAAGAGTGGTTGCGGAAACCTTCTTTATTTCTACCGCATCATCGGCTATAAGTCTGTGACCGCGCTTTAATAGCTCTATTGCCGTCTCACTCTTACCTACACCGGAATCACCGAGCAGCAAAATTCCCTCACCGTACACCTCAACGAGAACTCCGTGCCTCGTAATTCTCGGTCCGAGCTGAACGTTCAGGTATGCTATCAGTGCAGCCATAAATTCAGATGTACGCATAGGAGTGCGCATAATCGGAACCTTGTATTTCTCGGCAAGAGCGATCATATCCGCGCCAAGCTCAATAGACGTTGTGAAAATAACGCCAACGGGTGATGAGCGGAAAAAGTCCTCAAGGCGCCTTATTCTCTCCTCAGGCTGCATCTGTGCCAGGAACAAATGCTCAACCTTACCTATTATCTGCAAGCGTGCCTGCTCATAATGGTCGTAAAACCCTACCATCTGTAAGCCGGGTCTGTTGACACGGGCGCAATTTATATTTATATTCTCGGGCAGGTCGGGCAGATGGACACACTCAAGATTGAACTCTTCTATAATTTTTGAAAGACTGACTGTATATACTTCTTCCATAGACACCTCCATAGATGGTTTTTCATACATTTTAACATATTTTTTGCGCAAATGCAAATGTTTAAGCGTTTTTTTCAAATTTTAATATAAATTTTGGTTTTTCGGTGATAGTTTTTGTGAGTTTAAGAAGGTTTTTTCTGCCAACACTTGATTTGTTAATATTATTTTGGTAGAATTATAGAAGAATATTTCTTTTGGAGATGGAAAAAATGAAAAGGATTGCTGCTATCATATTGCTTATAGCGTGCATAATCACTCTCGCTTCCTGCAAAAAGGACAAATACCCTGCTGTAGAAAGCACTAAAGAAGAGTCGCAAACCGTAATGACGCTGACAATAGGCAAAAATAAATATGACGTAAAATATGAGCTCTACCGCGCGTTGTTCCTCAATTATAAGACAGAAGTAGACGGTGGCGACAGCTCCGTGTGGAACAGTGACGGCAAGGCGGAATACGTAGAAAAAATCGATGCTATGATAATTAACAGAATAGTTGAGATTTATGCCGCGTTTGAGATATGCGACAGAATAGGCTTTGATGTTTACTCCGACGAGGTAGAGGATCAGATTAAGGAAAATATAAGGATAAGCGTAGAGGGTGGCACCTATGGATCAACAACCATACACGGTTATGAAAGCTATGATGCTTACCTTGCCGCACTCAAAAAGGTAAACCTTAATTACTCCGTACAGACACTGCTCTTCAGATATGCAATAGCAACAGATGCGATAGATACATACTACATCGGTACCGCAAGCTCCGATGACATAAACGCAAATACGAGCGAGGGACATCTCGAATACACGATAGATGATGTTAAATCATTCTACAACAGCGATGACTGTGCGAGAGTTCTCCGCGCGAGCTTCCAGACCATAATAACCTACACGCCCCTTGCAGATGCAGAAAAGCTCAGAAATAAGCTAATGGATGCCGCAAGCACGTCAGACGATCTTGACGAAAAGGAAAATGCCGTGTTTGTCGCCATAATGTCAAGTGGAAAATATTCGAGCGTCAGTGAGGTTGAGGACGGATACGTCATAGGAAAATACAATCTCGAGGAGTCGTTTTACGGAGAAATGACTAATGCCGCACTCGCACTTGAGATAGGAGAGGTAAGCGAGCCTATCGAAATTGTAACAGATCTTGAAAGCTCGTATTACGTCTTATATAAGGCTCAGAAAAGCGATGTTCATTTCGAGGAAAACTACGAAAGCATAAAATACGTATATCTTATGAATTGTGTAGGAAAAATGCTGCACGAGGTAGAGGTTGAATTGAAAAGCAGCGTGGGTTATTCAGATTTTTTACGCGATATAAACCACGCCGATATATCAATGGATTGAGTATGAAGCGTAGAAAAATAAACACCAGATATCTCAGTGAAAGAGTGCCGAGCGAGGTAGGTAGCATGACAATGAGAGCGGAGGATTTCGCAACAACCATCCGCGACTTTGCCAACGAATATCTTGATGGAGCACTTGACGTAGAAATACGCGGTGAAAGCCACGGAAACGTAAAAGCATCCACTTCTCTTGTCGCATACGTTATAAGAATGATGCTTGAGATCGTCGAAGAGGATGAATTTCTTCATCTGACAATTGATCTCGGTGACAATCTTACAATGACTGTGTCATTTGATAAGATGCCGGAATTAAGCAATTTGGCAAAGCTTGTAAACACCTTCAGAATGGCAGGCTTCCGTGCGGTAAGAGATGGAAACACATTCTCGTTTTCGCTCAAAATAACCGACTCTGCCATTTTAAGAGTCTATGCTCTTTCGCCTGATGAATTCAGACAAGATATGAGAGAAATCTTCTTTATGTAAATTTTTATTTACTTTTTCAGTATTAATACATTAAAAATGCCGCAAGTGTCTACATAAATAAAATGTAGCCTTGCGGCTTTTTATATACGCCTTCCTAAAATTGTAACACATACAGACGAGCCTTGAATGGAAAATTAGAAATGTAGGTTTTTTCACGCGGTGAAAGAGCTACAAAGAAAGGAAAGGCAGATTTTCTCAAAATGAGGTCATATACTAAAAAAATTATTGTTTTGCTCTTAATCGCGGCAATTTCATTCCCGTTTCTTCTCTCAATAAGCTCTCCTATTACCTATGTGGGCTTGGATGCAGAGGACTCAACCGTGATTCCCTGCTCCATTACGGTTAATAATGATGAGTTAAAAATCAGCTCACGGCTCCTCGAGCTGCTTTTGGGTAAGGGCAATAACAGTGACGGCGATATCCTTCTGATTCCGGGAGGAATGATATTCGGAGCAAAAATAAGGCAAAACCACGTAACTGTATCAGATCCCGGCGATGTTAAGGAGCTGAGGTGCGGAGATAAAATTCTATCCGTAAACGGTAAAGAGGTTCATAGCGGTAAGGAAATACAGGATATTATTCATGACTCCGAGGGTGCTGAAATAAATATAGTGTATAGCCGTGCGCAAAAAACAGCTACTGCCAGGATCACCCCACACTCCGAGGGCGGCGAGTACAAGCTTGGTATTTCTCTCAAGGAGGGAGCCGCAGGAATAGGCACTATAACTTATATTGATGCAAAGACAGGCCTTTTCGGTGGACTCGGTCACGGTATATGCGACTCTGACACCGGGATTCCTGTTGAAATGTGTGAGGGCGACGTGTGCGGAGTTATTCTGGGCGGTGTAAAAAAGGGAGAGTCGGGAAAGCCGGGTGAATTATCCGGAATTCTCACAGATAAATCATGCGGTGTTATCTACTCCAACACAGAGTGCGGTGTTTTCGGCAAGCTTGATAAGATACCCGAAAGCACCAATATAACACCGGTAAAAATGGGACACAAGGAAGACGTACACACAGGCAAAGCTACCATATTGTCCACAGTAAAAATGGGGGCGTGTAGAGAATTTGACATAGAAATTACAGAAATAAACAAAGCCTCAACAGGAACAAAGTCCTTCAAAATCAAGGTAACAGACCCTGCCTTAATTGCCATAACGGGCGGTGTAGTAAGAGGAATGAGCGGCAGCCCCATAATCCAAGACGGCAAGCTCGTGGGTGCTGTCACGCACGTGATGGTCGCCAACCCGACGGAAGGCTACGGGATTTTCATTGAAAATATGTTAAGCGCATCACAGCAAAGCATTCAACCAAAGGCGGCATAACCTTAAAAGCAACGTCAAATTACGGGTGATGTTCTTAGCAGAGAATTAAAAATGCCTCTAAGTGCGAGCATCGCATTTGACCGGTCAAATGCACAATAGGCGTATCCCAAACCCATATAACAACAGAAAGAGATAACAAATCAGTTTGTAGCCGAAAAGTTATCTCTTTTTCTGTTCGTTGAATGAAATCGTGGTGTTACCACGATGAAATCTTCGCTTTGCTCAGATGAAATCCGAGGTCAAGCCTTGGATGAAATCAAATCCGTCTGTCATATAACCCTGCGAAGCAGGATTTCATCGCGAGAGCGATTTCATCCACCGAGAGTGGATTTCACCCGTCGAAGACGGATTTGACTGCGTGTTCTCCGTTAAGGATAACACGCATAAAGGGCGTTGCTTTTTTCTTGTACAAAACATTTACAAATATATGATCGTATCTACATTTTACTTTACCGAATGATTCATAAATATTCAACCGTTCCTTGAATAATCCAGTTAACTCAAGTTTTTATTTATTGATTTTTTACCTATGGTGATGTATAATATACGTATAGAAAAACTAAAAGTGAGGAAGTTCTTATGGAGCAATCAAAACATCATATAAATGAATGTATATTTATGCTCGACTGTGCAAGAAAGTACTATACTCCTATATGGATAAAAAGATTGATAGATGAGATCAGCGCCGTCGGATACAATGCATTAATGATACATTTCTCCGAAGAGCTTGCTATGCGCCTTGAATCAAAGCAATATCCGTGGCTTGCAGGGGGAGATCATAATCTCTGTGTATTTGGCACATCCAACGGATGCCCGGAGGATGATGACAAATTTATCACTCAGGATGAAATGGCAGACATAGTACGCTACGCATTCTCACACGGAGTGGAGGTTATACCGTCCTTCGACTCCCCGGGACATATGAACTACATTGTCAAAAAGTTCAAGGAACACTATGGCAAGAATATAGCAAATTATTACCACAAAAATGGCAAGGTGTCCATTGTACAAGGCTCAAGCGCCTTCAAGGAGGAGATACCTATGTCATACTCTCGCGGCATTGATATTAGCAATCCCGAGGCGATAGCATTTGTAAAAAGTCTATACACGGAGTACGGTCTCTTCTTCCGTGAGCTCGGTTGCAAGAGCTTCGATATAGGCGGAGATGAGCTACTCGGCTTTGGAGAAACCATTGATGACAGCCTGTCAAAGTGGCAAAATCTTGAACACTGGGACAATTATGCAAGAAAGCTGACCGGAGATCAGCGTGCTGTAGCATACGATGCATTCATCCTATATATGAACGATTTATGCGCAATGCTCCGAAGCATGGGATATGAATCTATTCGTATGTGGAATGATGACGCATACCGTAGCTTTGACACGGGGTGGCAATACGTTACACAACTCGACAAATCTATCGATATACAGTATTGGTCAACTCTTGCTAACAATAGTGAAAACACTGTGCTTGTCTATCTTGAGCACGGACACAACGTATATAACTTTGAAGGCGTGCACACGTACTACACTCTCTATCCCGACAGAGCCCCGTCCCACGTCACACCCGAGATAATTATGGATAGATGGAATCCTTATCTTTTTGATACAAAGGTAGCAGAAAACAATCCGTCAGCGCCCGACATGCGTGTAAAGGGCGCAGGCTTCTGCCTATGGTCTGACACTCCTGCTGCACAGAGTGAGGATGAGCTGCTCGAAAATATACGCCCGTACTTCACGGCGATTGCAAAAAAGTGCAGATGTTAAAACAAAATAACAGACAATGAGCCTCCCTTTATATCGGGAGGCTCATATTTTTTGAAGCTAAGTATACAAAGTTTGTGTTATTGGCTCAATTATAAATTTAGTTATATTGTTAATTCAAGCGATTATTTATTGACTTTTCAATCATCAGTTGTTATAATCAATATAAAAGTAACACTTGTAGGAGAATATGCTATGGTTGATCTCAAGCTGATTGGTAATAAAATCAGAGCTCTGCGACTTAAAAAAGGACTGACACAAAATGAATTTGCCACAATAATGTCAGTAAGCTTTCAGGCAGTATCTAACTGGGAGCGTGGAATTGCTCCACCCGATATTAACAATATAGTACGAATTGCAGAATACTTCGGAGTGCTCGTAGACGACATACTTCGACCGGGAGCGGAGGAGCTCTTTCTCGGAGTTGACGGAGGAGGTACAAAGACGGAATTTGTATTAGTATCGTCTGACGGATGTGTACTAAAGCAATTCACTCTCGAAGGCTGCAACCCGAATGACGTCGGCTTATCAAATTCCATAGCAATAATAAGCAAGGGAATAAGCGATATGCTAATAGAATTCCCATCAATAAAGAGTGTTTTCTGTGGTGTTGCAGGTGTTCTTGCAAGCAACAACTCTGCGCTTATACAATCCGATCTGAAAAAGCGCTTCCCTACCACTCATCTGCAAGTAAAGACGGATTCATTCAACCTGTTTGCGATGAATTGGGAAGCGGAGATGGCAGTAATAAGCGGTACAGGCTCAGTGGTCTTTATCAGGCAGGATGAAAAGTTTACACGTCTTGGCGGGTGGGGACATCTTATAGACTGCGGAGGCAGTGCATACGATATAGGAAGAGATGCGATTCGACTCGCCGCACATGAGGAGGATATGCATATTGAGCACTCCCTACTCGGCAAGGCCGTTTTAGATAAAATGGGCACGGATACCGTATGGGCAGGAATAAGCACCGTGTATTCCGAGGGAAAGGCATACGTAGCAAAATTCGCTCCCACTGTCTTTGCGGCGTATAAGGAGGGCGATAAAAACGCCCTTGATATAATTGACAGAAACGCCAAGACTATTGCCGAGTTATTGAATACAGGAGTTAGATTACACGGGGCAAGACCGCTTGCCATCGCGAGTGGCGGAATGTTTGAAAATTACTCGGGCATTATCATCCCTCACATAAAAAAATACAGTGAGGTTGAGCTTATCGTTAATGACCTGCCTCCTGTCTACGGAGCGTGTATACGCGCTTATGTTATGGAAACAGATAACGTACCGTCTGAATTTAAGAGTAATTTCAAAAGAACTTACAGAGGTGGAAAAGCAATATGAAAAATACAGAAATGAGAAACCCCGCCAGCACTCATATGGACAAGATGAACACCGCGGATATGGCTCGTCTTCTAATAGCCGCAAACTTCGATGCAGTAAAGGCGGTGGAGGATGCCGCAGAATCAATTGCACTCGCGATAGATGCTATATCAATCGCATTTGAAAACGGACACCGACTCTTTTACATAGGAGCAGGTACGTCGGGACGACTCGGTGTATTGGATGCAGCAGAATGTCCACCTACGTTTGGAGTTCCGCATGATATGGTACAAGGAATCATTGCAGGTGGCAAGGAAAGAATGTTTACCGCAGGAGAAAGCGAAGAGGACAACAAAGAAAACGGCAGAGCTGAGGTAACGAGATACGGTATCGGTAAAGGTGACGTCGTAGTGGGAATCTCCGCTGCCGGTGATGCTCTCTTCGTCGTAGGTGCGCTTGAACGTGCAAAGGAGCTTGGATGTGTAACAGTAGGATTAAGCAGCAATAACGATGCCAAAATATTCGATTATTCAGACATAAAAATCTACACGGATACGGGTGCGGAGGTCCTGACGGGGTCAACGCGGCTCAAGGCAGGTACCGCACAGAAGATAGTTCTCAACACCCTCACGACCTGTGCCATGACAAAAACGGGTAAGGTGTATGAGAATATGATGATAAATCTTTCCCCGTCCAATGAAAAGCTGAAAAGAAGAGTCGTCAGGATTGTAAGCGAGATTTTATCATGCGATGATGAAACAGCGATAGGACGTCTCGACAGCAACGGATGGGAAATAAGAAAAGCAATAGCTTATGAATAAAGGAGGATATATGTTAAAAAGTTATGTAAAATCCGATGGCGGAACGCCGCGCCTCTTCATTGATTCAAAGCCTGTTTGCGAAATGGCATATACAACATACTTTGCTGAAAGAAGCCGTTACAGTGATTTCGTCAAGGCAGGATACAAAATATTCTTTGTGAACGCCTCAATGACTTCTCTGCCGATAAACAGTATAACTGCATTTACCCCTTTCCGTATCGGAGTGTTCGAGGATATGAGTCATCCGAATTATTCAGAATTTGATGACGCTGTGCATAAAATACTCTCGGAGTGCCCTGATGCAATTATCTTTCCGCGTATATACGTCAGTATGCCAAAATGGTGGATCGCTTCTCACCCCGATGACGTCGTACTCACAAGCAATGCTGGATACCGTGAAATATTATTTTCCGATGCATTCCGAGCGGATGCCAAGGAGCTTCTCATAAGGATGGTGCGCTATATAAAATCAGCGGATTACTCACCACGTATAGGGGGATGGCAGATTTGCGGAGGTCTGACACAGGAATGGTTTCACCACGATTTTAACGGAAGCCTTTGCAAAAATGCAGAGGAGAAATACAGATCTTGGGTCAGCAAAAACTACGGATACGATAACGCAGAGCTCCCCACAGAAGAGGAGTACCAGTATAAAGGCATATCGTATAATACGTCCGAAAATGCAAGACGCTATTCTATATTCTGCAATTCGGAGGTAGCCAAAACGGTTAATTATCTTGCAAATGCAATCAAGGAGGAAACCTCACATGAGCAGGTAGTAGGAACCTTCTACGGATATGCATATCAATCAAACGGTACACCGTTGTTTGGAACTCACGGTCTTAGGCTCTTGCTCGACTCGGAAAATCTCGACTTTTTCTCATCTCCCAATGCATACACATTAAACCGTCAATTCGGTATTGACTGGGCGGATATGATTCCCGTAGACTCTATCAAGCATCACGGTAAGCTACCATTTATTGAATGTGATATCCGTACCTATCTGACCGATGCTATACAAAAGGCGCGACCGAACGAATATCCTGATGATATATACCGTACCGACGACGGAAAATCAGTATGGGTGGGGCCTCCAACACCTGAACTATCAAAAGATGCTCTGAAAAAATGCTTTGCTCATCAGTTGACCAAGAACTCCGCCATCTGGTGGTTTGATATGTGGGGTGGATGGTATAATGATATAACACTTATGGAAGAGCTTGAAAAAATGAGAGAAATATATAATTCTCCCAAGATATCCGACCATAATGTTCCGTCTGCCGAGGTTGTATTCTTTGCGGATGAGAGAGGGTACGCAAATCTACTGAAAGACTCTCCCGAAATAATGGGAATAGAAGACTCACGTACCGCTATGGGAAACACCGGTGCGCCATACAATACGTTTATGGTTGAAGACGCTGAAAGTATATTAAAAAATCACACGGCTGCCGTATTTCCGTTCCCTATTCCCTCAGAGGCTGGTCTTGCCGCTATGGAGCTTTGTGAAAAGATGGGCGTACCTTACATTTCAGCAACTCCGGAGCATCCCATTCTCACAACGGAGGAAATACACTCTTTCCTTGTAAAATGCGGTGTACATATCTACTCGTATAATCGCGACGTAGTATACGCCGGTGGAGGATACGTTGCCCTGCACTCATCAAACGGCGGAGAAAAGCAACTGTTTCTGCCGAATGAATTCAATATAACTCCGGTGCTTGGCGCGAGTATATCCGAGAGAAATGAAAAATCGATAAAATTTGATTTGCACGAAAACGGCACTGCTATATTCCTATTAAGCCCCATAAACAAGGGTAACGTGTAAAATTAAAAAAGAAAAAAGGCAATACTATCGTAAGGTAGTATTGCCTTTTTGTTTGTTTTCTATTATTTGTCAGAGCCTATAAGCACGCGCCTCTCGCCCGTCTTAAAGGCTTGTGTCGGCAGTATTCCGTCATTAAAACGGCTACCGTCCGGTATAAGAATATTTACCACCGTATCGGACCTTGCAATAACATCAAGGTAGACGATAACACCGTTCTCCCATCGACAGTTAAGGACGAGTCCTCCTCTTGAAGCTATGCCGCGGAATTCACCGGTGCCCCACTCTTCGGGTAACGCCGGGAGAACTCTTACATTGCCGTCATATCCTCCTACTAACATCTCACCGACCGCCGCAACGTATCCGAAATTACCGTCTATCTGGAACGGTGGCTGCCAGTCCCAAAGATTCTCCATTATATTATGGGATATAAAGGATACGAGAGTATCCATGCTATGCCTTGCATCGAAAATTCTTGCCCACAGGAGCAAACGATGAATACACGCCCATCCGTGTGGAGTATCTCCTCGTTTTCTGAGCGTAACTCTTGCCGCTTCCATCCAATCGGGATGCTCCTCATTGATTATAGTTCCGGGATAAAGTCCGACAAGATGAGATATATGCCTGTGATTCGGCTCTCCGATAGAGGAATATCCACTCTCCTCGCGATACTCCTTTACCTGTCCGTCATCACCTATAAGCACCGGCTCGAGATGTGGGAGCATCTTTTCGAGCTCATTGATAAACGGGTCGTATATCCCGAGAATTTTAGCGGATCTTATAGTACGATGGAAGCACTCATAAACCATCTGCTGATCAAATCCGCAGCCAACCGTCTGATAATACTTTCCGTCCTGTACATTCTCCGGTGATGCGGAATTCGGTATCAGATACACGTCTCCCACTTTGACAAGCAGCTTCGTGTACATGGTTGACATTGAATACAGCGTTGGATAAGCAAAATCTCTCAAAAATTCCACATCGCGTGTGTATTCATAATGATCCCAAAATAAAAGGGCTGTAAATGCCCCTGTACCCGGTCCCGAGTGATCACCCGATTCGAATTCAGATATTTTATATGCCCATGCGCCCGTGCCGATTATCCAGCCGTTTTCACCGGGAGATGAGAGCTTCTCGGGGCATGATTTCGCTATGAGATCATCAGCATTTTTCTTTGCCATAGGCATATACGCCTTGGCGTAATTTATATACGGAATAAACATCTCGCAAAGATTTGCTGTACCGACAGACCAATAATTCATCTGTTGGTTTATATTATGCCAATACCCGCACGACCATGGCGAATCCGAGAAGGCATTCCAAATTCCTTGCAGATGTGCAGGAAGCAATGTTCGTGATGAAGAAATCATTAAATATCTTCCGTACTGATACAAGAGCACCTCAAGATACGGAGAACGCTCTCCTGCCTTGTATTTTGCAAGAAGAACATCTGTTGCACAATCAGGAGGTGTCTGTCCGAAATCGAGCGATACTCTCTTATAGAGAGAATGATAGTCCTCCTTGTGAGTGCGGAGCAGCTCTTCATATCCCTTAGCTGCCACAGAGGTTATGATCTTTCTTACGGTATCGGTAGGGGGATTTGTACCTGCAAGCTTTTTAGAAGGAGTTTCCTCCAAAAATACTCGTTCCGACAGCTCATAATTGGTGGCACAAGTGAAGATTATATCCACCGTATCTGCGCCTTGTACTCGGAGTCCGACGCCGTCCTCGACAACCTCGCCGCCCGTAAGAATGAGCCTTACCCTACTCTCGTACAATATGCCGTAATACTGCATACAGCCGCGGGCAACAATCTCTCCGTTTTCAATTACTACCTCTCCGCTCTTAGCCATTCCGTCTCCGGGCTCTAAATTGTAATCACCCGTAAACGGTATTATATTATCAATTTTAAGCGACACGGCACCCGGTCTATTTGCCTCAACACGCATAACCAGAGCTCTGTCGGGATGCGACGTAAAGCACGTGCGCCTATAATCCACGCCCCGATAAGTATACTGTACGGTATGAACAGCATCATCAAGTGACAAGCATCGCTCGTAATTCTCCGCCCCGTTATGATCAAATTTTATTATCAGCTCTGCCATGCTGTTTACTCCGGAGGCACAGCTTCTGCGACGCGGAAACGTTTTAGGTATGTAATATGGATTTGCCAGAGTGGGATCGCTTATCTGTATGCGCTCCTCATCAAGTCTTCCAAACACGTTAGCTCCAAAAAATCCGTTACCAAGCGGCAATGAATATCTCTCCCATGAAGAGCCAAACGTTGAGTATGGTAGAAAATCATCTATAACAGGTGCGGGTGAGGTATACCTCAATCGCATTTCACAATTCATTTTGTATTATCCTTTCGTCAGTAAATGTGCCAAGATTTTTTCCATATCAAAGCTATATATAAAAATCAAGTGATTGTTAAATTCTATTTTATTTAATGTCTTTTTTTGCATAATAAACCCTACAGTTTTCAAGGCAAAAGCATCCGAGCACCCCATTTGACCACGTTCCCGTGTCAAGATGAACCTTGTAAAAATCCTGCACGGTACACTGCATAGATGCCCCATTTCGTAAATACGCTATTACCTTTGCCTCACCTATAACGCAATTGGTCTGTGTGTCCAAAGAACACACATTCCCGTGACTTATGGATAAGATCGGAGTCCTTGAAACGTCGATCGTGAATAAGAAGCTCCTCTTCAACAGTGGCGGGATCGCAAAGAGAACCGCCCATAGACAAGGTTATACCTGCATGAACGCAAATAAACCCTTCTCCAACAATATAGAACAGCAGGTCCTCTATCCAATCGATCTCCTGCCAAGTAAGCAGGTCGCCATCACTAAAATATTCGCGTAAAAGCTTGAGTACATGTTCCGGATTTTCATCATTTTCTTCATTAAGGAATGATAGTATTTTATAAAAGCATACTCGTGATTACCCATTATAACGTGGGCGTTCGGCATAGATGAGATATAGCGGAACGCTTGAACGGAGCGCAGCCCCTTATTTATTATATCTCCGTAAATGTAAATCTCGTCGTTTGGTGAAAACTATATTTTATTAAGGAGGCTGATGAATAGATCATATTCTCCATGAATATCAGAAACAAAATATGTCATTCATAGCCTCCTTTCAACGTGTTTTGACAACTTTAGTTTATATTACCAAGGCAAAAATTCATCGCCCATCAATTTAAGCAGTGCCTCTGTAAAGAAATAATCAGCGTATATTATAGATATATGTACGCCTTGCCACTGTGACTCATTTTTTGGATACTGGACTGTACCGTGAGTCAGCATATCATCTCTGTCAGGGTTGTAGTCCATAAACTTGCTCTCCATTGCGCGAAGAATGTTAATAGCGGCGTTAAGATACATACCGCCCTCATCGCGCGGCAATGCCTTGGCAAGCTCTATAAGACCGCACGCGGCACATGCACCTGCTGTCGTATCGTAAAGCACGGGCTCTGACGGTGAGCGGAAATCTACTCTCGGAATCCAATCGTCACAGCAACTTGCTATAAAGTAGTTGGCTATCTTCTTAGCCGCGGCAAGATATCTCTCTTCACCTGTGTGAATATAGGATAGCGCGAATCCGTAGAGTCCCCACGCCTGACCGCGTGACCAGCATGATCCAACCTTTATTCCCTGTCCTGCGTGTGTGGCAACCAGCTCTCCCGTTACCCTGTCATGCTCCGCTATATGTACTACCGATCCGTCATCGCGCAGATGATCTCTCAGTGCCATATCTGCGTGAGCCTTAGCTATCAGTGCAAATCTCTCGTCACCTATAACCTCGCTTGCCCAATAGAGAATAGGAAGATTCATAAGACAGTCTATTATAGTCCAATTCTCAACACGCTGTCCCTGCCATTCGTGATTCCATGCGCGGATAAATCCGCCGGGTGCTTCCTTGTACATTACAAAACGCGAGAATAGGCTCGATGCTGCATGAAGATTTCTATTCTTCGAAAGCTCGTTGCCTGTCAGACGGTACAGAGCACCTGACAGTATATGCCACATAAATCCTACGTCATGGTACAGCTCCTTAAAATCTATCAACGCCCGATCGAGAAGCTCCTCGGAGCGCAGTGCCGTCTTCAGATATTCCTCGTTACCGGTATGATTGTAAAGCAGCACGTTAAGACCACCCCAAAATCCACTGGTCCATGCCGCAGGCGGAACACTATTGTGTACACCATTATCATCTACTCCGGAGGCGAGCTTATCACGAGAGCGCAATGTAACCTTCGACATTTTGGAATCAATTTTAGCAAAGGTTTCTTCTACCCAGGCCATATTCTCATTTAAGATTTCTTCGTAGTTTTTCATAATACTCTCCAAATTACTATATGAATTGCCCCTCGATAACGAAGGGCAAATCACTGTTTCTGTTTTAATTGTAAGCCTTTGCTCTTGTTAAAGCAATTATCTGGTAAGCTTCCAAAAACGGATCTTTTTATTATAGAATTACGGCTGCTTACCGAAGTATGCCTGAATTCCACCGTCTACGTAGAGAATCTGACCGTTTACAAAGTCGGATGCGGTAGATGAGAGAAATACTGCAGGACCTGCAAGATCCTCGGGATTTCCCCATCTGCCTGCAGGAGTCTTGGTCTCGGTGATGAAAATATCAAAGGGATGCTTTGATCCATCGGGCTGAGTCTCGCGAAGGGGTGCGGTCTGGGGAGTAGCTATGTAGCCGGGGCCGATAGCGTTACACTGGATATTGTACTGACCGTACTCGGATGCTATGTTACGTGTAAGCATTTTGAGTCCGCCCTTTGCAGATGCATAAGCAGAAACGGTCTCACGTCCAAACTCACTCATCATAGAGCAGATGTTGATGATCTTACCTGCGCCCTTCTTAATCATTGAAGGGATAACTGCCTTTGAAACTATGAAGGGAGCGTTAAGGTCTACGTCGATAACCTGTCTGAATTCCGATGCCTTCATCTCAATCATAGGAATTCTCTTAATAATTCCCGCATTGTTTACAAGGATGTCTATCACACCGACCTCTTTCTCGATCTCGGCAACCATAGCTGTAACGGCATCCTCATCGGTTACGTCACATACGTAGCCGTGAGCCTTTATTCCATCAGCCTCGTATGATGCCAGTCCCTTATCTACGAACTCCTGCTTAATATCGTTGAAAACAATTGTAGCACCGGCTGCTGCAAGTCCCTTTGCAATCGCGTAGCCAATTCCGTAGGAGGCACCCGTGATAAGAGCAACCTTGCCTGAAAGGTCAAAAATGTTCTTGTTTGCCATTTTAATTTCTCCTTTATATTTTTTTATTATCTAAGCTCTTTTGTTTCAATATGGTCCATATCGGTAAATTCCTGGTTCTCACCGCACATAGCCCAAATGAATGAATAGTTTCTCGTGCCTACGCCGGAATGGATAGACCAAGAGGGAGAGATAACAGCCTCCTCATTGTGCATGATGATGTGACGTGTTTCCTTGGGCTCGCCCATCATGTGGAATACTGCATCATTTCTGTCCATATCAAGATAGAGGTATACTTCCATTCTTCTGTCATGTGTATGGCAGGGCATGGTGTTCCAGTTGGAGCCAACCTCAAGCTGTGTAAGTCCCATAGCAAGCTGACAGGACTTCATAACCTCGGGGTGTATATACTGATTGATAACTCTCTTGTTGCAATCCTCAACGGAGCCGCAAGGAACCTTGCGTGCCTTGGTTATATCTATCTTAACAGTAGGATACTTTGTATGAGCGGGGCATGAGGTCATATAGAACTTAGCGGGATTCTCGGGATCCGCACTCTTGAACACAAGCTCCTTGTTGCCCATACCTACGTAGATACCATCTCTAGGGTTCATCTCATAGTCAACACCGTCGATTGTAAC
>JAZNHE010000056.1:0-18266 GCA_045576795.1 Eubacteriales bacterium | reverse complement strand
ATTGACTCGACCTAGTTCTTTGGCTCTGCTAAAGATAAGGTTCGCATACGCACCCTCGTGGTGCGTATATTGCGTAATTCGTCGTGTCCGACCGACGAATAGCAAAATCCTAGATGGTCCAGCCCTTGCGGTTGACCTCTTTTTGTTTGCGGCCACATCCGTGGTCTCTAACCTAGTTTTGTGGCAGCACCACAAAGTTAGGTTCGCATTCCCGCCGCAGAGCGCATTGAACCCCCAAAGTAAGTATTGAAATATACTATACTTTGTGATATAATTTACATGTAGCGACCATTTAAGAAAAGCAATCAAATTCATCGAGAGGAATTAGCTATGCGTCAAAACAGTGACAGAGCCTTTAGAGCTAACAGGATATTCGTGGATAGAGTAGAGCCTACTGCTATCGTTAATAGCACGTGCGGTAATATTTTGGACGGTGATATACAGAAGAAAATATTCGTATTTTACGGATACGGCGGCATTGGAAAAAGTAAGTTTTTGGAAGAGCTGCAGAAAAATTTGAGGTATAAGGATTCTTTTAACATTATAAGAATCAATCTCAACGTTTACGAATATAACAACATAATGAGTATTCTTTTGGCTATACGTAGGTGTGTAGATGTTGATTGTCCCGAATTTGACTACGCAACTGTGCGCTATTACAATAAATGCCGCCTGCCGTTAAGTCAGCTTAACGAACAGCTCAAAAATGCGAAAAGCACTATTTTTGACATACTCAAAGAGATTGCTAAAGAGTGCGCAGATATTGTCATACCGGGATTCTCATACTTGGAAAAGGCAGCCAATATGCTTCCAAAGATAAAGGACAGCGTAGTGAGATTGAAGTCCGAGCACGAATACAAATATATAGACGAATTAGATGCTATCGATATTTTACACCGTTTGCCTGTTTATCTTGCTGACGGTATAAACAAAAGTTCTAAAATTCCAATCATAATATTTGATGATTATGAGAGTATGAGAAACAAGCTTGAAGGTGGCTCTCTTTGTGACAACTGTGATGATTGGATATTCTCGTTTATTCGTGGTGTAAATAAGGGATTGTTCCTGTTTTCATCCAGAGAAAAGATGAATTGGGGAGCCGGCAAGAGCGGTGATGCTGTTATAGAGCAATATTATCTTGAAAGATTATCAGATAAGGATTCTTATACGTTTCTTAAGGGTGTACCTATAGATGACGAGAAATATATAAATGACATTATGTCGGTTGCGCAAGGAGTGCCGATATATCTCGATATGTGCGTTGATTTGTATGAAAACCACGTAAAGAACAGCGGTCATAGCTTTGATTTAAGCAACGTTGATAGCGAAAGCATTACCGATCGTTATTTGGCGCATTTATCAAAGGCTCAGATTGAGCTTGTACATATTCTTGCGCATTTCCAACTTTTTGACATAGCACTGCTTAGGTATATAATAAAGCAGATCAATCTGTCTATTGATGAATTAGAGCTGCAGAGCCTGCTTGAAAAGTGTATATTCGACAGTCTTGACGACAGAGCCTATAAGCTTGATAGAAGCATTCAGAAGCAGTTGCTTCTGTTACAGGAAAAGAATATAGAAGAAATTTGTATCAATCTTTTACTGAAATGCCTTTCAAACGACGGGCTGGTTTGCGCGGATGATAGGCTGTTTCACTATGAGAGCTTGTGCAATCTTATATCCTCTCGCAATGAACCCCTTGATAAAAAACAGCAGGAATTGCTTTTCACTTGCGTAAACAGAGTACTTGACGCAGGATATTGGACCAGCCTTGACGGATTGACGTCGATGTATTTATCCGATGACGAATATCACCATCTCTTGTTATACATCAGAGCGCAAAGAGAGAAACGAGAGGGAAATCTTCAGCATGCGCTTTCGCTTGTTGAAGAGATCTCGGCGGATGCAAAGGCGTTTGGCAATTATCGTTTTGCGCCCCTGCTTCTTAAAACGCAGATAATACATCTGCTCGGAGATTATGATCGCGCTGTCAAGGGATACAAGGAGGTCGTGGATAAAATAGAGCTCTTTGATCTTGAGGACAAGGATGAAAAATCTTACGTTCTCGCACAGCTTAAGTTGGCTGACGTTAATTTCTTAAAGGGACACTTTGTAAAAGCAAAAAAGAGCCTTAAGGCTATAAAGTTTGAGGAAGATAAGAGTCTTGAAATTGAGTATTTGAGAATAAAAGCACACATACATCGCTTTAACCTTGATTTTGAAAACGCCAAAGATCTATATGAGAGTGGACTCGAGGCGTGTGAAGCTAATACCAAGACTCACGGAATGCTCCTAAATAATCTCGCTGAGATTTATTGCATAAGAGAGCCGGAGCTGGCAATTAAATATGGTCAGCGCGCAATCAAAGAGAACGGACTTTTGAATGCCAACATCGAGATAGGAAAAACACATGCGGCAATGGCTGTGGCATATGCTCGGCTCGGCGAATGTGAAGAGGCGTTGCGGCATGCAAATGAAAGCGTAAATTTGCAGACAAAGACAGGGTACAAGTCAGGAATTTTATTTGGATATTTTGCCTTGTGTTATTCTCATTATAAGGCAGGTAGACGTGATGAATACGATGCGTGTCTTGCTGCTATGAAAAATCTCTACGAGGAAATCGGCACTTATGAGTACGTGGTGAGATTTGCAGAGTATTTGTACTCGGGCAGATTTAATACCGACGGCATCGATTGGCTCGATGAAGATGATATGAATGAGAGAGTAAGGATATTGCTATGAAATATGCAATAGTTGGTTTTGGCACTTGCGGTGGCTTCTGGCGTGACGCTATTTTACACACGGGCGGAGTATTGTCTGCAGTGTGCGATCCCAAAAGCGTGTGCTCCGAAGACGGAGTTATGCATTTTGACAGTGTTGATGATTTCGTTCAGGCAAGAGTACCGTGCGACTACGTTATAGTGGCATCTCCCGTGTCCACGCACAGACCGATGTGTGAGCAGCTTCTTCGCGGCGGATACGATATAATAGTGGAAAAGCCCGTATCATATTCCTTGACGCACGTCGATGAAATACGCAAAATAGCAAAAAGTACAGGCAGACAGGCTTTGTGTGCTTATCACGCCGCATTTGGTACGGACGTGGAATATTTCCTGCGCCATAGAGAGAGTCTTGAAGAAGGAATGGGCAGACTTGTGTCGTTTGTTTCTGAATTTTTTGATCCTTATATGATAGACGGAGTGCTGCTTGACTCCACGTTATCTTTACACGGCAGCTATCTTGACAGCGGAATAAATGCGATAAGTGTGCTTGCGAGAATATTTGATCCCGACAATATTCATTGTTCATCATTCCACTCCGATTTGCTTTTGGCAACAACTTTGTCATCGGACGTGACCTATAGATGTGAGGATGTTGAGGGGCGTATACTGACCGATTGGACCCGAGGCGTGAATATGAAGCGCACCGAGCTCGTCTATGAAGGAGGAAGGATATTCTTAAACCACACTAAGCAGTGTATAGAGAAGACTGTCGATATGCATACCGAGGTGATTGCCCCTGATACGTGTGGAAATAAACGGATCTTGAATCAATATTCAAATATGATAGGGTATATAAAACGAGGAGAATTTGAGCTGTTTTCCGATGATATTTATGATATTCTGTTGGGACGGCCATAAGACGAAAAATAGAGCGGCCTTATTTACGGAGCATAGCTTGCCACTCCATAGATTTGTGAAATAATAAAAAACGCCACCTATTACGAGATTTTCATAAGGATAACTCAGGCGCCTTATGAGAACCGGCCTTTTAGGTGGCGTTTTTGTGATGCGTATTTTTTGTGTTCGTATTACAGTAGCTCGGGGAGCGCCTCGCCTCTGTCCATTGCGTCGAGAATTGCTTCGCACAAAATAAGGCATCTTACAAGGTGATACGGTCCCTTCCACATAGAGCCCTTCTGGGTGTGGGATACCGTTCCGTCGCGGTGCAGATATCCGTACCACTCTCCACACTTGTCATCAGAGAAATGGGAGAAGGTGTACTCGTGGAGTCTGTCATACCATATCTCGTATTTTTCCTCACCGGTAATAAGATGTGCCGTAAGAGTAGCGATAAGAGCCTCGTTGTGTACCCACCATAGCTTCATATCGTGCTCAAGCTGCTCGCAGGGGCGTCCCTTGAGATCGCGGAAGTAGTATATTCCGCCATGCTCCCTATCCCATCCTATCTCCAAGGACCAGTCGAGGATGTTGAGAGCCTTGGTAAGCAGCTCTTTGTTTTGGCTTCTTACCGCCTCATTCATCAAGAACCATGAGTTCTCAATCGAGTGTCCGGGGTTTATGGTACGGCCTGTGGGATTGTCGAGAATATCACCGTTTGTGTATACTGTTTCGAGTACGCATTTGTATTCCTCCTTGTAGTGCAGAGAAATCATATCGTCGACAATCTTGTTTATAATTTTTCCGTAGTATTCGTCCTTGCCGCTTACACGTCGGAGTGTCTGTGCCGAGCTTACCAGCACCATAGGATAGGAGTTTGAGCGCAGGGGACGGACATCCGCATTTTCCTTTGGAGTTATCTTGAACGGATCGTTTGCAGGATCAAGATATATGTTGTACATCATATCGAAGTACTTTTCCGCGAGTGCAAGGTCGTCCTTGTTGCCCCTCAAAAGATAGTATTCGGCAAAACCGACTACGAGAAAGCTCTCAGAGAAGAAATATCTTCTTTTTCTGAGAGGCTCTCCGCTCCTCGTCACAGTGAAGAACATTCTGCCGTCCTCATCTATACAGTGTTCCTTTATGAACCTCGCACCGCTGTCAGCGGCATCGGCCCATTCCTTCTTTACACCGTAGGTGTTGCATAGCTTTGAGAACGACCACAGGCATCTGCCCTGGAACCATACGCTCTTGTCATCGTTGTAGCTTCTACCCTCACGGTCAACGCTCGTTATATATCCGCCGTATTCGCGGTCTATAAGGTCGGATGCCATCCAGAACGGAACGACGTCCTCCATAAGTGTCCTTTGGTAGAACTCTTTCAGTTGTTTGATTTTTTCAGTATTCATATTCACCTCACAGAAAAGTATATTACGTATAGTTTAATACACTTCTTCAAATAAGTCAATATTGTTTTGTGTTGATTTTTTATTTTTTGTGTGGTAGAATATATTAGGAAAAGCTGAAAGGAGAATTATGATGAGCAGCTTTGAAAATTTGAGAATAGTCGACAATTTTTACCAGACGTCCCTGTTTTTCCCTATGCCGACGGTGGTAATCAGTACGCTCTGTGAGGACGGAAGCACCAATCTTGGCCCGTATTCACTCGTTCAGCCATATTACGTAGCAGGTAAGGATTTTTATGCCATGCTGCTTTGCTGCCGAAATTCGTCAAATACCGCACAGAATATTTTGAGAAACGGTAAGTGCACACTCAATTTTATAGATGATAAGCCGTCTACATTCAAGGAGGCAGTTAAGCTCTCCTGGCCCGGTGACAAGCCGAGTGAGAAGATGCCTAAGTGCAATTTCAGACTTGAGAAGAGTCTTATAGAGGAAGAGAACCCTGAGGATAAGCGTCCTATGGTTCTCAGCGACGCCATTGAGGCGATAGAGTGTACCTGGGTACGTGAGCTTGACGGAGCAGATAGAGATAAGGCAGGCGAGCTCAACGGATATGAGGGCCCGTATCACGATTTCAACGGTATAACAAGTAAGTTCGGCGCGCACTTTATTCTCCGCGTCGATAAGATACTTATGAAGAAAAAGTACAGAGATGCGATAATCAACGGCGTGAGAGCAAAGGATTTTCCGGCACTGCCCGTGGATTACGGATATCGCGACTCCAAGAATTTCTGGTTCCACAGAAAGAGGAGAATGAGAGCCGAGCTTCTCCAGATGCGCAAGGCATCGCTTGAATCCGTGCGCTATGCCGCAGACAGAGTAGATGACAAGATCAAGTTTACCGACGAGGCGCTCCTGACTGTGCTTGCAGTGCCGCGTGTGTTCCTGCCCCTCGTGTTGAGAGGTTGCGTGGATTGGGCTCGTGAGAACGGAGTTGAATTGATCACGGCAGAGCATATGCAGATCATCAATGACAAGAGATCAAAGGAAAAGAACAAGAATAAGTAAACGTATATTTACATATATGTGCAAAAAAACGAGGGAATTAAACCACAATCCCTCGTTTTTATTATTCAACTTATTCCATATAGTCCTGTCGTAGGATCGCGGAAGATTTCAATTTTCAGAGGATGGTATGTGAATACCACAAAGCTAAGAGCTATCGCGAGCAGGACCGTCATGGCGAGCCACGGCTTGAAGCAGGTTGTGCCGTCACGCTTTAAGAGGACAGCCTTGTAGACAAAGGCTATGGCGGCGGCTACAAAGAATATGGCAATATTCACCCAGTCGGGCGACTTTCCGATTACACCGTTGTATGTGTAATATAATACGGGTATTGAGATGAGGCCAAGCAGAATTCCGCGAGCCTTGATACACCAGAAATCGACACGTCCGCCACGGAAAAAGCTCTCTGCCAGAGTAAAGATGAGCATTGGCCAGAACAATAGCTTCATATGCTCCCACGTGGATTCATTCACTCCCGAGAAGGGCGCGATCCATACCGATTTGCCGCACCACTCGTAAACAAAGTGCAGGAGCGTGCCGAGTAAAACCGTAACTCCGAACCCTATAAGCTGACTTAAATCAAATGCTCGTTTCATATATCACCTCAATAAAATATTCAAAAATAGCGTATGCAGACAACCCCTAAATTATACCAAAATAAAAGTGAGTGTTGCATTTTTCAAAAAAGAGTGATATAATTGATTAGCGACAGATGCCCCAATGTTATGGGCTCGCAATTTTGACGGAGGTACACCTATGGTATTAGCAATAGATATAGGCAACACCAATATAGCTATCGGCGGCTTTCTCGGTGACGAGCTTTGCTTTGTGGCGAGGATATCGACAGATGCCAGAAAGACAGAGGATGAATACGCTGCCAAGATATTGAGCGCGCTCTCACTTTACAATATAGACCGTTCCGCCATTCACGGTGCGATAGTGTCCTCTGTTGTTCCGACTCTTAACAGGGTTATGAAGGCGGCAATAAGTCGCGTGTACGGTATAGAGCCTTTGTTTGTCGCCCCGGGAATAAAGACGGGCATAAATATTAAATGCGACAATCCATCGTCTGTCGGTGCGGATATAATATCGGCATGTGTTGCGGCACGTTACCTGTACGGTGCGCCTGCGCTCGTTGTTGATATGGGTACTGCGACAAAGATGAGTGTGGTGGATAAGAGCGGCGCGTTCATCGGCGTTTCCATAATGCCGGGAGTTATGATGGGACTGAACGGACTGTCAAACGGTACGGCACAGCTTCCTCAGGTAAGCCTTGATTCTCCCCCCTCGGTCATAGGCAAGAATACTGCCGATTGTATGAAGTCGGGAATTGTATTCGGCAATGCGGCTATGATAGACGGAATGATAGACCGCTTTATCGAGGAGTACGGCAGAGAGCTCCCGATTTACGCCACGGGTGGCCTCGCATCTGCAATAATCTGCCATTGTAAGCATAAGATTGTTCAGGACGAGAATATGGTTCTGAAGGGACTTAATATCATATACAAAAATAACGTTTAAGTCAGGTATTAATTCGCCGTCGGCGATTAATATAAATAGCGTTGTACCGATA
Organism: Eubacteriales bacterium; assembly: GCA_045576795.1. Classification (GTDB taxonomy): domain Bacteria; phylum Bacillota; class Clostridia; order Oscillospirales; family CAG-272; genus UBA1740. Next base: position 10,604 of record JAZNHE010000056.1, on the reverse strand, counting down.
ACCGTGAGAGGTATGCTTGAGCCTTTGACGGAACGGACGACAGCAAAAAGGAGAAAACCAAATATGACAAAAAACAAGCAAATCACAACAAGAACGATGGTTCTTACTGCCGTTATGACGGCGGTAGTGGCAGTTTTACAGCTGCTCGGCTCGTTCATTCGCTTCGGACCGTTTTCCATCTCCCTCGTGCTTGTGCCGATAGTAATAGGTGCGGCAGTTTGCGGAGCGTGGTCGGGCGCGTGGCTCGGACTTGCCTTTGGCGTAATCGTGCTTGCCAGCGGTGATGCGGCGGCATTCTACGCTATTAACCCCTTGGGTACCGTAGTTACGGTTTTAGTTAAGGGTGTACTTGCGGGACTCACAGCGGGCCTTGTCTATAAGCTCTTGTACGCTCTTACCTCACGTGTTGAGGGTAGTCGCAAGGAGGCAAAGCGCAAATGGGTTGACAGGCTCATCAGCGGTGTACTCAAATACCTACCCGTAATAGGCGCGGCGGTAATTTGTCCCGTAGTTAACACGGGTGTGTTCCTTCTCGGCTGTAAGCTCTTCTTCTATGATACTATCGTGGAGTGGGGAACAGCTCTCGGATATGCCAATGCAGGAGCGTATATGTTCCTTGGCCTCGCCGGAGGAAACTTCCTCTTTGAGCTTCTTACCAATGTACTGTTATCACCCGGTATTGTTAAGCTGCTCAGCTTGAACAAGAAGATTTTTAAGTTTTAACATACAAGAGCCGCGAGTATATCCGCGGCTTAATTATTAATCATAAGACTGCGGCATTGCCGACAAACGAAAGGAGGGTATTATGAAAAGAACAGTAAAATCATTTACGATAAGGCTGATTTGTCTTTTATTATCCATCCTTCTTATCGTTTTGCCGATAGTCACGGTTGCGGTCTATGAGGCAATATTCGGCACAAGGCATGAAACTCTGTCCTGGATGACGTACAACACGGAGGAGTATGAGGGACTGTCGGTCGAGCGCAGCGACTTTGTGTCTGACGGAATAACGCTTGCAGGCTACAAGTATTCAAGAGATGACTCCGAGGCGCGCGGTCTTGTCATAATCTCACACGGACTCGGCGGAGGCGGACATAATACCTATATGCCGTTCATTGATAGCTTTACTTCACACGGATACCGAGTATTTGCCTATGATGCCCGTGGAAATGACAATAGCGGCGGCAGGTCTGTCGCAGGACTCCCTGCAGGTGTAATAGACCTCGATAATGCAATATGCCACGCCAAGAGTATAGATGAATACCGGGGGTTGCCGATAGCACTTTTCGGTCACAGCTGGGGCGGATATTCCGTAGGATGCGCTCTTGCTCTGCACTCCGATATAAGTGCTGCGGTTATAATAGCAGGCTTTAACGAGAGTGAGGACCTCTTAAAATATCAGGGCGACCTCTTTACCGGCACTGACTCTCGGCTGCTTATGCCGTATCTTGAAATATACGAGCGTGTAAAGTTTGGCGAGAAATATTCATCCTTAACCGCTATTGACGGTATGTGCAGAAGCGAGGCCGGTATAATGATAGTTCACAGTAAGGACGATGCGACAGTGCCTGTAAGGTACGGATATGAGAGATTTTACAGCGAGTTCTCGGGCAACGAGAGATTTGACTTCGTTCTTTATGAGGACCGCGGACATTCATACCTCTTTTATTCCGAGGAGTCGGAGATATACCGTGATAAGTTAAACGAGGATTACAAGGCGTACGTAGAGGGTGGCGGCAGGGAATATTCTGCCGAGGTCAAGGAGGAATTTATGAGAGATAACCTTGACAAGAAGAGGTGCTTTGAGCCCGACCCCGTTCTTATGGAGAGGATTTTTGCCTTACTTGACGAGTACTGCTGATTTTTTCTGACGTGTATCCTTGCACGTCCGACGTCTGATTTATGAGTCGAAACATCGACGAACAAAAATAAAAAAGAGAGAACAATCCGATATTCACTTGAGGGGTGTTAACCTTTTGAGTGTATATCATCGGTTTTATCCGAAATGTTCTCTCTTTTTTGTTTAATAAAATCGTTGAATGCCGCACTGCGGCTTATGTAGCAGATGAAATGTTGTTTTGAATTTAAGCCCTTAAGCGATAACTGACGATAATATGAGCGTGATGAAAACAAATATGAACGATAGTCCGCTGAACGATACGGCAGATATACCGAGTATGAGGGCTGGGATAGGTCTTTTTCCGCTTGTGCTCTTGAACAGCTTGATTGACTTTATACCGAGGATAAGAGAAATTATTGACAATGGGATAGTGAAGAAAATATTTCCCACTGTTGAACCCACAAATACTGCCTCCGCATCACCGAAAACTATACCCATCGTGACAAGGGGTAGCACGTAATACACCACGGCAAAAATATATCCGACAAAACCGAGTATTGCCGACGTCAGCGCAGCTCCGAAGCCTACCATTGTGTTGTTTGCTTTCACGGGATTGGGAGAGGGTGCTGTCGGGGGCGTGTAGGTTTCTGTGGGATTTACAACGGGATCTGCCTCGACGGTGTTTTTCTGCTCGACACGCTCGCGCTCAAGTCTTTCTTTCTCAATACGCTCACGCTCAAGTCTTTCTTTCTCAATACGCTCGCGCTCAAGTCTTTCCTTTTCGAGGCGCTCTGCCTCCTCGCGCTCACGCTTTTCATTGCGCTCCTTTTCGCGAAGCATTATTTCCATCTGTTCTTTCTGATAACATTCATAACAGATGATTCCTGTATCAATTTCTTTTCCGCATTTACTACAGAACATATTTTCCTCCTTAAAGTGTTAGAGTTCTTCTGTTTAAGACTCACGCTCGGTGCGTATACCGTCGTATTAAGTCGATTACAGCTTACCACAATTATACACAAAGTCGCCCATATTGTCAATATACAGAAATCCGAGCTTCAAATTGACAGAAATCCCCGTTACATATTAGTCGCAAATATTGAAAATATGAGTGCTTTATGATATAATCTGTATGTATATATCTGTTTTACGCGGATTTTACACGGTGCGCATAGCGAGGCTTAACGTGGAAAAATCAGCCGCGGACACACGGTAGGTGTACGAATTATTGGGAGGCGGTATTAATATGAGAGAGGTTATAATTGAGACCGAGCGTCTTATTCTGCGCAAATATACTCGCGATGACGTTGACGGATTGCTTGAGATTTTATCCGACCCCGAGACTATGCGCCACTATCCCTCCGTATATGACAGAGCAGGGGCGGAGAGATGGCTTGACTGGTGCTTTGAGAGCTATCAGCGGTCGGGCTTCGGCCTTTGGGCAATTGAGCTCAAGGAGAGCGGTGAGTTTATAGGTGACACGGGCCTTACTATGCAGAACATTGATGATGACGTATTGCCCGAGATAGGGTATCATATCAACAAGAAGTATTGGCGGCGCGGCTTTGCCAAGGAGGCGGCAAGTGCAGTACGCGACTGGGCGTTTTCAAACACAGACCTCGATGCCGTGTATTCCTATATGAAATATTCCAACTCCCCGTCGTATCATACGGCGCAGTCCATAGGTATGAGAAAAGTTGGCGAATATCCGAGCCCCGAGGACGTGGTGTGTTATGTGTACAGAATAACGCGCGAGGAGTGGCAGACTCTGACGGGAAAACAATAACTCATTTGGAGAGAAATTTTCTCGTGTCGGTTGAATAATTGAATATAATAAAACGGTATAGCAGAATTTCAGAGCTATACCGTTCTATTTTTATGGCGCGACGTTGACGCGCGGATTATTGCCATATCAATTCTCACGACTTTTATTTAACGCGGTTGTTGTAAAAGTTGAAAGGGATACCGAGCTTATTTTGCTATACGGCCCGTACGCTGAGTCATATCTTTAATTTTTTCCGTGAGCTTTGCCGTGCGGTATCTTGGGCTCATTCGCCACGTCCAGTTGCCCTCCGCAACCGACGGGGTATTCATTCTGCCCTCATCATTGCTTAATTCGAGATAATCCTGCATTGGCACAACCGTTAAGTTTGCAATGCTCGACATAGACAGCTCTATGAGGTCATACGTGCGGCTCTGTCCCTTGCGGTGCGGACATTCCTTAAGAAAACGTGTCCTTGCATCTGTTGAGAGCGTACTGCACCAGGAGCGTATGCAGTCCGAGTCGTGAGAGGCAGGATACGCCACACAGTTCTCGGTTGTGTATGTACGGGGCAGATATTCGCTGTCATCGTCAAAGAATGCAAATTGCAGCATTTTCATACCGGGGAAGTCGGTATCCGTGAGTAATTCTCGCACGTCATCGGTAATAAATCCGAGGTCCTCTGCTATTATTTTGGCTTTCGGGAATTCACGCTTCACGGTTCTGAATAGCTCAATGCCGGGAGCCGCGCTCCACTTTCCCTCGCGGGCGGTGGTGTGACCGTATGGTATGTTGTAATATGCCGCAAAACCGCGGAAGTGGTCTATACGGAGGATGTCATAGAGGCGGAAGCTCATCTTCACTCTGTTAAGCCACCATGTAAAGCCCTCTTTCTCCATCAGCTCCCAATTGTATATGGGGTTGCCCCAGAGCTGACCGTCAGCAGAGTATCCGTCGGGCGGACATCCTGCCACAACTATCGGGTTGAAGTTATCGTCAAGTAAAAACTGCTCGGGTGCTTGCCACACGTCCATACTGTCGTGAGCCACGTATATCGGCATATCTCCGATTATTACGATGCCCTTCTCGTGAGCATAGAGGAGCAGTGCCTGCCATTGTGCCCAAAACTCAAACTGCACCCACTCCCAGAAGCTGCATTCGTCAATAAATTCACCACGGTGCGCACGTGCTTGGCGTATATCTCTGTGCTCGTCGCTCCAATTTATCCACTCCGCGTGATTGTAATGCATTTTTAGAGCCATAAAGAGTGAGTAATCGTATATCCATCCCGAGTTCTTTTTCAGATAGCTTTTGTATGCCGCGGTCTTGTCCTCGCCACCCATCTTAAATCTTGCATGGGCGAGTCTTAAAACGTCGTATCTTGAAGAAAACAGCCTGCCGTAATCTATTCTTTTTGAGTCGTCGCGGCTTCGTGAGAGCTCATCCCTTGAAAGAAGGCCCTTTTTGTATAAAATATCGAGGTCTATAAAATACGGATTTCCTGCCACGGATGCCGGTGACTGATACGGACTGTCACCGTATGAGGTGGGGTTGAGCGGCAGCACCTGCCAGCATTTTGTACCCGTGTCACAAAGAAAGTCCACAAAGTCGTAAGAATTCTTACCGAGTGAGCCTATACCGTATGGAGAGGGCAGGGAGCTTATCGGCATAAGTATTCCGCTCTTTCTCTTGAATCCGAAGTTTTTAAGCGAGGTTTTCATAAAATTTGCTCCAGTTGATTTAGCCGCACAGGAGGCGGCATAGTGTTAAAACACGTATATTTTATCATACCTAATCGGTGATGTCAATCGGTATAAATCACTTATACATTTCTTTAGGCACAAATTGAATTTACACGGTTGCGCATCTGACGGTTTTTACATCTGTATATAAAAAAACGGAGCCGAGGGTTGAAAAAGGAAAATATGTGTTGTATAATTATTATGAAAACACAATCTACCGCACTGTAATGCGTAAACGTATAACGAAAAGAATAGGGAGTAAATATATGAGATGCGTTCATCTTGACTTTCACACAAGTCCCGATATTTTTGGGATAGGAGAAAGATTTGATAAGAAAAAGTTCACAAAGACAATAAGAGATGCAAACGTGGAGCTTGTCACCGTGTTTGCAAAATGTCACCACGGATATACCTATTATCCGTCAAGGGTGGCAGAGATGCATCCGCATCTTGACTTCAATCTTCTCAAAGAAGAGATTGAGGCTATTCACGAGGCGGGAGCAAAGGCTCCGATTTACATCACTGCCGGTTGGTGCAGAAAGGATGCCGACGAGCATCCCGAGTGGCATCAGATAGATTTTCATACAGGCAGGGCCGCATACGTTGGTGCTGATCCGTCGCTCGTGTGTGATCCCGACTCTGCGCTTGCGGAGTGCTCTTGGATAAATCTTTGTATTATCGGAGAGTATTCCAAGCACCTTGAGGCAATCACCCGAGAGGTCGCGGAGAACTTCGACATATCAGACGGAATTTTTTACGATATATGCTTTGCAGGTGATACGTGCATCTGCGACACATGTCGCAAAAATATGATAGCAAAGGGACTCGACCCTACCAATCTTGACGACGTAAGAAAGCACTACTCCGAGGGACATGTGGAATTAATGAAGAGATTGACGGGTATAGTACACGAATATGCAAAGGATGCCCCCGTGTTCTATAACGGCGGTGCGGATATGAACCGTACGGAATACCATCCGTATCAGACACATTACGAGCTTGAGGATTTGCCAACCGCGTGGGGCGGTTATGATCTTATGCCTCTGCGTGCAAAGTTCTTTGAAAAGTACGGCAAGCCGTTTCTCGGTATGACGGGTAAATTCCATCACGCATGGGGCGAGTTTGGAGGCTTCAAGGATAAGGAGGCACTCCGATATGAGTGCGCGGATATGTTGAGCATCGGCGCATCTATCTCTGTCGGCGACCATCTCCATCCGTCAGGTGAGATAGATGATAGCACGTATAGGCTCATCGGCCACGCCTTCGACTACGTGAAGAGGATTGAGGGGTATTGCTATAACACGGATGCCTACACCGACCTTGCGATCTGGATGAGCCACAGCTCCGCCTCCGACATCGGAGCATCAAAGCTCTTACAGAATATGCATCTTGAATATGACGTTGTAGCCTCGGGCGATGATCTCGACAAATACAGCTGTATAATTTTTCCCGACCGAGTAAGGTTTAGCGATGCGGATAAAGAGGCAATTCTTAAATTCAAGGAGTCCGGCGGAATAATTGTGGCAAGCTATGAGAGCGTGTTTGATGAGCTTGGAATTGAAAAGCTCTCACCCTCGGCAAACGACGTTGATTATATCCGCGCCGACCTTGATGAAATAACCACACCGTTTCTTTCCTACTCCTCCGCATACGTGGTGAGAGCGAGTGAGGAGGCAGAGGTCCTCGCTCGTGTGTACGAGCCGTATTTCAATCGCACTCACAGACATTTTTGCGGACATAAAAACACACCGTTCAAGACAGAGCCTGCTGATTACCCGGCTCTCCTCAGATGCGGTAACGTGCTGTATTTTGCACACCCCGTATTTGAGGCGTATAATAATTCCGGCAGCTACGCGCTTGAGAACTACGTAATCAATGCCATAAGGAGCGGTTATTCTCCGTCGATAGCTACGGACGGACTCCCGTCTTGTGCAAGGGTGAGATTAAGACGGAGTAAGGATAGAGAATTCTTTGCCCTTCATCTGCTTTATGCACCTCCCGTAAACCGCGGTAACGTATGCCTTCTGCCCGATTTTCCAAGGCTGCACGACGTCACCGTCACTCTCTCGGTAGACAGGAGTATAACCTCTGCAAGAATTGAACCGAGCGGAGAGTGTGTGTCGTTTGTTCAGGAGGGTAATCGTGTAACGCTGAAGATGCCGCCGTTTAGCCTCCATGCCTTGGTGGTTCTTGAATAAAAAATGGTATTTTTACAAACAATAATTTACAAAACTGTACTTTTCGGATAAATGACCTTGTTAGATGCTATTATATGAGGTGATAAAATATGAGAAAAATACAAAAATCCATACATCCCGATGACGATCTTCATTATAATAAAATGGGATTGATAAAGGGCAAGGTTGAGGAGTGGGAGGACGGCTCTCGAGTAGACGGCTCACGCGGATGCTACGAGTGGTGGTACTACGATTCGCACTATCCGGACGGAACGGTGCTCGTTATATTCTTCTTCTCCAAGATGCCAATAGACGTCAACGGTCCGATAAAGCCGATAGCAACAATGGAGCTGACGCTTGCCGACGGGCGCAAGTTTTCCGAGGAGGTGTACGCCTCTATCGAGGACAGCCATTATGCCAAGGATAAGTGCGACGTTAAGATAGGTGAGTGCCATTGCTACGGTGACCTTAAGCATTATGAGGTTGTCTTCCGCGGCAAGACGATGAGCGCGCACCTTACACTTGACGGCACGATAAGGGCGTGGCGTTCCCAGACGGGAAGCATATTTTTCGGTGACAATGAGGAGCATTATTTTGCCTGGCTGCCGGCAATACCGGAGGGCGTCGCGGTGGCAGACGTTACCTATGACGGCGGCAAGGAGGTGCATCTTGAGGGCTCCGGCTATCACGACCACAACTGGGGCAATATCTCTATGATGAAGCTTATGCACCACTGGTATTGGGGCAGGGCAAAGATAGGTAATTACAAGGTAATTTCGTCCTGGATAACTGCCGCAAAGAAGTACGGATATAAGGAACACGACGTATTTATGATTGCCAGGGACGGAGAAATACTCGGTGATAATTCCAACCATACTCTGAAGTTTTTACCGAGTGAGAGGTATATTGATGAATACACGGGTAAGCCCGTTTACAACAAGGTGAGCTATGAGTACACCACCGAGTCAAATGAAGAATACCGCATCACCTATGAGCGCAAGGGCGACATAAACAAGACCCGCTTTGTCGACGTGCTCCCGAGGGCTCTTGCCGTGCTTGCAGGACTTGTGGGCTTCGACGGTGGGTATTTGCGCTTCGAGGGTGTGGCAACTATTGAGAAGCGCGTAGGCGGTGAGGTTGTTGAAACTGTCAGCGACCCTGCCGTGTGGGAGCTGATGTATTTCGGTCACGCCGCCGCTGATGAAAAATACAATGGTATAACACACGATTAACAAAATTAAAGGATATACCGCCCGATTAACAAAATTAAAGGGTATACTGCCCAATTTACAAAATTAAGGGATATACCGCCCGGAGCCTTGATGGGATATTGCTATCGAGGAGCTCCGCACGATTCAGGATTTTATCGGCGGAGAAAAGCGTATGTGGGCTTTGCATTTAACCCGTCGGACACAAACGGATTGAATAGGGGCGTGTAATATAAACAAAGAGAGCAAGAGTACAAGGAGAAATCCTCATATTCTTGCTCTCTTTTTCCTTTGTCTATATTTTTCTTTCGTCAAATATATTCACAGGAGTGAGGTCGATATGGGTAAATCGCGGAGTCTTTAACCCTTATACGCCTTTGCGGACAGACCGTATCTGTAAAGCGCGCGCACAAGCCTTGCCATAGCAGGCAGTGTAGACTCGTCGAGCGTTTCAGTATCTCCGCACTTTGCATATACGTAGCTGTTTACGGAGTAGGTTACTGTCTGATGCAGCTCTCCGTCTACGTACATCTTGAACGTGAATATCTGATCAAATCTTATTGCGCTGATGCCGTCGGTGTAGAAGATATACACACCGTCGCTCACGGAGGTAAATCTGTCGGACACGTTGGTCTCGGTTCCGTTTACGGTCACAGTGAATTTAATCTTTGCAATATCATCCGTCTTGAACTTGACGTATATCTTGTTGTCATAGTCAAATCTGACTCCTACCGCGGTAACGGAATCGGTTAGCTCGGATACGTTTGATTTCGGATACATTGAGCGCACGTCATCGCTCTCTGTGGGTATGGCATTGCTTCCCACGGTGCTTATATCAAAGCCGTTTGTCTCCAGATTTTCCGTTACAAGCTCGTCGGTCTTGTAATTTCTGTAGAGCTGTGCCGCCGCACCGTAGCGGAGCATATCCGCTATGAGATTCATAAGCCTTTCGTCGCTGCTGTACTTCTCTATAATTTTCTCGGCGTATCTCTTTACAGAGTAGTTTTCTACCACGTCCACGGGGGTTTCGTTACCGTCTATGAAGAGTGATGCCGAAATACTGTCGCCCATGTGCTGAGGAGGAATGTCAGTGAAGGAGAATACGAGATAGCCATTCTTTATAACTCCCACAACGTGCTCCGACTCAACACCGTTCATAGTAAATACCATATAGTATTCCGCGCCGTCATCATATCCCGACACGTAGTAATTCATCGCAAGAGTAGAGCCTACGGTCATTGAAGCGGCGGAAATCTCAACCTCACCGCTATCACCCGATGCCTCTATGTACTTGTATATCTGTGGAAGAAGCATAGAGGATGAGGTGTTTGACGTATAGGTAGTAAAACGAGGATCGTTTACGTTATAAAGCATACGTCCGTATTCTGATGTGCCATTTTGTATGGTTGCACCGTCGTTAGCTAACGATATTGACCAGGTGGTTGTTCCTCTACCCCATGCAAGCTTTTTCACAGCCGTTGCTCCGAGCAGCTGTCCGCTCTCATTCGAGAGAGTCCAAGCGCCCTCGCTTCCGCCAAGGGTAAGTATTATCGCACCGCTCGGAAGTGTGGTTATCGTGTTATCGGAAACCGTTACACCGCTTACGGGTGCCAGGAAAGTGCTGCTTATATTACCGGCAACGAACTCGCCGGAAATGATTACGATTTTGTCGCCTGCCTTAAGCTCGGTCGCGTCTGTTACGAGGGTCCAGCCCTCACCCGTGGGAGCTTGTGACGTATTGTTCTCGGTATAGCCGCATCTTATGCATATCTCATCTACGTAGGTGTGTCCCGTCGGGTCGGTGACCGTGTAAGATACGGTCTCGCCGCAGCTATCGCACGTGACGGTTATAGAGCCCGACTCTGTACAGGTTGC
>JAZNHE010000055.1:0-4080 GCA_045576795.1 Eubacteriales bacterium | reverse complement strand
GTGGTGAAGACCTCGAGTGCCTTGAAAGGCTTGACGAGGTCAAGGAGGAGCTTGCCGACGTGCTCTGCTACTCGATACTCCTCGCTGACAGATACGGCCTTGATCTTGACGAGATAATACGCAATAAAATGCAGAAAAATGCTGAGAAGTACCCTGTCGAAAAAGCGGCGGGTGTAAGCACGAAATATACGAATTTGTAAATTTCAATTGACAAAAACGGAGGGTTGGTATGTTTGTAAAAAATAGCGAAATAAAACTCAACAATCTCGGAAACGGTGTATCAAGAAAGATTCTTGCCTATGACAAAAATATGATGTCGGTTGAGGTAAGATTCGAGAAGGGGGCTGTCGGCGCTATGCACACCCATCCGCATACGCAGATCTCCTACGTGCTTGAGGGTAGGTTTGAAGCTACCATAGCCGGTAAGACAGAGATAATCTCTAAGGGTGATACCTACATCACCCCGCCCGATGCGCCACACGGTGTAGTATGCCTTGAAGAGGGCGCCCTGCTTGATATCTTCACTCCCATGAGAAAAGATTTTTTATAATTTTATCAAAAAAGTAAGGACAGAGTTCTCACATCTCTGTCCTTTTGTTTTACAATTTGATTTTCAGCCTTCTGACTTTTCCCGACTTTTCCGTGACGGTGACTTCTATCCTACCGTCTGTGCTGCATATCTCAACCGACGAAATAACCGAGTCGGACTTATACGCCTCGATGACGTTTATGAATATCGGGGATTTTTCCGCCGTGCGCTCAAGTAGATAGGACACGCTCGTCGTCGCGGGGTTATTCGGGCCCTTGGCAAATATCAGCTCCCTGCCTTCAGCCGAGGTGTAGACGTCCATATACCAATCTTCTGCGCGGTAGGTAAGCTTGATCGGGCGGTCGCATCGGTAGGAATATGCGTCGCTTAGGTACGCCTCAGCACCCTTGTCCGAGACCTTGCCGATATACCGAGCGCCCTCGGGAATCTCCGCCTCGGCATTGATATGCCAGGTCCATTCCTTCTTCAGCTCGTTATCCGTTTTTACAGAAAAAACGTCTATAAAATATTTGTCATGCCATGAGATTATACGGCGCATCCGCACACCCTTGTATGCCTCGTCCGACCACTGCTTGATGGTGAAGGAGTCGAGCATTTCGTACTCCTCGGGCGACATAGTCTCGGCATCAAGGTATATGTCATCGAGGGCTCTGAGGCTATACTCTCTGACGCGTGTATCGCAGGGCGCCATATTCTCGCCGTCAATAACTACGGTATTATGCGCCAAAGTATTCTTGAAGTAGCCGTAATGCAGGGGTGATCCGTAGCCCGAAGCGGTGCCGAAATCCGTACACGCCTCCTTGCCAAAAGCATCAAACGAGATCGCCAAGCGGTCATAGTGATCATGCTCGCCGCCGTAGGGTGTCGCCTTGAAAATGAGGGTTCTGCCCTCTGCTGCGTGGAGGATAGCAAGTCCCGATCCACACTCGGAAATATAGTTCTCAAGCGGTATTTCGGGGCGCGCGGGAAGGCTGTCTACGCCATAGATAAGAGCGTCAAAGGACTCCCTCTTCCCCACCCCATAGCTAGCATACAGAAGCTCGAGAATCTCATCCGTACCAAAGCAGGAATAGGCGTGCTCATAGATATGCTGATAACCTCTGAGCGAGCCGTGACCATCGTTAATCCTTGCGGTATTTGAGTCGTTTACTCGCAGCTTAAGCGGCAGAATCAAAGCCTTGTAGAGCTTCTCGCGATAATGAGGATCTCTGAAAAGGCTGTGCTCCGTGTTCTTAGCCATCTTCTCAAAGGTCATAAACCACTTAAGGGCGTAGAGGTGATAGGAAGCCGAGCACTCAAACCACATGTTGTCCTCGAGGTATGCGTGGTCTATCTGGTATTTGAGACCGTACTTTGTATCCGTGGCAAAGCGCACAAGCTCGGCGTCATCGATAGCAAGACCTATCACGGCGATAGACGTGCAGATAGCGACCTCGTGATTGTGCAGCTGAGGTGTAAGATACTTTTTCTGATGCTCTGCCGCATGGCGGAAGAGCTCGTTCTCGATAAGAGTGCGCTCTCTGTCGGTGAAGACGGATTTTATTAGCGAATACGCCGGAGCAAGATTACAGATAGGATCGCAATCGCTGAGCACCTGAGAGGCAAATCTGCCGGGGTGATTGTACGGAATTCCGCCGTGGACCTCATAGTTCTTATAGTTCTCGGCATAGCCGAGGATTATTTTCTTTGCTACCGATAGGAAATCCTCTCTGCCCGTAGCGATATATCCTATCGCAAGCTTATAGGCGGCGGAGGTAGTCAGAGTAAGAACAGTTTCCCACCACGCGCCAAGATACGGCTCGCCCGTCTGCGCTTTGCCGCACTCGGGACAGAAAAACTTCTCGTTATCATCGTAGTCGAATCTCAGACGCGTGCCGCATTCAGGACAGGTGAAATAGTGATACCACGTGGCAAGCCCCGTCTTTTGTATATATAGCTTACGGCACACGTCAGCCGTTTCATTCTCTATTTTTTCTATATATTTTGGATTATGCTCTGCTCTTTCTCTTATCGTGGCTCTGTCTGTTTCCGAAAACATATTATCCTCGCAGTTAAGTTTTTACGTTCTGTTAAACCGAATCAATCCCCTCAAGAAGCTTTTGCTCATACTCATCCGCGGTGAAGTGCTCGAACAAATTTCTCCACGGAGTCTCACCTGTAACAGCGCCAACCTCGATCATGCAGATGACGCCATATCTGTCAATTATAACCGTGGTGGGATACCCAATGCTTGGGAAGTTCGAAAGCGAAAGATCACCCTTTGTAAACATAGGGATTGTCAGCTTCTCCGAAAAGCTCTCGGAATAACTCAGAATATCAGCCTTTGTATCATAATCATTTATAGCGAGGATTTCAACCTCATCCATAAATTCCTTATATACCGTATTGATATAGGGAAACTCTCTGCGGCAAGGCGGGCAGTTAGCAAACCAGAAGTTCAGCATAACCATATCCTTTTCCCCAAGAAGCTCGGAGAGCTTGTATTCAACGCCGTTTACGTCGGTCAGGGTGAAGTCATACATAACGTCACCGAGCTCATAGGAATCCTTAAAGCCGCCCGCACTTATAGGCGCGGAGGTAAGACTGATGAGCGTATCGGAGCCTGTCATAGGATATCTGTCAGTACGCGTTTGTCCCTCTGACACCTCATATCCCTCGGGCACACCGTCAAGCTCTACGGAGTAGTCATCCGAGGTCTCAAGAAGAAATGTCACAACACCGTTTTCGTCCGTGATCTCGGGCAATGCGCAAAGGTTGTATCCGTCGCCGCTATGTACATATACCGTAACGCCGGAAAGCGGAAGTCCGCCCTTGCTGGCAACCTTAATACTATACTGAGTATATGTGGCAGGCTCAGAAACACCGCAATTTGTACATGTTTTGTTTACATAATTGTGGTTACCAAGCTCTCCTTCCGTAATTCCGCATGAAAGGCAGGTTTTAGGTCTTGTGCAATCTGCCTCTTTCCAGTTGTGGCCGAGCGCCTCTCCCTCAGTCGCACCGCAAACCGAGCATGTCTTCGGTAATAGGCAGTCAGCCATAGTCCACGTATGGGTGTGATCATTAGTATTTACGACCAAGCCGCAAGAGGTACATACTATTGTCCACTCATCGGCAGACTCCCAGATATGTCCTCTCGGACGGGAATCCTTTACACCGCATACCGAGCATATCATAGGCTCATCGCAATCACCGCCGCTAAAGACGTGTCCGAGCGCCTCGCCGTCAACGAAGGCATCTATTCCTCTTTCCGAGCAGCTGCACGAGTAGTAATAGATTGAAGGCTCAGTGCAGGTAGCGGGCGACTTTAAATAGATGTCCGCTTTATTTTTCTCGGTAAATTGATGGGTGTGCTCATCCGTACCGTCATTAAGACCGCCACCCTGCGTCGGTATTTTATCTTCATTTCCAAGGCCGGGAAATTTATCTATCAGATCACAGGAAGTAATGGAAAGCGAAAAAACTAACAGTAATAAAAGAGTTGGTATTATTCTTTTTCTCATATTTTTCTCCTACTAAAATTTGTTTTC
>JAZNHE010000054.1:0-2015 GCA_045576795.1 Eubacteriales bacterium | reverse complement strand
CCGTATCGTGATCGCACACCGCCTCTCTACCATCAGACAGTGTGACCGTATCATCTATCTCGAAAAGGGACAGATCGTTGAGGACGGTACCTATGACGAGCTGATTGCGAAGAACGGAAAATTTGCCGAGCTCGTTGAAAGGCAGCGCCTTGATAATTGATTTTCAAATCTTTGTGAGTATTTTATGCAGTACAGAGCATTGAATACAAAGAGACGGACACGGATGGTTTTATAAATCTTGTGATTGCGAAGATAAAATACTAAAAACGAAAAATTTACCGGATACATAATTCAAAATTTTCAAAAAATATGCCGTTTCCCTTTATATTCGTACAAAGTAGAAATGAGTAAAGAGGAAAAAAGGAGAAAGTGTTATGAAGAATCTTACATCCGAAATGATAGAAAAAGCAAAAGGTGCTAAATCCGCAGAGGAGCTTCTTGAGCTTGCAAATGCGAACGGTGTTGAAATGACCGAGGATGATGCAAAGACCTATTTTGCACAGCTTTCTCCTAAATGCGGCGAACTTGATGATGATGAGCTTGACGAGGTTTCCGGAGGAGGATGCAATGGTTCGGACATCGAGGAGCTTGCTCCTGCAAAGCCGAAGCTATCACTGGGACGAACGGTTATTCTCAAAGAGCCCGGACACACCTTTGGTTCATGTTATTGCCAGAACAGTGTTTGCGGGTGTAATGCGTTTGTTATCGTCAAGCAAATCAACGATGATAAGTACCTGCTTCAATGCAATGGGTGTGACTGGACGTACCATGCCGTCAAGGACAACATTACAGTTATTTCATA
Source organism: Eubacteriales bacterium (assembly GCA_045576795.1). Taxonomy (GTDB): domain Bacteria; phylum Bacillota; class Clostridia; order Oscillospirales; family CAG-272; genus UBA1740. Next base: position 1,213 of record JAZNHE010000054.1, on the reverse strand, counting down.
ATAGCACGAAGCAAAATTAAAAAAGGTTTTGTGATAGAAAAATTTGATAACTGAATAATCGAAATTGAAAAACAAAAAAGTGAGGTTGCATTAAAATGAAAAAGATAATTGTTTTGGCGCTTGCCTTTTGTATGATCTGTTGCTGTCTTGTTGCTTGTAACAGCGCAGAGGACACGGAGCAAAAGTTTACAGTCTATTTTGGATTGAATGACAAAGATACGGGTACACATGTGCTTACCGTTGAAGAAGCTCAGGCGGCTGCCCGCAAGATCATTACGGATAACGGCTTCGGATATACCGAATACGTGACTCACGGCGGATATGTGGAAAACGGAGTTGTAATCGAGAATGATACTCTCGTGTATATGATGATCTTTATTGAGAGAGCGGATGCTGAGGCGGTCGCGAAAGAAATCAAGGATGAACTCAATCTTGCGTCTATTCACATCGAAGAATCCACCGCTTCGTTCAAATTCTTTGAATGATAGCGTAACTTGGGAGAATGGATATGAAAATGATCGATAGGAAGAGGCGAAAAACGGTTGCCGCTTCAACAGTATGTCGTCTGATTTCCGCTGTCTTAATCGTTGCTCTTGCTGCATTGTGCTTTGCCGCCTGCGGCTCGGATAAGCGTAGTGAGGATATCTACATATTATTTACCAACGACGTTCATTGTGCGGCAGACGAAAACATCGGGTACGCAGGACTCTCGGCATACAAGAAATCAATTGAAGCAAAAAGCAAATACGTCACCCTGGTTGACGTAGGAGACGCCGTTCAGGGCGATTACGTCGGAACGGTTTCAAAGGGCGCATTTTCTATTGAGTTGATGAACGCGGTAGGATACGATCTCGCTATTCTCGGCAACCACGAGTTTGATTACGGTATGGAGCAGTTATCCTCTTTGATAAGCTCCTCAAACGCAAGCTATCTCGGATGCAATATTACGTATTCAGGATCCGGCAGTGACGTTGTTTCTCAGTTGAAGCCCTATGAAATCATATCCTACGGAAAGGTTGACGTAGCGTTTATCGGTGTTTCCACTCCCGAAAGCATCACGGATTCCACGCCATCCAACTTTATGGAAAACGGCGAGTTCGTTTACGACTTTGCTACCGGAGAGGACGGACAGACCTTGTATGATACGGTTCAGAGAAACATTGACGAATGCAAAGACAAAGGTGCTGAGTACATCGTGATTCTCTCTCACCTT
>JAZNHE010000053.1:0-31802 GCA_045576795.1 Eubacteriales bacterium | reverse complement strand
TCATCAATTTCCGGCTTACCCTCCACAATATTTGTTCGAAGTGCCTCGTCCATAAGCGCAGCTCTTTCCTTTTCAAGCTCTTCGTTTCTCGCATTGTTTTCGTGAGCTGTTTTATTTTCTTCGTCACTTACGCGCTTACGTTCCTTTGCTATCTCCTCAATAGATTCCATGGTGGGGTTGTTCATTTCCATTGCAGCTCTGAACTGATCCTCATCCATAAACTCATTCTTGAGCAAGAATTCAGCTATGAAGTGAAGCTTATCGATATGCTCTTCGAGAATTGATTTGCACTTATCGTATGCTCCGGAAATGATTGCACGGATTTCATCATCTATCTGTGCAGCGGTCTTTTCCGAATAGTTCTGACCGGATGAGAAATCTCTGCCAAGGAATACCTCGTCGGATGAATGTTCATTTCCGTAAAGAACAGTACCGAGCTTGTCGCTCATACCGTATCTCGTTACCATATTCCGTGCAACTCTTGTAGCCTGCTGAATATCGTTCGATGCACCTGTAGAGATATCGTCAAGCACGATAGCCTCGGCAACACGGCCGCCAAGCGAGAGAACGATGTGATCGAGCATCTCATTCCTTGATGAGGTCATACGATCCTCTGTAGGAACGCTGAGTGTAACACCGCCGGCGCTTCCTGCCGGAATAATAGTAATATGCTTTACGGGGTCTGTGTGTGTGCAGTAATATGAAGCAACAGCATGACCTGCCTCGTGATATGCACAAAGCTTGTTATCCTTTTCTGTTCTTACCTTAGTCTTCTTCTGAGGTCCGAGCAGGAGCTTCATATAAGAATCTTCAATATCCTGCATGCCGATAAGAGCTTTATTTCTCTTAGCCGCGAGAAGTGCGGATTCGTTCATAAGGTTTGCAAGATCTGCACCTGTAAATCCGATAGTGGTCTGAGCAATTTTGTGAAGATCAACTGTTTCTTCAAGTGGCTTATTGCGGCAATGAACCTTGAGTATCGCTTCTCTGCCGTTCATATCTGGGTAATTTACGGTAACACGTCTGTCAAATCTACCGGGACGAAGAAGAGCCGGATCAAGTATGTCGGGACGGTTGGTAGCCGCCATTACTATTACTCCGGAATTAGTGCCGAAGCCGTCCATCTCAACCAACAGCTGGTTGAGTGTTTGCTCTCTCTCGTCGTGTCCGCCGCCAAGTCCTGCACCTCTGTGACGACCTACGGCGTCTATTTCGTCTATAAATATGATGCTTGCAGGTGTTTTTCTTGCATTGTCGAATAAGTCACGTACTCTTGATGCACCAACACCAACATACATTTCTACAAAGTCAGAGCCTGAAATTGAGAAGAAAGGTACGCCTGCTTCACCTGCTACTGCTTTTGCAAGTAAGGTTTTGCCTGTACCGGGAGGGCCCACAAGAAGCACACCGCGAGGAATTCTCGCACCGAGCTTAACGAACTTTCCGGGGTCTTTAAGAAATTCTACAACCTCTTCCAGCTCAGCCTTTTCTTCTTCTGTACCTGCAACGTCTGCAAATTTTACGGCATCCTTGTCAGCAATGCTGACCTTTGCTCTCGATTTTGCAAACGAACCCATCTTGCCGCCTGCACCGCTTCCCATACCCTTGGAAACAAAAATCCACATAACAATGAATAATACTGCGAGTATTATCCAGGGAAGATATACCATATACCAGGGAGTTTCCTCAGGTCTTAAGTAGTTGTAGTACTTTATATCGTTGTCAGGATTTCCATCTGAAAGCAATTCATTTATCATAGCATCTATACGCTCTATTTGGAACGTATATGTGAGCTCGTATGAATACTCTTTGTATTCTTCGCCGTAAATAAATCTACCTTCCGCATTTTTTAAGAATTTTCCGTCGTTATCGGTTTTAATCTCTTTTGATTTTACAGTTACAACAGAATCTCCGTCTATCGTACATTCGGTTACTGATCCTTCGCCGAACAACTGTATTAAATCGCCATACGTAAATTCCGAATCATTGTTTAATTTATCAGTAAACAGTGATACGGCAAGTATTACGGCAAGCACTATTACGACGAGTATTATTATACCCTTAACATTTACCTTCATTGAGTATCTTAAAGCCTCTCTTTACTTGTAATTGCCTTTGGCTCGCGCCTTGAGGCATCAAACAACTCTATATTTCCCTCTTCTGCATCTTGGTAGCAAAATGTAATCGTAACATAATCATTATTTGTTCCCTTGGCATCATCTCTTACGGACAAGCCGGGAACAAAAACAATACCCTTACTATCACATAAAACCGGAATAAAGTTTCTTTCCGCAGATGGAATGTTGTTGTCATTGAAAACCTTTTTCAGTTTGTGAGTTATGCCGGAATATTTATATGAATCTCCGTCTTTCTTCAGTCTTAAAATCAGACCGTCTATAATTATAGCAGATAAAAGTTTTACTTGTATTGAAATTTTGTAAACATTTGAAGAAGATTTGTGTTCATCCCCAATATACACGGTTAAATTAGTTCCGTGAATTATATTTTCACCCTGTTTAAGCTCAAATATTATTTCCTGACGGCTTTTTTTATTTTTTTCCTGAAAAAAGCAGTTTCCGCGTTGGCACACAAAATCATAGTCACCGGGAAGAGATAATGAAAAATTATCATCAATAATACGCTCTTTAAGGAGAGCTATATGCTTTTCCTCGGGATAAACTCCGCATTTTTCGTATATTAGCTTATAAATTACCATTGAAAAAATTGCCGGATGCATATTTCGCAGTTTTTGAGCGGAAATATACTTTTGATCTAAATCTGCAAACTCTTTCTCGCAGATGCAATCAACATAAGCGAGGATCGAGGACAGATTGTCAGTCATTCGTATAACAGCTGCCTCGGGATCCGGATTCAATCTCTTAAGAGACGGAAGAATGGTGTTGCGGATATAGTTTCTCGTGTACTCCTCGGAGCTGTTGGTGCTATCGTATACAAATGGAATATCGTGTGCTTTGAGAATTGCGAGTATATCTCGTTTAGGTATCTCTATAAGCGGACGAAAAACGTTATCTCTTACAGGCTTTATACCGCACATACCGGATAAACCTGCGCCACGCATCATGTTGAAAATCACGGTTTCTACGTTATCGGTCGCATTATGGGCGACGGCAATAGCCGATAAATCGCTTCTGCTCGATAATATATCCGAAAAAACGGAATATCTCACGTTTCTACCTGCTACTTCTGTGCTGACGCCTTCAGCAAGTGCCGATGCCGGAATATCCTTCTTGAACACATTGCAGCAAATACCTATTGCTTTGGCAAATGCTACCGAGAAATCCTCATCTCTATCCGCTTCTTCTCCCCTGATCATGTGATTGACATGCGCACACTCAATCGTAAAGTCAAGGGACTCTCTAATTCTGTATTCGTATAAATAGCACAAGAGAAGCACAGAGTCGGCACCGCCGGAGAAACCAATCAGCACTCCGTTGTCTATCAGACCGCGCATACCGTATTTTTCTACCGTTGAAAGCACATTGTTATAAATAGCACATCCGTCGGTAGAGCTAAACATATGGTGTATTTTATTACTGAGATTGTGCATTTTCGAGTGTCCTGAACTTTGTAAACTTTCCGATAAAGCCCATTGTGATATTACCGGTAGAGCCATGTCTGTTCTTTGCCACAATGATTTCTGCGGTATTGGCAGAGCTCTCTATGGGTGCAGTTCCTTCTTCATCCTTATTCGCACCGCTGATGTCTTTATAATATTCATCACGGTAAAGGAAAAGCACGATATCTGCATCCTGCTCTATTGAACCGGAATCACGTAGGTCTGCGAGCGTAGGCTTTTTACCAACACCGGGTCTTGATTCGGTACCACGGTTAAGCTGTGCACAACATACAATCGGAACACCGAAGTCCTGTGCCATACGCTTCAGGTTACGTGAAATTTCCGCAACCTGTTGTGCGCGGTTATCCGTTTTTGCAGTGGTATCCATAAGACCTATATAGTCAATAACAACAAGACCGAGATTCTTTATACGCCTTAGCTTTGATTTCATCTCCGTAGTTGTAATCGCGGATGAATCATCAATATAAATGTCGCATCCGGAGAGATTCTGCGTTACACTTGCAATGTTTTTCCAGTCATCGTTATCGAGTTGACCCGATCTCAATTTGTATGAATCAACAAGTGCCTCACTTGAAAGCATACGTGTAACAAGCTGCTCGCACGACATCTCAAGCGCAAAAATACATACAGCCTTCTTTGTAGTTTTTGCCACGTTTGTCGCTATATTCATAGCAAACGTAGTTTTACCCATACCGGGACGGGCGCCAACTATTACGAGGTCACCTTTACCCATCTGAACGAGAATTTTATCAAGATCGGAAAATCCCGTCTTCGCACCGGATATTGCGCCCTTGGTCTCCTGAAGGATCTCGAGGTCACGATATACATTCTGAAGGACCTCGCTGATATGCTTGAAGTCCTTGGTGCTATTACCGTTGGCAATGTCGAACATTTTTTGCTGTGCACTGTCGATAATAGTTCTTACGGGAGCCTCCTCGGCATATGCATCACCGTTAATCTCATCGCATGCGTCGATTATCTCTCTGAGTACAGACTTATCCTTTACAATTTGCGCGTAGTCCTTTACGTTAGCTATAGATGGCACCGATTCAGCCAAAAGGGTGATGTACTGTATCGTGCTTTCCTTATCCTTGCCGTTTTGGTCGGAAATGGAATTGACGAGAGTAACCGTATCTATAGTTTTGCTTTCGCCATACATCGAAAGAAGCGTAGAATATATTCTTTTATGATCCTCAAGATAGAAATCATTTGCTGTGAGCATGCCCGCAATTGTATCAAAGGTTGAGGGCTTTATGATTATAGATCCGAGGACAGCCTGCTCCGCTTCAAGAGACATTGGCATTTGCTTTATCAATACATTGTTTTGGTCCATCTTATTATCCTACTTAGTTAGTGTTATCAGTCATGCACGTGTACGACAAATTTTGCGGAGATATCTGCTAAAATTTTCAGTTCTACGTCATACTTGCCGTATGCCTTTATATTTTCCTTTAATTGTATTTTTCTCTTATCAACATCCTGGTTGATCACCTTTTTCAGCTCCTCCGCAATATCCTTTGCGGTTACAGAGCCATAGAGTCGGCCATCCTGACCGTGCCCCATTACCATGCTAATCTCCACGCCGTTGATTTTATTTGCAAGTGCCTGGGCAGCCTTTCTGTCCTCACTTATCTTGAACTGACGTGACTCTTCTCTGCTCTTCAAATCGCTGGTCGCTTTAGCATCTGCGGGAATAGCCTTTTTCTGAGGTAGGAGGAAATTACGTGCATATCCGTCGGATACGTCGATAATCTGATCCTTCTTTCCCTGTCCCTTCACGTCACAAAGTAAAATTACCTTCATGTTATACTCCTCTTAAATTAGCTGTTTAGATCAAAATACTCATCAATGCTTGCCTTTAATGTTTCAAGCACGTTCATTACGGACTCATTCACTACTTGCGCACCGGCAACGTCGAAATGTCCGCCACCGTGAAGCTTCTCGAGAATGAGCTGTACGTTAATAGTTCCCGAGGAACGTCCGGAAATGTGTATCTGCTCACCGATTTTTACAAGCGCAAACGCCGCCTCAATTCCTCTCAGGGTTAACATTTTATCTGCGGCCTTTGATGCAATAATACGGTATGAATCATCGGTTTCGCCCTCACAGCAAGCAATGGCAATATTGCCCTTGTAGATTTGAATTGCTGTGTGGAACAGTGACTCTTTTCTGAGGTCATCGGGTGCAGCCTTGAACAATGCATATACGTCTGTCGGGTTTGCTCCTGCGCCTCTCAGATACTGTGCCGCACCAAAGGTACGTGTACCGGTGTTTCTTGTGAACTGCTTCGTATCAAGAAGAATTCCGGCAAGCATCATATCCGCCTCTTCTTTAAGAAGATTTTGTGAGCTTATAGCACTTTCAAGCATCTCTGTGACAAGCTCGCAGCAGGACGAAGCCGACGGCTCAATATAGTGAAGCTTGATAGTTTCCTGGAAAGAATCAACCTTTCTGTGGTGGTCGATAACAACCAAATTATTCACTTTATATGCGATATCTGCAAATTGTGATCTCGCAGGAGAATTATGGTCAACTAAGACAAGCAACGTATCGGGGCCTATCAGATCAAGACCGTCCGCATTATCTACAAACATCTGAGAATAAAGCGGCGTATTCTGCATCATTCTAATGCAGGGCTCGAGGTTTTTATCACGCATTTCGACCGCGATGTTTACTTTTACGCCACAGGTTATGGCCACTCTCGCCACACCTATAGCTGAGCCGAATGAGTCAAAATCACCGTATCTGTGACCCATTATCAAAACGTTTTCCGATCTTACCATAAGTGAGGTAAGCTGATTTGTGAATGTACGCGAGCGCACGTTTGAACGCTTGTAAATGGACTTTGTACGTCCTCCGTAGTACTCCGTTGTACCGTTGTTGATATAAACAACCTGGTCGCCACCGCGCTGAAGAGCCAAATCAATGGCATCTCGTGCAGCAAGCTCCCTGTCACGCAGCGTACCGTCCATTCTCGATACGCCCATAGAAATAGTTATGGACACACCGTCACCGACACGCGTCTCTCTTATTTCATCAAGTATTGAGAATCTGTTCTTGATACACATATCCAAAGAAACGGAATCGAAGAACATGATGTATTTATCGTTGTCGTAAGACTTTATTGTAGCTCCGAGTGAATCAGCCCATACCTTGAGCTTTTCATCAACCTTTGAAACTGCTACACGGAATTTCTCGTGTACGTACTGAAGAACATCCTCAATATTGTCTATGGCGATATATGCGATACAAACCTTATTGTCATCATATTTCTTCTGCATATCTGATAGTGCAGTAACGTCGGTAAGTTCAAGAATGTATATCGCGTTTTCCGTATTTTTCTGAATGGCATATCCCTCGGCAGAATAGAGTCTGTTTTTAATTTCTACAGTGTCTGTACCGAAACCTTCTGTATTTATGGTTTTGCCGAAAACCGTGTCAATAGTCATACCAACGGGGTTTTCTTCCATTCTCAAAATTCTGAGCATTGAATCATTACACCAAAGGATGACACCGTTTTTATCAAAGGTAGCAACCGGCTGATTGCTGTTTTTGAGCACGACACTGCTATGCTCGTTTAATATGGTATGCATTGTCGCATTTGGAACGGCCTTTTGTTGTTTCTGACGTAATATTCCGAGCGCGGCAACCTCCGCAAGATACAAGAAGGCTATGGATACGGCGAGTATTGAATTGCTAATATTTGTGAATTCTGCCAACACACCGAAAAGCGCAATGTTCAAGCACGCAAAGAATATGCAGAGAACGAGCTCGCGCCTTGATGCGAACGGTACTAAACTCCTCTTATTCATGTTTCCCCTCCCTGTTAGTTGGACGATTTATCGTCGTTAAAAGTGTCGTGATCTCTTCCGGAAATCTTTGTATAGAGTATGGTCACAAGTGTGCCGACAACGGAAAAAATCTGCAATGCAAAGGACGATAAAAAGGCTATAGCCGCTATCAAAATAAGTGTTGCTAAAAAACGATTGTGAATTTTGGATTCCAAAAATTCATGTAAAAACGAATATCCCGTATATGCAAAAATCACCATAAATAACAGATGCAGATTCATAACGGAAATTGAAAATACAGAGTCCTTGCTTGCTGAAAATACGGAAATTACCGCAACGACAGCGTAAAAATACGCGAATAAGCGTGTGTTGATGAATATCCATTTTTGTACTGAATCGGTGTCAGCGGAATATTTATAGATGAGTTTTGTAAAAAGCTTGTGTGATATACCCGAGATAATAAAGCCTAAAATCAAGAGAATTGAAGGGATACAGTTGATATACATATCAAACACTTCAGAAAGATATTCGCTTGAAAGGATGTCCGAATAGACTTTACTATACTCCGTCTCGGGCAATGAAGAAAACTGCTGAAGCAACGCTCGCTTTGTTTCCCTGATAGAATTGCGGAAAAAGTCAAACGCCGCATCTAACTCGTAAGTTCTCGTAAACTTTGATATTGCGAAAAATGTAACAAGACAGATAAGGAGTGCTACCAATATCATGCTTGAAAAAGCACTTTCTCTCTTATCCCATTTTTTACCGAAGCATAACGCCATAATGAGTGCTATGAACGTTGCGGTCAAGTTCGTAAACGTAAAACTGAACTTCAAATTTACAAAAAGCTCAATCAGCACAAGGGCAAAAGGCACTATGATTGATGCAATCTTTTTTCTCTCAAACGCAAACAGCGCTCCTAAAAATGCGGCGATAAAAGGCAGGATTATTATTCCAAGTGTGCCAAAAGAAATTCCGATGCATCCGAAAATAAAAGCTATTATCGCCAAGGCTGATACGGTTTTCCCGTAGCCGTATTTATTTGATAGTTTTAACAAAATAATAACTCCAAAATATTTAAAACATATTTATACTAATATAGTATAGCACACGAAAAGTGATTTGTAAAGGAAAAATCTCAATTTTGTTGCCAATAGTTCAAAAAATAATTAATCGTGCATTTTTCACTTGCAATATGCTGTGATTTGTAGTAAAATGTAGTTACTATACGCTGAAAGGAGAAAAATATGGCAAATCACACCGTTAATACACCGGTTACCGATTTGAATGGCATCGGCAAAGCCCGGGCGGAAAAGCTTAACCGTCTTGGAATATATACTATTCGAGATCTGCTATATCATTTTCCAAGGGCGTACGAGAATCGCGGCGATGTCCGCCTGCTTGGATCTCATGATACCGAAAAGAATTGCGCATATGTGCTGACTGTTGCTACAGAGGTTAAAAGTGCAAAGGTAAAGCAAGGTATGACAATATCTAAGTTCCGTGCATTTGATGAAAGCGGTTCTTGTGAAATAGTGTTTTTCAATTCCCCGTTTATCAAGGATGTTTTTCATATAGGAAGCACGTTCCGCTTTTATGGTAAGGCCTCCTTTTCAAAAACTCGTAGGCTTACTCTTACGGCACCCAAGTATGAGCCTTTGATTACGGGTAATGAACTTTCGGATTTTGTACCGATTTACAATCTTACAGACGGCATAACCTCCAAAATACTCGAAAAGCTGATAAAATCCGCAATTGACGAGGTTTTGCCAACTCTTATTGATCCGCTTCCCGAAGAGATACGCCTACTATATAATCTCCCCACTCTTTCGTATGCCATCAAAAATATACACTCCCCAAAGGATGTGAACTCGATAGCAGCAGCCGGTCGACGCCTGGCGTTTGATGAGCTATTGACCTTTGGACTCGGAATTGCTTACAACGCTGCTAAACGTGTACAAGGCATAGGAGTTAGATTCAATAAATGCTCCCTTGAACCATTCACCAGGCTATTGCCATACGAGCTTACAGATGCGCAGAAAAATGCCATAAACGATATATACGGTGATACGGTTCTGAAAAGCGATAACGGTATGACTCCGGCTATGGCGAGAATTCTTATCGGAGATGTAGGATCAGGAAAAACGGTATGTGCGGCGGCGGCTATGTACATAGCATATATGTCCGGATATCAATCTGCTATAATGGTTCCCACCGAGATTCTGGCAAATCAACACTACGTTGATTTAAGTAACCTACTCGGCAAGCTTGGTGCTAATGTTGCGATTATAACAGGCTCAAACACGCCTGCGCAGAAAAAGAAGCTGTACGAAGGTCTTGAAAAAGGTGACATAGATATAATTGTAGGCACGCATGCCCTTCTATCCGATAAGATTAAATTCAACAATCTTGGATTGATAGTTACCGATGAGCAGCACAGATTTGGAGTTGCGCAAAGAGCGGTTCTTAAGGAGCGCGAGAAGAATTCTCATGTCCTTGTAATGAGTGCTACTCCAATCCCGAGAACACTAGCACTTGCATTATACGGAGATCTTGATATTTCAAGAATTAATGAGTTACCTAAAGGCAGAATTAAAGTTGACACATATGTAGTTGATGAAAGCTATCGCACCAGATTAAACACCTTTATAGAAAAACAAGTTAGTCTTGGCGGTAAATGCTATATTGTATGCCCTTCAATTGAAGCGGAAGATATCGCGGATGAATACGTGTATGAAAAGTACTCTGATGAGCAGATGGTATCCTATGACCGAGGCGATTTGAAGAATGTAACAGACTATACCGAGGAGCTGTGCCGTATGCTACCAAATCTCAAAATACGTGCTATGCACGGCAAAATGAAGGCATCGGAAAAAGATGCCATTGTTTCGGAGTTTGCCTACGGTGACACAGATGTTCTTGTTTCTACCACCGTTATTGAGGTCGGTGTTAACGTTCCCAAGGCCACACTTATGGTTATAGAGAATGCTGATAGGTTTGGACTATCACAATTACATCAGCTTCGCGGACGCGTGGGACGCGGAAATATGAAATCATATTGTGTCCTCGTTTCGTCTGCAAAAAATGAAAAAGCAAGAATGCGTCTTGAGGTTATGAAATCTACAAACGATGGATTTGAAATCGCCGATAAAGATTTGTTGCTACGAGGTCCAGGCGAATTCTTTTCCACAAACAATGCCAATAACTTGAGGCAGAGTGGCGGATTTGATTTCAAAATTGCATCACAATACAGTGATACCGATTTATTTAACACCGCGTTTTCACTTGCTAAGTCTATTATAGAAAAGGATCCGGAATTGACGATGCCGGAGCACGTGCACCTGCGCGAAGCTATATCCGAGTTCGTATTCAATAACTCTATAATTTCCTAATATTTCAGAAAGGCTCGACAATAGTCGATTAAAATATGCAGAAGCCACTTGCAGATAGGTTAAGACCAAAAACGTTTGATGAGATTGCCGGTCAGGAGCATCTCGTCGGAAAAAACGGAATACTAAGAAAGCTTACCGAGGTAGGCAGGATACCGAATATGGTATTTTACGGTCCTCCCGGAACCGGAAAGACTACTGTTGCTAATATCATCGCTGAAAAGGCGGGCATGCAGCTTTTCAAGTTAAATGCTACGACCGCATCCCTTGCAGACGTCAAGGATGTTCTTACAGCCAGTGAAAATATCTTCTCCGATAACGGCACACTTCTCTACCTCGATGAGATACAGTCGTTTAATAAGAAACAGCAGCAGTCGTTACTCGAATTCATGGAAAATGGTAAGATAACACTTATCACCTCTACCACTGAAAACCCATATTATTACGTTTATAACGCCCTCCTGTCACGCTCCAGCGTCTTTGAATTCAAAAACGTGACACCCGACGATTGTATTCCTACTCTAAGACGCGCACTTTCACTGCTGAATGAGGACTTTGCCGATTCAAAAACTGTCAGTGACAATGTATTGAGAAATGTAGCTGCGGCTTGCGGCGGAGATGTAAGAATGGGAATAGGTGTGATTGAGAATGCATATTATATCAGTGATAAAGAAATTACCTTTGATTCAATAAGCTCTCTTGTACCGACAACAGTCGGACATTATGACAGAAACGGTGATGTGCATTACGATCTTTTATCATGTTTACAGAAGTCTATTCGCGGCTCAGATCCCGATGCTGCCGTGTTTTATCTTGCAAAAATCTTAGCTTCCGGTGATTTGCTTTCCGCTTGCAGAAGATTGATTGTTATTGCGAACGAGGATATTGGATGCGCATATCCGTTAGCCTCTGTTATTACATATTCATGTACGGAAAGTGCAAAAGCCATAGGTTTACCAGAAGCGGCGATTCCTCTTGCTAACTGTGTTTGCATCTTAGCAACTGCACCTAAATCAAATACTGCATATACAGCTTTGCATCTTGCCAACGCCGATATTTCAGCCGGGCTTGGTAACAGTATTCCCGAGCATCTCTCGAGTCCCCTATTTAAGGGATACTTGTATCCGCATGATTACGTAAATGATTACGTTCATCAAACATACCTGCCCAAAGATCTTATCGGAAAGAAATACTACGAATTCGGTAACAACAAAACCGAACAGGCGGCAAAATCATACTATGATTACATAAGAAATTCTCGGGATGTAAAGAAGCAATAAAACGTCCCTTTTATGCACCCAACCCCGTTCATACATTTATTACTTGACAAAATTCTCTTTTTTTGTTATAATTATTTAAAATTGGATGTAAATGTTTACACCCAAACATTTAATTACTTATTTAGGACAAGATAACATAGGCGATTTCGCCATGGAGGATTTATGATTTACCATTTTATCCTTAATCCTAAGTCCGGACGAAGCAGACGCGAAAGAAATATGGATGAAGTAATTAAGGCGGCGTGCCAAGAACGTCATCTTGATTATCATATATATTACACCACATGTCGTGGAGACGCTACCGAATATGTACGCTCTATGGTACGAATATCGCAGGAAAGACAGAGATTTATCTGTGTCGGAGGCGACGGATCAATTAATGAGATCGTTAACAGTGCTCCCTGCAATCCTAATGTTGAATTCGGCGTTATCCCAAAGGGGTCCGGAAATGATTTTGTGAGAAACTTCTCTAATCATAGGATGTTTCAGGATATTGATGCACAGGTAGATGGAACTACCATTCCATTAGACTTAATTAAGTGCAACGATAATTACTGCGTTAATATGGTCAATATTGGATTTGACTGTGCAGTTGTAAAGGAAGCCGACAAAATTAAAAAGCACAAATTCATTTCACCGGGCATTTCTTATATACTCGGTGTTGTAGTTGTTCTCTTCAAGAAATTCGGCACCAAGATGAGGCTGATTTTTGATGATGGTGTTGTGGTTGAAAAAGAATTTACATTAACTGCAATAGGTAACGGAAAGTTCTGCGGCGGCGGTTTCAAATCCGCGCCCATCGCACTTCTCGAGGATGGATTGCTCGACGTGTGCGCTATCAACAAAGTTTCACGCGCAACCTTTATAAGCCTTGTATCGCACTATAAAAAAGGTACGTACCTTAATAATAAGCGTGCGCTCAAGGTTATAGATTATCGCCAGGTTCCGCATTTCAAAATGGAATTTGACGAGCCTGTGCCAATTTGTATCGACGGCGAAATTAAGGGCGCTAAAACTGTAGACTTCGAGGTCATACCGGCCGGATTTAACTTTGTTGTTCCAAAAGGCTGCGATTTGATATACAAGTCCCCAAAAAAGCGTAAAAAGCCACCAAAGCAGAAAAAAGAACAAAAGAACGCTAAAAAAGAGAAAGAAAACAATAAGAGTACGTCATGAATATATTGAAGAAAAGACCGTTAAGCTTAATACTTTGTATTTTGCTGGGCGGCTTTTCTTTTTTTATAAAATCCAACCTTACAATTAGGCTTTCTGTAATATTCACTTCCTTACTTATATTTTTATCAACTTTTATATTTAAATCTTTATTCAAGGGCAGAAAGACTTTAATAAGAGTATGCCTCATTTCTGTTGCAATATCTGTCATATTGTCGGGTTTATGGTCTTTATTATTCTTCCCGTCACTAGAGCCTGATACAGAGTGTGAAATTACAGGTTCCGTTTATGAGATAGATAACAGCGATGCAACGACCTCAAAAATCACGCTTAAAACGAAATCCATAAACGGCAGAAGAAGCTCACATAAGATATACGTGTATATGAATAAATCTCTCAGCACCGAGGTGAGAAGATATGACGTAATAAACTTTCGAGCTACTCTTAACTCGCTTAAATATGAGGAGAATTCTTCTGTCAGAAACTATTATGTAGCAGACGGTATATCCGCAACTGCATATGATGTTGAGGAATTAAATGTTGTAGATAACGACATCGACTATATAGATTATTTTGTAAAAACGACACGACTCAAAATATGTAATACTCTTAAGAAAAGGACAAATTTTGAAACCGGTTCATTTTTGTCTGCACTTATAATGGGTGATAAGAGCGATCTTGATGGGAATACCATTCTGAACTTCAAAAGAATAGGCATATCTCACATTCTTGCTTTGAGTGGCATGCACCTTGCAATTTTAGCAGGTATAATTACAAAAGTTTTGTCGCTTTTAGGGATATCAAAGAAAAATAGAATTATATGTATTTCCCTCTTTGTATTTGTCTATATGCTTTTGACCGGATTATCAGCTTCAGTGATGCGAGCGGGTATAATGCTGATAATTGCGGGAGTACTGTATCTTTTGTCGAGCAAGCCTGATAATATCACCTCGCTTATGCTCTCTGTGTCCTCGATAGTTCTCCTCTCACCACACTCTATATTTGATATTTCTCTTTGGCTAAGTGCATTTGCTACTCTTGGTGTTATAGTGTTTTCCGACATTCGAAAAGCGAGATGCAAATCTGATGATAATACTACAGTAATCAGAAAAATGGCACTGTGGATTTTTGATTCAGTTCTCGTTTCTGTTTTTGCTACGGGAGCAACGCTATCAATTACTGCCTTAAATTTTAAGCAGTTTTCTTTGCTTTTCGCTCCGGCGACAATAATATTGGGATTTTTGGCAGAATTCCTCATAATATCCGGATGTATCATTCTTGCATTCGGCTGGATGATACCGATAGGAAAGCCGGTTATATGGTTATCTGATATAACAAAGGAGCTTGCCGAATGGATGTCCAACTGGGAGATGGCACAAATTTCCACTGATTCCGCTCTCTCTAGAGCTCTTGTTGTGACATTTACTATAGCCTTCTTCGCATTTTTACTTTTGGACATAAAGAAAAGAAATCTTGCTATAACAATACTTGTATCGTTGCTTTCAATAACCCTTCTAACCTCAACTCTTGAAACAGGAATGGCAAGATTTGACAACTCTCTTAGCTATGCACCATCTAATGCAGGAGATGCGTTTTTGCTAAAATGCGACGGAAACATAACTTTAATATATTCCGGCTCATCTAAGCCGGATGATGCAAGAACAATAGTAAGCTACCTGAATGATGAGAAAATTAACTATCTCGATAGCCTTGTACTTGCTAATTATTCGTATACTACTATCGATTTTTGTAAAAATGCAGCAAACACTGTAAAGATAGAACGAATAATACTCCCAGAGCCAAATACTGAGGAGGAGGTCAATCAGGCAGAAGGTCTATCGGACCTCCTATCATTGTATGGCACAGATATGGTCTTCTATGATTTGCACGAGACTATCAGCTTTGGCGGGGCTGAATATATTCTATATGATAGAAACTATTATCAATACGGAGATTCCCAAAGCAACGTATTCCTGATACGTGATAACCGCGGCGAGCACGTATATCTATCCTCGTGTGATTATGATTTGCTTAGTTTTGAAGCAAAAGCGCTATTATTTCATAGCAGAAATATCTATTTGGGTAGCATTAAAAATACAAAGTTGTATCCATTTGATCTTATATTACCTGATGTAGAATCAATTAATATAGCGGATCCTACAAGATTGGATACAAATGCCGAAGCATATTACAAAGAAAAAGGAGCCTCGATAAATATCACCAAGACTCCTGTCAATATATGGGATTGATCAAACGTTGAAGAGGAATTCAACGACGTCACCGTCGTTCATAACATATTCCTTACCTTCGCTTCTGAGCAATCCCTTTTCTTTTACTTTAGCGCGGCTGCCCTCACGCATGAGATCTTCAAACGCAACGACCTCTGCACGAATAAATCCGCGCTCAAAGTCGCTATGTATTTTTCCTGCTGCACCCGGTGCTTTTGTACCCTTTGTTATTGTCCAGGCACGTACTTCTTTTGGACCAGCTGTAAGGAAGCTAATGAGTCCAAGGAGCGAATAGCTGGATTTAATGAGCTTGTCAAGACCGCTCTCTGTTATTCCAAGGTCTTCAAGGAATAGAAGCTTGTCCTCTCCCTCGAGCTCTGCTATTTCCGCCTCTATCTGTGCGCTGACAGCAATAATTTCGCTTCCTTCGTCATATGCATGTGCCTTAAGCTGCTTATAAAACTCGTTGTTTTCGTATCCGCCCGAAATTTCAGATTCATCCACGTTTGCAACGTATATAATGGGCTTGAGGGTAAGGAGGCGTGATTCCTCTATCCATGCCTGTTCTTCATCATCAAGGCCTATGCTTCTTGCGGACTTGCCAAGCTCGAGTGCGCTCTTTACCTTTTCGAGAACTGTCAGCTTTTCAAGAAGCTTTTTGTCGCTCTTTGCAGCCTTTGTTGTTCTGTCAATCGCTCTCTCAACGATTTCAAGGTCTGAGAGTATCAGCTCTATATCAATGGTTTCAACATCGCGCAGCGGATCTATGCTGCCCTCGACGTGAATAATATCATTATTCTCAAAGCATCTTACTACATGCACTATTGCATCTACCTCACGAATATTAGCGAGGAACTTATTACCTAATCCTTCTCCGTGAGACGCTCCCTTAACAAGACCTGCAATATCAACGAATTCTATAACTGCAGGTGTGTACTTTTCAGGGTTATACATTTTTGCAAGCTCATCAAGACGACTGTCAGGAACTGCAACAATACCAACGTTTGGATCTATTGTGCAGAATGGATAGTTCGCAGATTCAGCACCGGCATTTGTCAATGCGTTGAACAGTGTGCTTTTTCCTACGTTGGGAAGTCCGACTATTCCAAGTTTCATTTATATACTTCTCCTTTTTAGCAATATCAAAATTACTAATACATTATATCACAATATTTTCTGTTTTTCAATAGTAAACATACTTTTTCGCGCGAAATACAACCGTGTATCAATAAACAGAGATGTCTTATATAGATTGTAGCCTTCGTATTTTGTTAAGTAGTTGTGTAATTTTAGCAATTTCTGTCAAAGTTAATCGCATATTAACAAAAAATGTATAATTTTTTTCTTAAAAATTCATAATTTGTTCTTGACTCAAAACAATATATGGTATATAATGTAATTGTTAAGATTACAATTCTTTTAACAAAGTTAACAAATGATGAGGTAATTATGGAAACTAAACTCTTAATTGTAGATGATGATCCCAATATATGCGATCTTCTTAAGT
Source organism: Eubacteriales bacterium (assembly GCA_045576795.1). GTDB lineage: Bacteria > Bacillota > Clostridia > Oscillospirales > CAG-272 > UBA1740. The sequence goes on along the minus strand of JAZNHE010000053.1, from coordinate 14,839 downwards.
TTTATTTTGAAAATGAAGGCTATAAGGTTAAGGCAGCTAACGATGGTATCGAAGGCCTTGCTCTGTTCAAATCATATGATCCCGATCTTGTTCTCTTGGACATTATGATGCCAAAGAAGGACGGCTGGCAGGTCTGCCGTGAAATCAGAGAAATTTCTCCTAAGCCTGTAATTATGATAACTGCTAAGGGTGAGGTGTTTGATAAGGTTCTCGGACTTGAGCTCGGTGCAGATGATTTTATGGTAAAGCCTTTTGATATGAAGGAATTATCCGCCAGAATCAAGGCTGTTTTGCGTCGCTTCAACGCTCATACCAAGACTCATGATGATGAGGTTGTAAAATTTGAGAACATCGAGATCAGCCTGCAGAAATACGAGCTTAAGCTCAACGGTAAGGCTATAGATATTCCTCCTAAGGAGCTTGAGCTTCTCTACTTCCTTGCATCAAACTGCAACAGAGTGTTCACAAGAGATCAGCTTCTTGATAAGGTTTGGGGCTTTGACTATCTCGGAGATTCAAGAACGGTTGACGTTCATGTAAAGCGTCTTCGTGAGAAGCTCGAGGGAGTGTCCGACAGCTGGATGCTCAAAACCGTTTGGGGTGTCGGATATAAGTTTGAAACACTTGTTTAATATTTACAAAGCGTTAGTGCATTTTTTGTGCATTAGCGCTTTTATTTGTAAATATTTATTTATCGGTTGATTTCTAATTTAATTTGAGATATAATGTATTTGTAAAAATATGCTTTTGGAGGCAAATATGAAAAGTAAAATTATTTCACTTTTACTTGTTATTACTATGCTCCTACCATTATTCACGGTCTTCCCTTTCGCTTCCGAGACAGAAGCTGCGAGTGATTCCGTAGGACAAGTTAAGAATTACCTACACTATCGTAATACCTTTGGCGATCGTGTAGATGATACGACAAGTAACATTTCATTGATGAATGCGACCAATTCTACCGTAGAAGTGAAAACGGAATCGAATGGCAACAAATACGCTTTGTTCAATTTCAATGATCCTAATTCAAACGTATTCTTCCAGTTGTCACCGAGTTTAACCTATTCTATAACTACAAGTAGTCTTGGTTATATGATTTACGAGTTTGACATTAACGACTTCGGTAATCTTCTTAATACCGATGCGTTCTTTGAGATCCACTCAGGCTCCGGTACACTTGGAAAAGAGCGATTTGCAGCGAGCAACGTTCTTAACATATCCAATGACGGCAGCACAAATTATTTGTATCTCAATGGTAAAAAGACGGATAAAATATCTCTTCCGAAAAATCAGTGGGTACATATAAGATGTGAGCTCTCTATTCTCTCTGCTTCGGCAACAAAGTACAACTTTAAGTGTTTAGTAGGAGATAAATATTTTGAGTCATCCTATCAGCTTGGAACCCCAACCAACATTCAGCATTTCAGAGTAGGTAGCTCAAGATGTACAAATCAGATAATGGGTATGGACAATATTACGATCTACACAGCTGCAGAAAACATACCTAGCTATGAGGAATTCATAATTGCTTCAAACACGCTTCTTATGAAGGTTGGTGCTGAGAACGCAAGCCTTAACAATACAAGAATTGAGCTTGAGAACACACCTATCCTTGTTGACAAAAATATCTTCTGTCCGGTAGATATTCTTGAGCAGATGACAAATACCACTTGTCCTGATTCTTACACTGTTACATTTGACGGTGTAAAATACATACACTTAGACAACGTATACCCTGCATTCAAGCTCGTGGCACAGAGCTATGATATGGGACTGATTTCCGTATCTGCAACCGAGGACCCTATGGGAGAAAATTTAAGCCATGATACGATAGTTTCCGTTCTTAAAAGCTTTATTTTCAATCTCCCCTCTATGTCATCTATTAAGAGCGATGTTCAAGCTTATACAAATAACTTTGACCATCCATATCTCATGGCAAATGAGGATAAATTTAACGAGCTCAGAACAATATATCAGAACGGAAATAGCGGAAAGCTTACAAATCCCGAAGAGCTTCAGCTATACGAGTACATCACAAATCATCTCAGCACCGCATCCTCATATCTTTCCAAGTATTGCAACGTAAATAACGGAGTATATTCTGGACTTATCCCAAGTCAGATACCGGTAAACACTTATTACGATAAGTATAACAACAACGGTTACGATAACGGCGGTAGAGCATCTATTCCCACTACCCCGCTTATGCATTTTGCATTCGCTTATCAGTTAACTGGAAATATTAATTATGCAATGGCTGCATATGATTATTCCCTTGCCCTCGGCGAGTGGAATCACTGGGGTCCTGCACACTTCCTCAACTGCGCGGATGCTGCCGCTCCTTTTGCCATTTCATACGACTGGCTCTACGATGCATACGTTGAGCTTGAAGGTCAAGGCAAGATTGCTCCTTTTGACGGTGAACAGTATGATCACACAAAGCTTGCAACAATCCTTCTCAAAAACGCTATCGTTCCCGGATATGTTCAAAGCAATGCCATAGTATGTCCTTGGCCCAATCGCGTTGTTGATTCAAGATACGCAACCAAGGAAAGTAACTGGAATGCCGTATGTACCTCCGGTATGATTGCGGCAACTCTCGCAATTATGGATCAGGACATCTCCGTGAGCGGAATTACTTTTGATATTCAGACTAAAACATCATCCGGCGGCTTCACAAATAGTACTGTAGCAATAAATCAGGTTGGTAAAGCTTCTATTCATCAGGGACTTAATACGTATTCCGATTATGCTGCAAAGCTCGCATCTATGAACCTTGCAACCTTTACCACGTATGGTCTTGCTCAGTATGTTCCTGACGGTTCATATATTGAATCCCCCGGTTACTGGGCATACGGTACAAATTCCCTTTACAGAATGGTTGCATGCCTTGAGAGTGCAACAGGCGATGATTACGGAATAATGGATGCCTGGGGTATTGACAGAACTGCTTATTTTGCTATTCACGCAGAAAGCTCCGATTACAAGATGTGGAACTTTAATGACGGTAGCGACGGACAGCAGGATACCTCTTACTTCTTCTTCGTTGGTAATTTTTATGGCGATGAAAACCTTGTTAAGATAAGAAAAAAGCATTTAGACAACGGAAAATCTTCATCACTCTATGATATTCTCTACTACGATACGTCGGTAGTCGGAGAACCTGTCCTTGAGCTTGAATACTATATGCAAGGTATAGACGGATACTCTGTCCGTAGCTCCTGGGATAAGGGCGCACTTTACGCAGCAATTATGGGTGGATCTAACAATGTATCACACGGTCATATGGATGCCGGAACATTCACCTATCACAATAAAGGTCGTACATGGTTTACAGACCTTGGCTCGGACAACTACAACTTCTCACCAAGCTACTTCTCCAACTTCAAGCTTTACAGACTCGGGGCGGAAGGACATAATATCATTTGTCTTACAAACAACAGTGCTGTTCCTTACGGACAAATCAAGGCGGCGAGTGCTCCCCTAATTGACTATTCAACCAATGATGTTAACGGCGGACACACAATTATCGATACTGCGCCCGTATACGGTAGCGAAGTAAAGAGCGCGAAGCGCGGTATGCTCTTCACAAATTCGAGAAATACTGTGGTTATACAGGATGAGATCGAATTTAATGGTACCAAGAGCGCGTATTGGTTTGGACATTATCGCATTGGTGCAGGATACGTAGACGAAGTTAAAATTTCCGCTGATGGACGTACCGCGTTCATGAAGGGTGGTAATGACATAATTCGTGTAAGCATTGTATCAGATAACGAAAATCTCAAGTTTGAGTTAATGGACTGCTATACATACGTTCTTGATGTTACTATAAGAACAGACCGCGATACAATGGGTGGTGCAACAACCGAGAATAACCGCGATATGTACTCCAAGCTTGCCATCAAGTGTGAAAACGTTACTAACCTTAATCTTGCAGTAGTTATAGAACACGTTGATGAGTACGAAATCGGCACCGATTACGCATGGACAAATATGTCCGATTGGAAGATATCGAGAATTGAAACTCCGGAAAGTACAACTAATTTTGAGACTGATTATGAGATGGAGCATATCCTTTCCGGCGATGCTACATTTAATACATCCGATAAATTATTTAATCTCAATCTCCAGAATGTGTCGGATAACAAATTCTCGACCATATATTCCGAATCAAACGGAACGACAAGCGCTGATACAGTATACACTGCAGCCGTTAAGAGTGGTTATATAGACACTTCCCTTTACAAGTATATCGTTACTGATATGGATCTGTTTACAGAAACGCTCTTCCCTGATAAGAGCTCTATCGGATTTACATCCGAGAATGCGGGCTATACTCCTATAGTTCAGCTTTCGGGAAGAACGCTCACCTGTATGGGCAAGAGTATAACGTTTGACCAATCTTGGAAGCATCTTACGTTTATCTATGATGTTGAGGCTCATAAGCTTTACGTATACATATCCAACGCATATTTAACTACTATTACAGACGTTAATGTTAATGAGATCACAGATCTATCGATTGTAATACCGCAAAAAACAGTATCTGATAAGAAGTCATCGATCTCATTCGACAACATTCTTATCCGTTCACTCGGTACAGAGTACGATCATACTCAGCTTGCAAAACTCTTGACCTCTACCTCTCCTCTTAACTCCTGGAGCGATAAGCACGTAACAGACGTTCCCGCTTCTTACATGGCAATGGCGAATAATCAGTTCCTTTACACGTACACAGACATCCAGAATGCTCTTAACAACGGATATAAGGTAACTCTTATGCGCGATGTCATAGGCAGATTCAATATAACCAACAAGAATGCAGTTATTGATACAAGAGGATATAGCTTCGATTATATTTCTAATAATTACGTTGCTCAGGTATCCGACAATATCATAAGCTTCAAGTCAGGATCTATAGTAGTAACCTGGCACATTGGAAATGATACCTATACCGAAAATTACACCAAATCCGAGTTGGCTACATTTAAGCGCACCTCGACTAAAATCGGTGTAATTACCGAAGAGGTAATCAAATATGCAGACGGTGTAGTCGGATATAAGTACTATACAACAGGCTGGTCAAGGACTAAAAACGGAAAGCCGGTTGCCGCTGATGATATGATCGTATCGGAGGGCAACGCTGACTTCTGGCTCGTGAACAACGTGCCGTTAGAGTGCTTATTTGTTGTAGAAAATGCCCAAGGCAAATTTGTACCTTACTATACTGAAAATGCTTTGATTACCGAGCTTAAGAGCAGTAGCGGTTCCAAAAAGGTAGTTCTCTGCTCCGATATTGAGATGACTGTTACTTCAGGTATTGCTATTAATCCTAACGGAAAGGTTCTGTGTCTGAACAATTATACACTGTCACATAATCAAAACGCACATTTGTTCATATTCAGTGAATCTGCAACCAAGAACTTCAGCATTTGCGGTCCCGGAACTATTGAACGAACAGGTACACATACGGTATTTACTTCCGGCGGAGGTGCTACAAGTAAAACAAATCAAAACGGTATAGTGGTAGATGGTGTAACCTTCAAAACAGCATCAATGATTGGTGACTTGAGAATTGGACAGCATAAATTCATAAATTGTGAGTTCTATCAGAGTAATAAGATGAACTCCGCGCTCTTTGACCTTTGGAACAAGAACACAACTATGACCAACGGTGTTCCTGCCAATCTCCAGACGGTAACCTTGAACTCATGTACGATTAAGAGAGATGTTACATCAAACGCAGTCTTCTCATTTACGTCTACGACTTATTCGGAAGTATATGTAAATGACACAACAATTATATCAGCTTCACCTCTTATGAAGGCTGACTCCGAGCTTGTTAAGATATACGTAAGCGGAAGCTCTGCTATTTCGGCACCGTCACTTACCTCATCTGCTCTTGCATATCAAAATATCAAGTTCTTCGAAGGTGTTGTCACCAATCTTGAGCTTGATGCTCTGAACCGTGCATTTAATTCTGTTCTCGCTAATAACTATAACGTAATGTTTAATTACAAGGTTACAACAGAGTATGCAGAAGTAAATTGGCTTGATCTCTCCGGTAATCTCTTATACAAAGAATATGTAGCTGTTGGAGAAACTCCAAAGGTTACAAATGAATCCGTTAAGAGTTATCTCTCTACAATATCTAACATTTATAATTACAATCCCCATACTGTTGTAGATAGCGGAACTATCAATCTTAAGCCAAGCATAACATTACAGCGAGATAATACTCTGTTCCACAGCATAAACGTATCATCGGATTTTGCACTTAATATTTATATTTTGAAGTCCGAATTTGAAAATAACGTAAAATCCGTCACTGTAGATGGAGCTCTTCTCACAGCTTCCGCATATGAGGTAGTAAAGGTCCAAAATTCCACATACTACAGATATAGCATTACGGCTATAAATCCGGCAAGAGCAGCAGAAAAGCATACAGTCGTAATCAAATACAATGACGACTCTGAGAAGACTCTTTCACTCTCACCCGTAACGTATCTCAATGATCTTATTGCCGCATCCGGTAATGATAATGAAAAGATCCTTGCGCTTAAGATGCTTAATTACTTCGCAAGTGCCTACGTATATACAGGTAAGATTGAATCTGCGGAATACTCGGAGATAAAGAGTATCGTCGATGCTTACACTAACTATGACGTCATATTTGGTGGCTTACACAAGATTGATAATGTAAGTACATCTAATTTGAACCACGCAATTTACAGTGCAAGATTAAGTCTATCCGCTTCTGTAAAGCTCAGATTAACGTTAAATTCGGGCTTCACAGGCAAGCTAACCATTACACATAATGACACAATTAATACGTATGTTGTTAAAAACGGTGTATGTGACGGTAAGAGATATATAGACGTAACTCTTCCTGCAAATGAACTTTTGTCAGACGTTTCTGTAAGCGATGGCACAACAACCGCCATTTACGGTATAAATGCTTATTATACCGCACTTGATACGTCAGACCACGCATTAAAGACTATGTTGTTCTGCTTGGGAGAATACTCCAAGGCATCTATTAATTATCTTAATAATTAAAATATAATCACTTATTACAAAGCAGAATAAACATTTGCTAAAAGACTTTTAGCAGCAACGGTAAGCAGAAAATCTGCTTACCGTTGTTTTATCAAGAAATAAAAAAAGAGGAAAACACTTTATTTGTGTTTTCCTCTTTTTATCAGAAATTAAAGGTTAACTGTGCCAGAGAGTTTCCTGTTGACGGAATAGCATTTTTCTTGCATTTAAGTGCATCTTGTCCGAAATCTTCTATCCTGTCTGTAACAAGATCAACCTTAACACCCTTCTTTGGAAGCTGCATTATTTGTACGCCCGAGGCAGTTCTTGTTGCCTTTTCGGGTATAAGTGAGCTCTTAATGAGCATTCCCCTTCCTGCATCGCTTCTGATGAATATGGGCTTGGCATCCTTCCCCTCATAGATAGCTCCGACTATACGAGAATCTGTTGAAAATGCACCCGTCAGCTTACGTCTGCGCGACTTTGAAACGTACGTGGCCATCTTCACTCTTAATCCCTTGCCGTTTTCGAATATATATACCATATGATGCTCGGGAATGATGTCATATATCATCTTGCATCCGACGACTCTCTCATCGTCATCCATGGAGAGCTTGGTCGGTATATAATCGCCCATCTGATTTGGTTTAGATATATCAAAGTCAGAAACCTTACATCTATATATCTGTGCCTTATCTGTAAAGAACAGTATGTCGCCCTTGTTATCGGTGTCCTCGGAATAAATTATGAAGTCGCCTTCCTTTAACTTATGCTCGTCCGCAGAGCGAGTTCCCTGTACCGATAGTTTCTTGAAGTATCCACCCTTGGTAAGTATGAGTCGGCAGTTGTAGTTTTCAAAGAATATATCCTTATCGGGCTTTATAACATCTTCCTTGCTTACAAGTGCTGTTTTACGCGGGTTTGCGTACTTCTTTTTAATTGCTTGCAGCTGAGCAATTATTTTAGCCTTCAACTTGAGCTCATCCTTGAGTATCTCTTTGATCTCCTCAATTTCAGCACGTATATTTTCAATTTCCTGGACTCTGTTAATAATATACTGTCTGTTGAGATTTCTGAGCTTGATCTCCGCGATGTACTCTGCCTGTCGCTGTGTTAAGTTGAAGCCGGCTGCAAGATTAGGAACAACGTCCTCTTCTTTTTCAGTGTTTCTGATTATTCTGATTGCTTTATCAATATCGAGTAAAATTGCAGCAAGACCAAGCAATAGCTCAAGCTTGTCCTCTTTTTTACCGAGGTCAAATTTCAACTCGCGAGAATAGCAATTCATTCTAAAGGCTATCCACTCTTTAAGTATATCCTTTACGCCGAGGAGCATAGGTGTTCCGTTGACAATAATGTTGAAATTACAGTCAAAGTTGTTTTCAAGCTCCGTAACGGAAAACAGCTTTTGCATAACTCGCTCAACGTCTGCATCTTTTCTTAAAGATACGATAAGCTTAAAACCGTTTCTGTCTATTGAATCGCGGAAATCAACCGCTTCCTTCAGTTTGCCGGTAGCGATAAGCTCTCTACCCTTTTTAATTATAGGCTCTATGAACGATGAATACGGAATTTCAAGTATTTCTATCTGATTTTCCTTTTTTACATATTGATATTTTGCTCTCATACGGAAGCTGCCGAAGCCGGTCTCATAGATCTTCTTCATCTGCTCTCTATCGTATATTATTTCCGCACCGCCCGGAAAATCAGGAGCCGGCATAATATCAAGGAGTCTGTCAATTGTAGTATTTGGATTCTTAAGCAGTGCTACCGTTGCATCGCATATTTCACCTAAATTAAACGAACAGATAGAGCATGCCATACCAACCGCAATTCCTAAATTAGGAGAAACAAGTATGTTCGGGAAAGTGGTAGGCAAGAGCGAGGGCTCTGTTGTACTGTTGTCATAATTGGGGATAAAATCTACAGCATCCTTGTCAATTCCGCTAAATAATTCAGAGCAGATTGGCTCAAGCTTAGCTTCTGTATAACGAGAAGCGGCATATGTCATATCTCTTGAATACTGCTTACCAAATGCGCCTTTCGAATCAACAAATGGATGAAGCAACGTTTCGTTATCACGAGTAAGACGAACCATCGTTTCATAAATGGACGCATCACCGTGGGGATTAAGCTTCATCGTCTGTCCGACAATATTTGCGCTTTTTGTTCTTGCGGAATTCAGCAATCCCATTTTATACATAGTGTACAAGAGCTTTCTATGAGATGGCTTGAAGCCGTCTATTTCAGGCAACGCTCTCGAAACTATAACCGTCATAGCATACGGCATATAGTTTTTAACCAGCGTTTCCGTTATCGGCTGCAGCGTTGGCACAGATTCGTTAGCCTTGACACTTTCAATATCTATTTTTTTCTTTCTTGCCATTTTGTTTACCGTCACAATCTAATTATTTTATGTGCAGCAGCGCGTATCATTCTATTGTAAATCGCAAGGCCGATGCCGTCTATTCTCGGCAAAGGTGCAAAAATAACGTCGTACTGCTTTTTATCGGTTTCTCTTAGTAGTTTGAACAGAAGATGCGCGTGCAACTCATCATCATCTATAGATCCAAAGTCATACACATCTATATTTGTGCTTATATTTGCAAGCCCAGACAAATGCTCGGTATAAGCAATTATTGCCACATTTTTATCACTTTGCGCTCTAATATACTCAAATATTGCTTCATAAGTGCCATCAAGTAAAATCAGAGGAGATTTTGGAGCATAGTGCTTGTATTTCATACCGGGAGATATTGCAACATCTCCATTTTTAAGACTTCCGGTCACGGCATCTGCTATATCTATCTTTATTCCGATTTCTTTGATGTCCTCTACCGTAATTTTACCCGGGCGCAGAAGCGTTACACTATTATCGCCATTAATCTTCAATATCGTGGATTCAAGTCCAAAATCGCAATTGCCTCCGTCGATAATAGCATCAACTCTGCCGTACATATCATCTATTACATGAGATACAGACGTAGGAGACGGAGTACCGGAAAGATTTGCAGACGGAGCAGCAATAGGCACACCTGCCATTTTTATGAGCTCGTGCGCAATCTTGTTTTGAGGACAACGTATAGCAACCGTTTTAAGTCCGCCTCTCGTTGTCATAGGGACGCTGTCCTTGGCAGGCAATACCACGGTGATTGGTCCGGGCATAAACTTCTCTGCCAATAAATAATATGTGGAATTTGTAAAAGCATATTTTTCGGCATCACCGATATCCGCTATATGAATGATAAGAGGATTATCGGATGGTCTGCCCTTAGCCTTATATATTTTTTCGGTTGCCGTAGGATTGGTCGCATCTGCGCCAAGACCGTAAACGGTCTCTGTAGGAAATATAACAAGACCGCCGTCTTGGATAATACGAGCGCATGTAGAAAGCTCGTCGGAGAATGGCTTATCTATATCTACCCTTATTACCTCAGTTTTCACTTTCTTCTCCCTTCAGGCGCATAGCAGTGTCAAGCGCGATAAGATCATCAATTATAACATCAATATTGCCGTTAAGGAAGCTCTCGAGATTAAAAATTGTTTTGTTAATTCTATGATCGGTAACGCGTGATTGCTGGAAGTTATAGGTGCGTATCTTTTCACTTCTGTCGCCTGTTCCTACCTGGCTCTTACGGGTGGAAGCTATCTGTTCGCTCTGTTCCTTCTCTTTCATATCGTAGAGCTTGGTATAAAGCAGCTTCATAGCTTTTTCTTTATTTTGCAGCTGGCTGCGTTCCGCATCGCATTCTATTACTATTCCTGTCGGAATGTGTGTAAGTCTTACTGCGGACTCGGTTTTATTTATATGCTGTCCGCCGGCGCCACTGGATTTACAGGATTCTATCTTAATATCCGCAGGATTTATGTCAACTTCAACCTCGTCTGCCTCGGGCAAAACTGCTACTGTAACTGTTGAAGTTTGTATTTTTCCGTTAGATTCGGTTACGGGAATTCTTTGAACTCTGTGAACTCCGCTTTCAAACTTAAATCTTGAATACGCTCCGTTTCCGATTACAGTGAACGTAACGCCTTTGATACCACCGAGCTCGGTTTCATTCAAATTAATTACTTCGATTTTGAAATTTCTGCTTGCCGCGTACATGTTGTACATTCGGTAAATATCGTATGCGAAGAGTGCTGCCTCTTCTCCGCCGGCTCCTTGCCTTAACTCGATAATTACGTTCTTGGAGTCATTGGGATCTCTTGGCATAAGAAGAATTTTTAATTCATCCGTAAGCTGCTCACATAATGCGCGCCTTTGCTTGAAATCATCCTCCGCAAGTTCACGAAGCTCCGGATCAAGTGAGCCGTCACGCATCATTTCGTCAGCTTCGTTCATTTCCTTTTCTGCTTTGATATATTCCCTGTATTTTGTAACTATTTCTCCCAAACGGTTGTATTCTTTAATGAGTTTAGAGTACTCCTTGACATTGGATATAATATCCGGGAGAGTGAGCATCTGCTCGATCTCCTTATATCTGTCATCGGCTGCTGAAAGCTTCTTTAACATTTTTCCTCCTCAAAATTTTGTGATATAAATTTTGAGTCGGTACTATTTTATAAATGCGCAGAAAGCCTTATATGTTGAATAAACGTCAGCTTTCGAAACAACCTCATAAGGCGCGTGCATAGATATTACAGGCACTCCAAGATCAACGGTTTCTATGTTATGATTAGCGATATACATAGCGACCGTTCCGCCTCCGCCTGCATCTACCTTTCCAAGCTCTGCTGCCTGCCAGATTACGTTATTTTCGCTAAACAGACGTCTTACAAATCCTACAAATTCAGCCGATGCATCACTTGTACCGGACTTACCTCTTGAACCTGTGTACTTACTGAGGCAAGTACCGCAAGAAAGCATAGCACTGTTTCTCTTCTCGTATACGTCGGCAAAATTAGGATCGTATGCCGCGTTAACATCCGCACTAAGGCACTTTGAATGACTTCTTACAACAATGCTGTTCGCATTAAGAGCATCGGAAATCATGCTAATTATATCTACAAGGACGTCGGATTGCATACCCGTGAGACCTACAGAGCCTATCTCCTCCTTATCAGCAAGAACAACCATAACGGTGCGCTTGGTGTCCGGCGTGTCAAGGAGTGCTGTGATGGCAGGATATGAGCAAACTCTGTCATCATGTCCGTATGCGCCTATCAATGCTCTGTCAAATCCGATATCGCGCGCCTTGAAGGCGGGAACGAGCGAAAGCTCTGCGCTGAGGAAATCCTCTTCGGTTATGCCGTATTTATCATTAAGCATTGAAAGAATCGTGAGCTTAATTTTATCAGATACGTCATCACAATCATAGGGTAATCCGCCGACAAGTATATTAAGAGTCTCGCCCGCTATTGCACTTCCGAGAGGCTCCTGCGACTGTCTTTGTGCAAGGTGAGGAAGCAAGTCGTTGATATAGAAGACGGGATCCTTATCATCTTCGCCTATCTTCACCTCAACGCTTGTGCCGTCTGCTCTGATCACAACGCCGTGGAGTGCAAGAGGTATAGCTGTCCACTGGTATTTTTTAATTCCACCATAGTAATGAGTCTTGAGAAATCCCATTCCGGCATCCTCGTATAGAGGAACCTGTTTGAGATCTATTCTGGGGGAATCGATGTGAGAAGCAAGAATTCTAATGCCGTTCTTCTCAATATCATCACTTCCAACGTTGAACACTATAAGGCTCTTGCCGTTGTTATTGTAATATTTTTTGTCTCCTACCTTGAGAGAATCGCCGAACTTATATTCGGTGTATCCCTTAGCCTCTATCATTTTGATTGCGGTAGTAGTAGCCTCGCGCTCCGACTTTGCCTCGTCAAGGAACTGCATATAGCCTACGGAATAGTCGTATATTGCCTTTATCTCTTCCTTGGTTGACTCTTCGTATACATTTTTCTTTTTGTATGTAAGATTGTCAAAAATTTCCTTTGCATTCTTGTTTTCCATGTTATTTCTCCTTATAAAATATCAAAAAATTTCATCTTTGCCGCTAAAACCGAAATTCGTAATTCCTGATATGTGGAATCATTCTCAATTACGTAATCACAGTTGTCACGAAGCCAGTCGGAAGATACCTGTGCATACACTCTCTTTTCTGCGATATCACGAGATATTTTATCACGCTCCATTATACGCTGAATTCGTGTCTCGATTTTTGAATAAACACATATTATGTAATCGCATTCTCTGTCAAATCCCGATTCGAAAAGTGCGGGAGCATCCACGATGACTCCACGGGAACCGTTTTTCTCATATTCATCGATTAACTCACGGACTCGGTTAAGTATGTGCTTATGTGTTATCTCGTTTAATACCATAAACTTTTTCTCTGCGTGTACAATATCTCTGAGTGCAGGTCTATTGAGTACGCCATCGGAAAGTATACGTTCACCAAACTCGGTAGCAAGCTCATCAAGACACTCGCTTTTTTTTGAGGTAAGCTCGTGATATATCTTATCGGTGTCTATGCTATCAATACCAAATTCATTAAAAAGTCGGCATACAAGACCCTTTCCGCTACCGCTTCCACCGCATAAGCCAATTACCTTCATACGAACCTCCGACAAATTACTAACATATATTATAAAAGATTTAGTGTCAATTGTCAAGTTTTATCGTAACTTAGAAAATTACTTTTTAATTCATCTGCATAAAAAGGTGATGTTAGACAAGAATTTACATATAACTCAAACAAGGAGAATATATATGAAAAACAGAAAAGCATATTTTGCTTCAGCAAACAGTTACGGGGGATTCAAATCAAATTTCAACACCGTTTTTAACAGTAATGAATTTTCAAAAATATACGTAATAAAGGCCGGTCCCGGCACAGGAAAAAGCACCTTAATGAAAACAATTTTAAGAAAATTCGAGAACGAAAAAATTAATTCAACAGAGATATTATGCTCCTCTGATCCACACTCGCTCGACGGAATAATACTGGAAAACGATACTGCAAAAATAGCGATATTAGACGGGACGGCACCACATACGTTTGACCCTCTTTATCCCGGCGCGTGTGAGGAAATTGTAGATCTTGGCTCGGGGCTAAATCAGAAAAATCTGCGAATGGAAAAATTGAAGATCAGCGAGCTGACGAAAGCGAAAAAATCCGCCTATTCAAAGGCATATTCATACCTGAACACGGCGGAAAGAGTGTATGTAGAAATACAGAGGCTTTTTGTTAATAACGCTATATATTCAAAGGCAGAAGAACACTTCTCAGTTTTTCTCGAAAGGATAAAAAAGGATGCTGCGACTGTATGGTACGATCCTAAATACTATCTCGGGGCATTTAATAAAAACGGTTATAATTTTGCTCCCGTTTACGATAATGAAAGAAGCGTTATATCATTAAGCGGTGACGGATTTACAGAATACGTATTAATGGATCGGATAAAGCAAATATTACTCGAAAACGACTCTACCGAGCAAATATGCTACTCTGCACTCTCCGATACAATGACAGATGCCATTTTCACCAACTCTACCATATTTACAGTTAACAAGTGCAGTAATATAACCATTGAAACTCTTGCGTTGAGGAATGAGCTACCTTTGGAGTATGAAAAACTCAAGGCGATACATGACGAGCTGATGAACCTCTCAAGGAATGAATTCAACATCGCTGCACAAATGCATTCTTCACTTGAAAAAATATATTCCATAAATACAGATTTCAGAAATAACAAATCTATTACGGAAAAGATTTTCCTCGAGACAAAAGAGATACTCCTATAATTATCGACGGTTTTTGTGCTTTTATACGTATTTTCTCTCTTTTTATTGACA
>JAZNHE010000052.1:0-8108 GCA_045576795.1 Eubacteriales bacterium | reverse complement strand
AGTAAGAAAGGCGGCAACGCTTCCATAAACAAGGCAAAGGAGAAGACGATGATTGAGATTTATCCAGATGTAATCTATATGATTGAAGTTCTTTTGATCGGTCTTGTCGTCGCGATTATCGGTGCAGGCGGTTTTGTCTTTTTCGCATTTTCTATGCACGCCGACAGAAATGCCCGCCGCAGAGATATGGCGGATAAAAATCCTTGGGATCGCATTCATGTCAACAACGGGAACGAACCCTCAAAGAAGCCAACGCTCTCAAGAGGTATGCTGATCTGGTTGATCGCGTTGGTGATATCGATCCTCGCTCTGACTCTTTTTCTTCTGGTGACTTAAGTTTGTGGAGAGCAAGCCGGATCGTTGGCATTTAAGAACGTATCACAGAAAAAAGCACGCGCAAGCGTGCTTTTTTCTGTGATATTTGCCTGCGGCGGGTTCTATTGCTTCGCAGTAATATTAGGCTTGCGCCGAGTGGTATTCGCGCGCTCACTATGTGAGCGTTGCGAGCTTTAGGAGACGAATATAATATCACTGCGGAACGAAGTGGAGCAATATCACTGTCGCTTGCGACAATATCACGCTGACGAAGTCAGCATATCACTAAAAACTTCGACTCTAAAGTTTTTCGAAATTTTGTAGATGCATTTCGGGCATTTTCGGGTCTGTAGACAAATTCGAACCGCCACACTACCCGTTTTTCGCACAATAGGTGAATTGATACGAAATATGCGTTATTGATTTGTTTTACTTTTCATGCTACAATGAAGACATCAAGTACTTGATAAATGAATTTTATCTAACCGAAGGAGAATCGTATATGGATATTGGAAATAAAATCAAACTATTGCGCCAAAAAATCGGAGCAACACAGGAGCAGCTCGGAGAAAAAATTGGTGTGAGCGCTCAATCTATATCAAAATGGGAAACGGGTGTCACGATGCCTGATATTACGCTGTTGCCAATCTTATCAAGTGAGCTTGGTGTTACCATCGACGAGCTTTTTGACTTGACTACAGATCAAAAACTGCAACGAATAGAAAACAGACTCGATATCGAGGAAAATCTTTCTGATGACGTGTTTCTCGAATATGAAAACATATTGAAAATTCAACTTGAAGAGTCAGAGGATAGGAGAAAAATTCTATCATTGCTTGCAAGACTTTATCATCATCGCGCAGAATCATATTTGAGCAAAGTTAGTAAATATGCCCGTGAGGCGATTTTGCTTGCTCCCGAAATCAAGGACTGTCAATGGCTTCTGCAAAAATCAAACGGGGCTGTTGCTTGGGATTGGAATTGTTCCAACCATACGGATGTCATTGATTATTACAAAAAGGTAATCGAAAGCGATGCCGTCATTCCCCACACACCCCTGCCTTACTATGATCTTATTGACAATTTGATCGCCGACCATCGAACCCGTGAGGCGCAGGAATATTTGGACAAGTGCGCGTTATTACCTGCTCATAGACCTTTCTTGATTCCTGTATACAAGGCGTATATCGCGCTTGCGGAATTCGATGCAAAGAAAGCAGACAGTATTATGGATGCTGCCTTGTCGGAGTTTTCGGATAACGCTGGTTTCCTCTTTGAAACAGCGCAGTACCATGCTCGCAAATGCGAATATGAGAAGGCGATTGCGTTCTATGAACAGTCATGGGAAAAGGAAAGCAATCAAAAGCCAAGATTTACCGATGCCTTGGATGGTATTGCAACGATATATGTCATCATGAATAATGTTGACAAGGCTATTGAAACCTATGACAGATTGATCGCTTGCCTCAAAAGCGAATGGGGTTATAAAGATGACGATTCCGCTGTAATAGGCGTAGAGCGAAAGAAGAAAGCATTGAGGAAATAATACATAGGCTTCGTTTGCAAGCATGGTGTTGTGCCCTGGAAGATAGCGGTCGAGTGCAACTCCCATCATCGCCAAGGGGTTAGTGTACCCTCTGCAAAATGGGCGTTCATCTAAATTGACCACTCACGGCTTTGCATCTAAATCGGCCACCCAACACAATAGAAAAGACCCGTCTGAAACGGGTCTTTTCTATTGGCAATGGTAGATGCATCTGACTTAGCACGAGCTTTATGCGAGTGCCGTAAGTTCACATACTCTCCTCGAAGATCGGCAAGCTTGCTTGATAGGCGAAGAGGGGAAGTATCTTCTCGCCATGCGAGAATACCTTGCTATCCCACACAAAAATCTATAAGTTTCAACAGAAGCTTGTAGATTTTTACTTTTTCACTATCACTTCTTCACTTTTCTCACGAATCTTGTCGATATACTTTGCTACATTCAAACTCGATGTAATATAAATTCGCGCTTGGGAAGTGAGTATGTCGAGTTGCCGATGGCGCATAGTTGCCATCGGTAATATATCGAACGCATTAGAGTATATAGATAATTTGTGTCAGCGGATTTGTATCGATTCGTAGTGCCTCGGAATGAGACTACGCTAAGAGCCCGTATTTTTACGTGCTACGGTAATGGTTGAACACTGTTTTGTAAAGCTATATCATTCAATGCTCTTCGCTACTCTCTTACCTGGCGTAATAGCTCTGTAAAGCACTATGCAGAGTGTAATTTCAGCAAACGAAATCGCGAGCATAATGCCAATTATGACAATCATCGAGAAGCGTAGCAGAATAGCGAAAAAGACGAGTCCCATTCCTGCCGTCACAATCTTTACACCCAAATCTAACACCGGGAGCAAAACCTGGTGCTGTTCCTTCGGAGTACTCGTAAATAATACGTCTTGTATATAAATCCTGAACGGGTCCCTTATAAAAAGCATCACTGTATATCCTATAGCCATTACCAGAATTTTCACAACAACCTGCGGAATGAATGACCAAAATAGCAGAAGTCCCATAGCGGAGCTAAGAAGGATAGGCAACGCGACTCCCATTTTATCGAGATATTTTTTATGGCATAGGTGCGGCTCTTATCTCGTCTCTTGCCATAGCGCAAAAACCGTACGACGAAAATATACTGTTTTTCATGCCTAAAAGTGAAGAATCTTATCGAAAAATATACCTGACGTACAACTCATCGTCGAAAAACAATCCGCGAATTAAAAGCTTTATCAACACCGCCAAATGCCTTTGCCTGTCAAAATAAAAAACGTAGCAAACAGTCACGTTTTGGTGCGGTCTTTTTTTGTTAGCACAGGTCTTGAAACTTTGTAGTCTTTATGATATAATGCTCTTACAATACTATTGCAATAAATGGGGGGTAAACTGTCATGAATTTTATACGCGCAACAGATGATTATTGCAGTCTTGATAATCCTGTTCCGGCGCCGATATTAAGGCGTGGATTTGAATTGGATTTTACTCCTGAAAGTGCTGTTTTGAGGATAGCGGTTTCAGGCTTTTATGAGTTGTACATTAACGGTAAAAGAATAACACGTGGCCAACTTGCTCCATACATAAATAACCCTGATCACATAATTTATTATGATGAATATGACCTTTCAGATATGCTAAATAAAGGAAAAAATGCAATAGCGGTTATTCTCGGTAACGGATTTGCAAATCAGGACGTGCAAGGATGGAATTTTTCGAAGGCCCCCTTCCGTGCGCCCTTGTGCCTTGCCGTTGAGCTTTCCGCTGGGGCAAATGATAAGGTGTATACACTTGTCAGTGACGAGAGCTTTAAAGTTCATTCATCCGCGATACGCTTTGATATGTATCGCTATGGAGTAGTATATGATGCTCGCGAAGAGATAAGCGGCTTTTCCGAGGCAGATTTCGATGACAGCGATTGGGAGTATGCAAGGCTTGCGACACCTCCACGTGGAGTAATTACACCGTCAAGAGCTTTGCCTATAAAGGTCAGAGAAAGAATAAAACCGCTGAGCATAGAAAAGCAGAGCAACTTCTATTATCTCTATAACAACGATGCAACACCGATAAAAGAAACTTACGTGACAGAGGGATACCTCTATGATTTTGGAGTTAACTGTGCAGGTGTTTGTCGCCTTTGTATAAAGGGAAAGCGCGGTCAGCGTGTGGTTATCCGCCACTGCGAAGCGTTACGTGACGGCAAGTTTAATATGAATTCAATCATTACGGTAACTCCCGATGTTGAAAAAATTATAACGAGATATCAGGCTGATGAATACATATTGAGCGGCGACGGTGTCGAATGCTTCATACCCGTGTTTACTTATCACGGCTTCAGATATGCATTTGTTGAGGGAATTACGGAGGAGCAGGCGACAACCGAGCTGCTTACCTACGAGGTGCTTAACACCGATATTACAAGGCGCGCGGAGTTTACTTGCTCCGACGAGGTAATTAATAAGCTGTATGAGATGGGAATACGCTCCGATCTTTCCAATTTTCATCATTTTCCAACAGATTGTCCTCACCGTGAAAAGAACGGATGGACAGGTGACGTGTCGGTTTCTGCACACCAATACTTGCTTAATTTTGACTGTGCGGAGGCGTTTGCCGTATGGCTTGAGAATGTAAGATGTGCGCAGCGCGATGACGGAATGTTACCCGGCATAGTTCCTACCGATACCTGGGGCTATAAATGGGGCAATGGACCTGCGTGGGACAGCGTGATAGTTAATCTTCCTTATTACTGCTATAAGTATGACGGAAGAGTGGATATCATCGAGGATAACGCTGATATGATATACCGATATTTGAAATACATATCGGGACGCAGAGATGAGCGAGGGTTGGTTGCCTGCGGACTCGGTGATTGGACTCAGCCTCGCAATGGCGTTGAGAACGTATTTGATTCCCCACTCGAGTTTACCGACAGTATACAGGTCTATGAGATGGCAGAGAAGAGTGCTTTCCTTTTTGAGATCATAGGCAGGGAAGAGGAGCGGATATTCGCGGCAAGACTCGCAGATGAGATACTCTTGTCAATCAGAACTCATCTTGTAAGTGAGGACGGTTGCATTGCTGCCGGAGAGTGCCAGACATCACAGGCATTGGCATTAAGATTTGGCATTATTTCCGAGGCAAATAAGCGTGAGGCGTATCGTAACCTCATTAGATTTATAAAAGAGAAGGACGAACACATATATACCGGAATGATTGGCGCGCGCCACATATTCCACGTTTTGTTTGAAAACGGAGATGCCGACCTCGCTCTTAAAATGATAACAAGACCTGACGCCCCCTCATACGGAAATATGATTGAGCTTGGAGGAACGGCATTATTTGAGGCATTTATTCAAAATGGTTTACAAGAGTCACAGAATCATCATTTCCTGGGAGATATCCTGCATTTGTTTGTTTCCAAGCTTGCGGGCATACGTGTAAATCCCACAATGCGCGACAAATCCGAGGTTCTCGTTGAGCCTATTATTCCTTCTGCTGTCAGCTCTGCCACTGCTTCTTATACTTTCAGCGGAGGTAGATTGGTTGCAAGCTGGATGAAAGAGGATGGCGGAGTAAGACTGAATATATCCGTGCCGAAGGGAGTACACGGAATAGCAGTGCTTTACGGTAAGAGAGTGCCTCTTTCCGAAGGCAATTTCTCGATATTTTCCGAATAATTCAGAGCCGCCACAGCAACGGTTGTGGCGGCTCTTTTTTTATGTTTTTCGTTTTACTACGTTTTTTGTACCCTTTATTATTGAGTCTTCGGGATATATACCGCGCAGTGAGATGAGTGGATATGCAATTGCTCGTTTGCCTATTATCGTTCCGGGATTTAAGACCGAGCCGCAACCTATCTCCGTGTCATCTCCTAGCATTGCACCGAGTTTTTTGAGGCCTGTATCAATCCTTGTATCGTCACCTACCGTAATCGTCTTTTTATCGGCCTTCAGATTTGAGCATATTGACGATGCGCCGAGATGAACGTTCTTGCCGAGAATGGAGTCTCCCACGTAATTATAGTGTGGGAGCTTAACGCAATCAAGCAGTATGGAGTTTTTAACCTCGGTGGAATTTCCTATCACACATCCGCATCCGGTTACCACACCGCCTCTTATGAATGCGCCCGTGCGTATTTCAGTGCCGTGTCCTATTATAGTCGGAGACAGTATGGTTGTACTTTTGTGAATTGTAACGTCTTTTCCTATCAGTATTCCATCTTCATACAGCGTGTATCCCGAGGGCTCTGTGCAAATTAGCTTATACAGGTAGTTTTTTATATGTGGCACTATTTCCCACGGATATGTGTAATTTGTAAACAATGGTTGTAAAAATGCAGGTATTTCGGCGTATAATGCGGATATAGTTATATCTTTTATCAATTTTTTATTCTCCGTTATCAATACTTTTTGCTATTCTGTCGGCACATTCCTTTGCCAACATCAGGGACTCGCATTCTACCATAATTCTTATGATAGGCTCCGTACCGCTCGGGCGTATAAGAATTCGTCCGCGCTCGCCTATTTTTTCTTCCGCTATCTCTTTTTCAATCCTTAACTTTTCCGATTTCATAACAGCTAACTTATCATTAACCTTTACGCTTTTAGAATATTGCGGATAGGTTTCTACGTCACTTACAAGCTCTGATATACACATATCCATATCAACCATCTCATTACATATCTCTATGGCTGTCAGTATTCCGTCACCGACAGGCCCGTTTTCTCTTATTATCACGTGTCCTGATTGTTCTCCTCCAAGCGAATATCCCCCCTCGTCGATTCTTTCTGATACAAATCGGTCTCCCACGTTGCATATATCGGCATTTATACCACTCTTTGTAAGTGACTTTATAAATCCACTGTTAGAGTTAACTGTAACAACCACTGTATTATGCGGCAATTTTCCAAGTCTTTTTAGTCTTTGTGCGAGAATATATATGATTTTATCCCCGTCGACCACGTTTCCGTTTGTGTCTGAGGCAATACATCTGTCGGCATCACCGTCAAATGCAAACCCTACGTCGAGGTTGTTTTCTGTTACAAGCCTGCATAGGCTTTCCATATGTCCCGATCCGCATTTATCATTGATGTTTATGCCGTTAGGATTATCTGCGACTGATACGACTACAGCTCCGAGAGCTTCGAAGACCTCTCTTGCTATTCTGTATGCGCTTCCGTTTGACGTGTCGAGCCCCACTTTTATACCGTCGAGCTTGTTTTTCATAGATGAAATCAGGCGATCTTTATAGCTTTCCCGACCGCTATTATATGCAAGTATTCTTCCTATTGTGTCATTCTTTGCATAAGGGAGGGCTGGGCATGAATTTAACAAATCCCCGTCGATATATGCTTCCATAATATCCGTTGTGGCATCATCGAGCTTTTTTCCTCCTGCATCTACTATCTTTATTCCATTGTCATAATAGGGGTTGTGAGATGCGGTTATCATTACACCGTATGAGAAAGCTTCCTTCTCGGTAATATAAGAAATTGCAGCCGTAGTTGTTATACCCATCAGAAATACATCGGTTCCCGATGCGGCAATACCCGAGGCTATTGCTGCCTCCAGCATATCAGATGATATACGTGTATCTTTTCCTATTACTATACGTGCTTTTCTATTATGGCTTGATGTGTCGTTTGCCTGATACCCGATAAAACGTCCTATTCTATATGCGACCTCGGGAGTGAGAAGTACGTTTGCGACTCCGCGCGCCCCGTCTGTACCAAAATATTTACCCATGTTATCTCCGAGTAGACCGCAACGATTGGAATTAATTTCGATATATGAAACGCGAGTATTTCAGTATATTTGTATTTCGCCGCGGCTGTTTTGATTTGATTAAGAAAACCACGCTTCGACATTAATAACTTTTAAGAAAATGTCGAAAAATATGAGAAAATAAAGATTATGAACGTGATGAACCGTCCGTTATGTGATTTTATCCCAAAAACTTATATAAAGTGTGTTGATGTCAGTGAAGTCTTAATCAATATATTATATTCAAAACGGAGAAAGCGGATAAAATAAGTAAGTGATGGCTTAAATTGTTATTTTCACAAAAAGGTGAAAAAAATGCAAAAAAGGTATTGACAAACAAAAATGTTTCTGTTATAATATCAAATGTTAAATGCGCTGGTGTGGCTCAATGGCAGAGCAGCTGATTTGTAATCAGCAGGTTGATGGTTCGACTCCGTTCACCAGCTCCAGTAAAGTCGGATCGTAGCCATGTCGTTCTGTGAGCCAAGGAGTTG
>JAZNHE010000051.1:0-58952 GCA_045576795.1 Eubacteriales bacterium | reverse complement strand
CCTTGTGTGCGGGGCAGGAGGTCATATAGAACTTTGCGGGATTCTGGGGATCGTCACTCTTGAAGGTGAGGTCCTTGTGTCCGCGGCCAACGTAGATACCGTCACGGGGATTCATTTCATAAACCTCGCCGTCGATGGTGATCACACCGGGGCCGCCGATGTTGATACAACCGAGCTCACGACGCTCGAGGAAGTACTCTGCTGCAAGCTCCTTGCCTGCCTCAAGCTTCAGAGTTTCGTTAATAGGCATCATACCGATAACGATAATTCTGTCGATGTGGCTGTAAACCATTCTGATGTTATCCTTTGTAAATAGGTTACCGATGTGGAACTCCTCTCTGAGTCTGTCTGTTGTGTAATACTTGACGTCTTTAGCATTAGCGGCGTCTCTGACTTCCATTCCTTCATTCTCCTTTTTTATGTATTTACCGTAAACCTCAATCTGCGTGAGTGCCGCAAAGGACAGCGAGCCGTCCTCGAGTCTCTGCTGCTTGAAGCCGGTGAGCTTTACCATTTCAGTAGCTTTGTTTTCAAATTCAACGGCCTGACCGTCTGCAGTTTTTATAAGCTCTGCGTGCGTCCTTGTTCCGTCGGAAAATTCAATATCACACTCTTTCCAGTACGTATCGTGTGGGAAATCCGCACGTAAAAATAAAACTACGCGTGATACCTCTACGTCCTGTCCGAAGTGAAGCTCGAATTCAAGATCCTCGCGCAATCCGCCGCCCCATGAGTGATAGGGATATGAGCCATGATCGGAATTGTCTATAACACCGTCAATCGCATTGCGCTCAAAGAAGCACGGCTCCTCACGGGTAACAAAGTTGGCAACAGCGTGCGGATAATACTTGGGCACGTTGTGTCTGTCGTGAGAGTTGAGTGAAATCAGTCTGTCTGCATAGATCTCTGCGTCTGTAGGCTCTGTAACCACTATTCTGTGATCGTCTCCGGAAAATGTTCCGGGAGCATAGCACGCCTCTCTCTCCGCGCCAAACGGAAGAATAAATTCAAAGGTTCCATCAGGAACATATACTATCGACTCCGCCATGGTTTCATCGAGCTTGAGCTTTACAAAATCACCGTCGCAAAGCTCTATTCTGAACTTATCGCCCGGCTCGTATTCACCGTGGAAGTGCTCGTCGATCTCGTTGCCGTAAGCCTTAAATTTTACGTCACCGTTTTCGCGAATTAATTTTAAGTTAATTATATCGATCACCCCTTTTCTAGTAATATCTTACCATAACGCGCGCGATAAATCAACACTATTTTCAAATTAAAAAAATATTCGCGCCAGAGCATTGACATTTTGACAAAATGTATTGTAAAATATGATTAAATCAATCCTACTCATAATGACTCAACCAAAATGTAGAAAGGTATAATTATGTACATAGGCAACATTGAAAAAAATGCAAAAATCAGTTTTACTCATGCGGGAACAAATATTCCGCTTGTGCCATCGAGGAAAGAGGGCTCATCAATGTCATGGGATTGGGATCAGATATATGATTCGGTGATCGACATTACCCTTAGCTTTGACAAGGATTATTACATCGGGGCAATCTCGTTTGTCGTAAAAGGTGCTCAGTCTGTTACTCTTCTGACAGACATCGGAGAAATAAAATGCAATCTTGAAGACATAAGGCAGGAAAAGATCATACCGATAGCACGGCATGCCGATAATCTCACGATAAGGGTATGCGGTATGTTTGAAGAGCTTACTGTATCGAATATACTGGTATACGGAGCCGATTTCAGAGATGAATACGTCGCATTCCCATTCGTTAAGAGCCTAAAGCACGGCGACGGTACAGTTACCGTAGGAGAGGTGTGTAAATCCGACGACTGTGACGAGGACTTTGCCGCATCATATTTCTCCGATTTGCTGACACGTAACGGCATCACACCCGACGGTAATGGCGTCAAGGTAAGGTTTGTTAGAGCATCAAGCCCGGAATATGACAACGAAAGATACACGGTATCCGTGAATGAGGATGAGATAACGATAACTGCCGCAAAGAGAATATGCCTTTTGTACGGAGCCGTTACGCTATCTCAACTTGCCAAGGATGGTAAGTTCCCTATCATATATATAGACGACTCTCCCGATATTCCTATGCGAGGATTTCACATGGGTTTACCGAGAGCTGACAGAATTCCGTTTGCAAAGAATTTGTTCAAATACGTTCTTCTCCCCCTCAGATACAATCAGCTCATCATAGAATTTAACGGAGCTATGAGATTTGACAGGCATCCTAAAATTTCCGAGAAATGGTTGGAGGCGGAGGAAAACTTCAAGGCGGGGCTTCATCCGAGAATTCAACATTCCGAAATGGGCGCAGACGGCACTGTGCTTGAAAAGGATGAGGTGCGAGATCTCATAGACTATGCAAGAAAGCTCGGCTTTGAGATCATCCCCGAGGTTCAGAGCTTCGGACACGTGCAGTACATTACAAATGCATATCCCGAAATAGCTGAAATCAGGAAAGACCTCAATATACAAAACGACCTGCGCCTTGCAGACGAGCATCCGGATAATTTCTATGCCCATACGTATTGCCCGTCAAAAGAAAAGAGCATCGAGATCATAAAGGACATAATTGATGAGATTGTAGAGGTCTCCCGTCCCGAAAGATACGTTCATATCGGACATGATGAAATTATGGAGCTTGGACAGTGTCCCGTATGCAGCAAGAAGCCGAAAAGCGAAATATATGCAAATCATATAAATACTCTACACGCCTACCTTGCAACAAAGGGATTACGCGTTGCGATTTGGTCTGATATGCTACACGCGGACCTCTATTACAACAAAGAGTCCGCCGCTGCTATCGAGCTTATACCTAAAGATATACTCTTCCTCGACTTTACCTGGTATTTCCACCCCGAGAGAGATATAGAGGATGACTTGATCGGTACAGGACACGATATATGCATAGGAAATCTCTATTCATCACACTTTACCCGCTTTCACTCACGTATAAACAAAAAGGATATCGTAGGTGGCGAGGTATCGACCTGGATAAGAGTAGACGAGCGTGAATATGCTGATAACGGCAAGATGTTCGATCTCGCATATACCGCGCAGATGCTATGGAACTGTAAAAAATATTCAGACGCTGACAGACTTTCCTACACTCATTTTATATCACATGCAGTGCTACCCGTGATGAGAAATGACGTACACGGTACGCCTCGCAGCATAAAATCCGCCACTCTTCTCGGAACTCTTGGCAAAGATCAGAGCAGGATTTCAAGAGGTCTGTTAAACGTTTGCCCTGACCTCCATATAGCAAATAATGCTTGTCTTGAAATCGGCGAGAAATACGATAGACTGGTGTTTGAGCAGGCAACCACCCATTCCTTGCCGAGAGTGGTATGGAAGCCACTACGCGAGGTAGGTAAATACATCATAAGGTACAGTGATAATTCAACCGTAGAGGTTCCTGTCACATACGGTGGAAACGTACTTGCATGGAATCGCAGATATGCCGAGCCCATGCCATATATGTATTATCGCCACCAGGGATACCTCGGCACATGGCACTCCGATCCCGTATACGAGGGATATACGGCTGAGGGTACTCCCGTTCTGTTATTGGGCTTCGAGTTCAACAATCCCATGCCGGATAAAACAATAATATCGATAGAGTATCACGGCAATGACAATCAGCCGTGCGATCTAATCGTGCGCAATGTTTATGGCGTGAAATTCTAAAACAAAACACCGCAAAAGCTATACATGGGTATGCTTTTGCGGTGTTTTGTTTTATTACAAGCTTCTTTTTTCGGTGCAATATATATCAAAGGCCAAGAAGCTCTTTTCTCTTTTTGTCAAATTCTTCTTCGGTGATGAGCTTATCGTCACAGAGCTTACGATATCTGGCTATCTCGTCGGATATTGATTTGCTTTCATCTCCCATGGCATCTTCACTTACAGTGTTTGCCAAGTTCTGCTCGTTAGCAATCTCTTCAGTCTCGGCTGCTGCTAAAGCTTTTTCCTTTTTGCAAATAATAAGGTCAAACACACCAGAAACAGTGTGTGCCAAGAAGGCAACGATTGCACAACAGAAGGTGGGAACAATGCTGAAACTGAATTTAACAAGATCTTCCTCATATACTCTGTAGCTGTACGCCATACCAAGATACTCATGCTCCAATACGTACCATGTATCCGCATCTGTCATAAACACTATGCACAGAACAACGAGTACAAGAGGCACAGCTGCGAAATATATCTTACGCATAAACTTTATGAAGAAAGATGATACTAAAACTCCGATGGCAAGTGCCAGTACAATCAATATAAATACTTCAAGTCCGGTGCCGAATCCTTCATCGGAAAGTATCTCCATACGTCCAAAGTAATTATCTATACCGTATTCCCATTCAGGGTCAAGGTCTATCCTATCGCCCGAGCTGGAAACACCCCACGCCGCTTCTTTGTAGATGGTAGTACCGGAAATAAACAGCAATGTGAACGATGTCACAAGCAGAGCGATTGCTACTATTCTCAAAATAAGATTAGCTATTTTCATTACTTTACTCCTTAATGTTTGAAATAATATTCGTCATAAAGCGCACCGAAAACTCCTTGTTTTGACGGATATTAACACTATTATAACCTATTTTAGGTTAAGTGTCAATACCCTAAAACAGGTTGACATATAATATACCCATCAACCGCATCAGGAGACAGTATGAAGTATAAAAGAATTCGTGATATGAGAGAAGATCATGACATGACACAGACCGAGGTTGCAAAAATACTCGGCATGTCACAAACAGGATATTCAAAATATGAAACCGGAGAAAATGACATTCCTACACAAGTACTTATAAAGCTATCCAGATTTTACAATACAAGCGTTGATTTTTTACTGGGAGAGACAGACAATCCAAAAAGATATTAAGCA
Organism: Eubacteriales bacterium; assembly: GCA_045576795.1. Taxonomy (GTDB): domain Bacteria; phylum Bacillota; class Clostridia; order Oscillospirales; family CAG-272; genus UBA1740. Next base: position 54,036 of record JAZNHE010000051.1, on the reverse strand, counting down.
TACATCTTTTATTACGAAACACCGCAAGAATGACACACGTGGTCATTCTTGCGGTGTTTTGTTTTATCATTCATACGGATATACACGTTATCCGTGTATTATCTATTATTATTCAGCATCCTCAAGCTTCTTTGCCTTGATATCCATAAGGAGCTCGCAGACACCTGATGCAAGCTGTGAGAGGAATGCAGCTATTGCACAGACGAGAGTAGGCAAAATATTAAAGCCAAACATTACCGAGTTCTGTCTGTGTAATTCATAACCGTACTCCGTAGGAGTGATTCTGTTGTGGAGAAGGTGCCATGCATCTGTTTCTGCCAAGAACATTATACATAAAACACACAGTGCAAGAGAAACTGCGGCAAAGTATATTTTCTTCGTGGGATCTACAATAAATGAGGATACTACAACTGCAAGAGAAGCAACGAATAATATCAAAATAAATCCTTCAAGTCCGTCGCTTAAACCCGCCTCGCCAAGAACCTTCCAGCGACTGAAGTAATTCACAGTATCACCTTCATTTGTATTTGAGCTGATTACTTTTGATTCCTGAGTTTCGGGATTAACCTCTAAGGTTTCCGACTTATATGTTGTTCTGCCGGGTATTAACAAACATACGATTGCAGCTACAAGCAATGCTGTTGCCGCTATTCTTAAAAACAAGCTTGCCTTTTTCATAAATTACTCCTTTTAAGCTATTTCAAATAATACTTGTCATCATATCGAGAATATATTTTTCGATAAATATCGATATGATTATAACCTATTTCAAATTAAAAGTCAATACCTTGAAAAAGCGTTTCCACACTTATTCATAACACGTGATTACGATTCTTCAAGCAATTTTTTGAGCTCCACTACGCTTTCAAGATAATAATCGCAGTTTGCTCTCATAAAGCTCTGAATTTCGGGAACATTGTATGCCCAGCCTGCTGCCGCAAAGTGGGCTCCGCCGCCGCGTGCCATATCATATCCCGGCTTAAGATCGTCAACCACAAGTATCTCCTCAGGGCGAAGTCCATAACGCTCACATAGGTCGATTATACACCACGGGCTCGGCTTTCTCTTGTCCTTAGGTATATCCCAACCGTATATAACGTCCGCCTTTGGCAATGAATTGTGATCATAATCACGCTCTATATATTTGGTCATAGAGTGTGAAGCTATTGCTACAATTCCTCCTCTTGCCTTAAATTCGGATATTATTTCTCTTATTCCATCGTATGCCGTAGGATATCTTGTCTCAACGAAATCGAGCCAGTATTCCTCCTCGTGCTTCATCTCCTCCTCGGAGAGCCCTACTTCATCTGCAAGAAGAGATACTATGCCCGGATCAAAATTCTTGATTATAAACGACTCGAAGGTATAGTTATCCACAAGCTCAGGCTTATAATCCTTCAAATATTCTATGAACGACGGATAATGTATCGTAGCTGTGCTGTCTACCACAGTATCGTCGTGATCAAGTACAAGGCATTTATATTTCATCATCTAACTCCATAAAGGTTAATCTCGGTGTATGATAAGACATATCACTATGCTGAACAGTAATTGTTCTTCCACGGGTAATGCTCTCAAAACGCGCAGCATCGCCTCCGTAGGATATTTCGGCAAGGCTGTCACAACCGTTGAATATTTCGGTGTCCTCAATCTCAACAAGTCCCTTGGGAATAGCTATTCGCGCAAGAGATGAGCAATCCGAAAAGGCATCAAGTCCTATCGAAGCGGTCCCAACAGGCAGAATAAGTGCCTTGAGTGACGAGCAGCCGAAAAATGCGCGTCTGCCGATTTTCTTCAGCTTTACGGGCATATCCACTATCTTGAGTGAGCGACATCCCTCAAAAGTGGAGTCGTCAATCAAGCCCATATTGTCAGAGAGCTTGACCGCCTCAAGAGAAAAGCAGGAGTAAAAGCAGTTGAACTCGACAAGAACGCACGAGTCGGGTATTGTAATCTCCGAAAGATTGAAGCAATAAGCAAACGCTCCTGCACCAATCATATACACAGACTCGGACAGCTTTATTCTTCCAAGGGATGCGCATCCCTCAAAAGCTCCCTCTCCAATTCTCTTAACTGTATCCGGAATGTTGAAATCATATATAGACGAGCATCCCGAAAATGCCTCGTCATCTATCTCAACAAGCCCGTATTCCATATGTACGCGCTTCAAAGACTTACAGCCCGCAAAGGCGCAGGCGGAAATCTTGATAACCGTCCTCGGAAGATATACCTCCTCAACGTACTCATAGTCACGGAAGGCATTCTCTCCGATCTCGATCATACCCTCGTCTATTCTTATAACTTTTACCTCAGGGGCGTTGTCAAACGCCCCTCTGTATACAACCTTTTCTTTCTCGTTTTCTTGAGAAATATCAACAAATTCGGTCATAATGTCAACCTAACTTAGCAAGAGCAGCCTTTAATGACTCTCTCGTCTCCATATATTTAGCAAGCTTTGCACGCTCTCCATCTATAACAGCGGCAGGAGCCTTGGCAACAAATCCTTCGTTAGAAAGCTTCTTTTCAAGTCTTTCTATCTCCTGATCATTCTTCTTCATTTCCGCCATGAGTCGAGCCTTTTCCTTCTCAAAATCTATAACCTCGGAAAGAGGGATGTAGAGTGAGCCGGAATCGGTAGCTATCATTACGGCATCATCGGAATCATAGGAGTCCGTCAGAATTACCTCGGATGCGGATGCAAGCTTCTCTATAATCTTCGCCGCGCCGGTAAAGGTGTCGGAATACTTTGTTACAACATAGAGCTTTGCCTTCTTTGAAGGAGGAACGTTCATCTCCTGACGGCGCGCTCTTATTGCAGTGATAGCACCAATAATTCTGTCAATGTGCTCTTCATCTGCCTTATAGTTAAGAGTGGCGTCATACTCGGGATAGCTCTCTATAACTATGCTCTCCTTGGTGTGAGGTATAGCCTGATAGATTTCCTCTGTAATAAACGGCATATAGGGATGGAGCAGCTCGAGTATTGCCGTGAGAACCTTTACGAGGACTCTCTCTGCGGTAAGTGCGCTCTCTCCACCCTCGAAGAATCTGCTCTTAACCATTTCTATATACCAATCACAGAACAAATCCCATGTGAAAGAGTATATCTCCGAAAGTGCTATGCCGAGCTCATAGTTATCAATATTTGTGTTTACACTTCTTACAACCTCGTTAAGACGGGATAATATCCACTTATCCTCAATCCTGAGGTCGCTCTCACGAGGCCCAGCCAAAAGCTCGTCATCCGAGCTCTTAAGATTCATAAGAACAAATCTCGATGCATTCCACAGCTTGTTGGCAAAATTACGTGCCGCCTCTATCTTCTCGTCAGAGAATCTCATATCATTGCCGGGAGCATTACCCGTAGCAAGTGCAAATCTGAGAGCATCAGCTCCGTATTTATCTATTACCTCGAGAGGATCAATGCCGTTGCCGAGCGACTTGGACATCTTTCTTCCCTGTGCATCTCTGACAAGACCGTGTATAAATACTGTGCTAAAGGGCTTCTCACCCATATGCTCAAGGCCCGAGAATATCATTCTGGAAACCCAGAAGGTAATTATATCGTAGCCTGTAACGAGGGCAGACGTGGGATAATAACGCGCAAGATCTGCGGTCTTTTCAGGCCAACCGAGAGTCGAGAACGGCCAAAGTGCAGACGAGAACCACGTGTCAAGCACGTCCTCCTCCTGCCTTACCTTACCGCCGCATTTAGGACAGACTGTAATATCGGTCTTGGATACCTCCATATGACCGCAATCGTCACAGTAAAAGGCGGGTATTCTGTGTCCCCACCAAAGCTGTCGGGAAATACACCAGTCAAGGATATTATTCATCCAGTTGAAATAATTCTTGGAGAATCTTTCCGGAACGAATCTTACAGAGCCCTTCTCTACCGCCTCAATAGCAGGTGCCGCAAGAGGCTTCATCTTAACGAACCACTGATCAGAGGTAAGCGGCTCTACGGTAGTTCCGCAACGGTAGCACGTGCCTACGTTATGAGCATGAGGCTCGGTCTTTACAAGGTATCCGCCTGCCTCAAGATCAGCAACGAGCGCCTTACGGCAAGCATATCTGTCCATGCCTTCATACTTACCTGCGTATGAGTTCATAGTAGCATCATCGTTCATAACCTTTATCTGCTCAAGGTCGTGTCTTTGACCAACCATGAAATCGTTAGGGTCGTGAGCGGGAGTAATCTTAACGCATCCCGTTCCAAATCCGATTTCAACGTAATCATCCGCAATTACGGGAATCTCTCTCTCAACTATGGGAAGAATAAGAGTCTTGCCAATAAGGTGCTTGGTATTCTCGTCATCGGGATTAACCGCAACCGCAGTATCACCGAACATGGTTTCAGGACGTGTTGTTGCTACCTCAACATATCCATCTTCACCTTTAATGGGATATTTGATATGCCAGAAGTTACCCGGCTGATCCTTATACTCAACCTCCGCATCAGAAAGTGCGGTAAGGCATCTCGGACACCAGTTAATAATTCTGTGACCGCGGTATATGAGCCCCTTGTTGTAAAGGTTTACAAACACCTCGCGAACTGCCTTTGAGCAGCCCTCATCCATTGTGAATCTCTGGTGCGACCAATCACACGATGCGCCGAGCTTTTTAAGCTGGCCTGTTATTCTTGCCTCGTAAGAATCCTTCCACGCCCATACTCTCTCGAGAAATTTATCACGTCCGAGGTCGTATCTTGAGATGCCCTCGTCAACACGGAGTCTCTCCTCAACCTTAATCTGCGTTGCTATGCCGGCGTGATCTGTTCCGGGCACCCAGAGAGTCGAATATCCCTGCATACGCTTGGTTCTTACCAGTATGTCCTGCAGTGTCTCATCCAACGCGTGTCCCATGTGCAGCTGTCCTGTTACGTTGGGAGGCGGAATAACTATTGAGAACGGTTTTTTCTTCTCATCGGGATCGGGCTTAAAATAACCCTTTTCACACCACTCCGAATAGAGCCTGTCCTCAAATTCGGCAGGGTTGTAGTTCTTTGCAAGTTCTTTCCTCATTATGATTATTTCCTTTCGGTTTTATTATCTTTTGATGTTAAAAACAAAAAAGCCCCAAGGCAAGCATAAAGCCGTTGCCTTGGGGCGAATTAACGCGGTACCACCCAAATTCGGAATAATAATTCCCTCATTAGCTCTTAACGCGAGCGACGTTGCGGTCTAATAGGATAAATCCGTTCTTCGCAAGTAAAACGCGGCTACCTTCACTGACCGTTCACAGGGCTTGCACCAACCGCCCATTCTCTTGTCTGAACACTGTAAGCTACTCCTCCGCGAGTGCAGAAATATTTTATCACAAAAATATTCCGTTGTCAACATAATTAAGATATTTTATTAAAACGGTGCTCTACCGTTATATCTCGTAGGCAATCCCTCTTTATAGAGATGAGAGTCGGATGAATGCATCAGGACACGCGGATACGCATATCCATTCTCCTCCTTGAACTCTATAACGGTCATACCTGAGGTACAAATATCAAAATGTGTGGTAAAGTGAGGATAAGGAATTCCAAGCACACAGGAAAGAAATGCAAGTCCGAATCCCTGATGCGCAAATAACGCAACTCGCTTATCGCTATCACTCAGCACCTCATACTTTCCGTCGCTCACTCTCTTATAGCCGAGAGATTCAAAAAAGGCGTCGCTGCCTCTCTGAATACGGTTAATACCGACACCGTAATCATGGTCGCGGTAAGGCTCCGTCTTAAAAACAGGATGCTCATACCATCTGTGTCCGAGAGATATCATTTCGGGAGTATGGAACACCTCACGCAGCTCAGGAGCGAAGAAGAGCCACGTGTGACAGCCTCTCGCCTCAGAATAACACGTAAGCTCTTGCCAAGCATATCCCTCATTGGCAAAATCAAGAGGAGTAACCTCCTTTTTGATAAGCTCAGATAGCGGCTTTGCCGTGAGCTTTGCCCTCTCGGAGGTGGATGCGTATATCTCATCCATTCCAAACATAGCAAGGCGTTTGCCAATCGCCTCCGCCTGCCTTTCTCCAAGCGGTGTCAGAGAGTCCGGATTATATATAGGATCACCATGTCTAATGTAAAAGAAAAGCATTTTAACCCCTTTTTGTCAACAAAAATTAACAAAATTACCTGTAGTTTTCAAATACCACCTTTGTTTCGGTATACATAGTATTATAGGCTTCTTCGAGCAGTTCTTCAAAATCGATCTTGGCAAGCTCGCGCTCAACGTCCTCTATCTTCGGCTGAGTCTTGGGATGACGAGGAGTGAATACCGTACAGCAATCCTCAAACGGAAGAATGGAAGTATCGTACGTGCCATACCTGCGCGCATAGGTAATTATCTCCTCTTTATCAAGTCCTATACACGGACGAAATACAGGGATATTGACCGCACTGTCTGTCACTCCTATTGCCGCAAGTGTCTGTGAGGCAACCTGTCCAAGACTTTCTCCGGTAATGAGAGCACCACACTTATACTGCTTAGCTACACGCTCTGACAGACGCATCATAAACATACGTAGAAGGATGGTAAAGTAATCCTCCTGACAGTTATCGCGCAGCACCTCCTGAATATGTGTCAACGAGATGATGTGAACGTGTATTTTAGCACAGTACTCACACATTTCCTGTGCCAATTGTAAAACCTTTTCTCTTGCTCGCTCCGAGGTGTATGGGAATGACTCAAAGTGCAAAGCCTCTATTTCGAGTCCGCGCTTTGCCATCATACATCCAGCCACGGGCGAATCTATTCCGCCGGATAAAAGAAGCAGACCTCTGCCCGCGGAGCGAAGCGGTAATCCTCCGGCTCCCGGCTCCTGTCCTGCTCTTATATACGCATTATCGTCACGCACCTCGACCGTTACTATAACGTCGGGATTTTTTACATCAACCTTTATCCCTCTCACCGATGAGAGAATAACTCCGCCAATCTCAGCGGATATCTGAGGGGACGTAAGTGGAAACTTCTTGTCGGAGCGTCTTGCATCAACCTTGAACGTGCGCTTGCCTTGAAGCTTACCGGGAAGATACGCTTTTGCACACTCCCTTATGGATTCCATATTCTTTTCACACACGGCAGCGCGGTTGACGGCAACAATTCCGAAGACCTTTTTTGCCGCCGCATACATTCCATCCATGTCGCAGTCATCTCTCTGCGGCTCAACGTAGATCGTGCTCTGCTTAAAGTATATTTTGAACACACCGTAGGGTGACGCTCGCCTGCGGAGCTCCTTTACAAGTCCGGATTCAAAATTCTGTCTGTTTGCTCCCTTGAGTATTACTTCACCGAATTTGCAAAGTATAACCTCAGGATATGAGGATTGCTCCTCAAATGAATTCATAAAGTCCATATTCTAACCTTTTCTTTATCTGTAGTTGTACAGTTTGAAATACATTTTTTGTGGATTAAGTGGGGGACGTGCGGATTTTTTACAATCCGCACGTCAAGAACAATTTGATTAACCTCCGAGCGGATCGGCTGCAGGAAGAGTTCCGAAGAATATATCCTCAAATTGCTTATTGATATTATCCACCTCTATATTGTATCTCTGCACCAACAGCATATACTGTCTGTACAGCTGGTATACATTATCGTTATCAATATCGAAATCGGTAAGATATATAGCCGTTTCATCTATAATCTCGGCAAATTCCACCCAGTCCATCTTTGCAAGTGCGTCATTCAATCTTGAATTTGCCTTTGCAAAATGAGATGCGTTGTACTTATAGGTGGGAGCAGGCTTTGGATAATCTATGCCTGAATTAGCCTCGTTAAGCCACTCATCAGTGCAGGTTGTCCACTCCGACATCGGAACCTTCTCATAGCCTACCACCTCGTCAACGTGATTAAGCAAGTCGAATACTACGCCAACGTTAAAATCGGTTACATTGTTGGCCTCGATAACTACTCTCTGCTCAGGATCACATGCCAGCTCCTGTCCGCTGTTATTCTTGGTTATAGTTGAGGAAAGAACCGTTTCATATTTTCCAAGACGTCTGAATTTCAAATTCTCGTCGTCTGTGAGCATTGTCACTCTCAAAGTGTGCTGATTACCGTTTTCCCAGAAGTTGCTTATTATAGTCTTTCCGTCATCGGAGATAAGAATCTCTCCCTGTAGGTTAAGAACCCAGGTAAGTGACGTCGGAGAGCTGAATGATATTTCATCCTGGAGAACTACCGTACGGCGAGAGTTGGTCATAAGAACGCCTCTCATACCCGATGTACAGGTATATCCGTACTGCGACGTCATATTGGAGATTGCATAGCCGCCGTTGTCATCGGAATAGAACGTATTAATCTTTGGGAATGGGCTTGATAAGGTAGAATATACCTGTCCGTGTACAAGAGAGTTTGAATGTATTATAACAGAGCTGTGTCCCTCAAGCGACTTTCTGTAGAGCTTGTATCTCGTTCCACCGTTGCCCGTCGACCAGAATCCGTTTACGTTATAATCCTCCGTTCCGGGATCTATACACCAATCAACTCCATCCATAGACAGAACAAAATTACCTGTATCAAAATCGCCGTGTGTTTCATGCGAGGGACCTGCATGCAGTCCCGTATAGGTAGCATTATCATTCCACGAGGATCTGAAGGTTGCGGTATATATACCGCTGTAATTGAAATCAAGAGGAATATCAAAGTCCGTTTCCTCAATGCCGGGATTATAGAACAATACGTCCATCATCGTCATTGACATTCCGCGATTGAAAATCATGTTGTTTCTATATGCCGCAAGGTTATCATCGTCAAACATTTTTGCCGCAGCGTAAAAATAAGAGCTGTCAAGCTTTCCGCGTGAGGAATCGTGATAATTCCATATCTGATAGTCCGAGTTTGCGATGCCTGCCGCATAGTAATAGCTCTCGTAAAATCCTACTATGTTCTTATATCCGTAGGAGGTGCCAAGGCAATTTTCCATAGCTATCACGGTATTCATCAAGCTGTTGGTTCCGTATGCCCAATACGAGGGTGACTCGGGGTATGAGCCGTCGGGCGCATACTGAACAAGGCACTTCTCAACAGAGCTTATGTACTGATCCATAACGTACAAACAGTCATCACGGTACTCGTCATATTCGCATATTGCGAGAGCAGAAACTATCATTCCTCCTCCGCAAACCGTCTGCCAGTTATTATCACGGTTAGTGGTTCTCCATCCGCCTGTACCTGCTCTTAATGAAACAGAGAAATCGGGCACGTTGCTCTGAAGGGTTCTGTAATTATAACCGTCGTACATGGCGGAATAATACCCCTTCATAACACCTTTTCTGTAAAGTATATCCGCTAATTCGGCGCGCTTCTCAGGCTCATCATCAAAGCCGTGATATATCCAGTCAAAGCCGATTGCATATGCATAGGAGCCATCTGCTACGTTAAGGAAGTGTCCCTCACCCCAATGCTCCCATTTATCAAGCTCCTTGGCATAGAGATAAAAGGCATCAACGTATTTCTCTTCTCCCGTGATTTGCCATGCAAATGCAAAGGATCGAAGTTTCTCTGTAAATTTCAACAGATTGGAGCGTCCTCCAACGTCATATCCGTCACCATAGCCGGATCCGCCTTCAAGATTAACGGTAACAGTTTGCTGTGTATTGGGATCGACGTAGGTATATGTAGTTTCTCCGACCAAGCGGTTGCCGTTTTCGTCATAAAGATAATACGGCTGACGAAGACTCTCCTTTGCCTCCTCGTTCTTCCAGACTACCTCACCGAAGAGATCTATCTTGAAGTAAGCGTTGAAATAACCGCTACCGGTAGAAACCTGCGATGAAATCGCTTTACTGTACGGATCGGTATAATCACTTGTGGTATGTATAAGACGCAATTCGTCAAATTTATCTTCGTTTATAAGCAGACGGGGGTGTGTATCGAGAGGACCTGCCGCCACCATATCGGAATATATGACCTCCTCTGTAGGACGGTCCATGATAAGTTCCGACAAAATGTTTATCTGTGATTTTATGGATGAATAAGAGGTGCTGTATCCCGAGATAGAATTCTTCGAAAGTATAAGCAGTCCCATACTCTTATCATAGTAGTTGTAAAGACCGAAGATATCCTTTGCCATAAGTATGCTTACAAACGGCATATCTCCCTTTTCCTGCACGGGAATAAGGAAGTCGACACCTCCCTCTCCATCAACAGTCCAGGATACCGAGCCTATCTCGATATGTACGAGTCTGTTATCGGAGAGCGTAATCAGACAAGAGTTGCCTGTCCTGGTATACGTCGCGCCAACATAGTCGCAAAGTATCGACACGGGTAGGTACATAGTGCCTGTATCATTTTGATACGGAGATAAATCCTCCGTGTCTGAAAGCTCTATTCTTGTACCGTTGCTAAGTGCGTAGTTGGTGTCTGCAAGGAGCCACAGCTCACGGCTGTAATCCGCTGCAAACGCTATCTGCACACCGCCCGCAAGAAGTGTCGAGAGGATGACCGCAAGACACAGGGCGAGACTAAGAGCGAATGATAACCCCTTTGTGATTTTTTTCATTTGTTTCTCCTTAAAAAATTGATTTTAGAAGCCGTATGGCTCTGTCCTTGTCGCCTACGAATCCGTATGCAACAATTTCTCTGTCACGGAATATAAAGCCTTCACCGTCGGACGAAGACTCGAGAACTCCTATTCTTCTGTCAGCCAACTCTATAATATCCATCGCCTCTTCTGCGAATGACGTTACAAAGATACCTATCTCACTTACCTCATCGGTTTTTCCATACAACAGAATTGCAATATTATTTCTCGGTATGCGCTCCTCCTCGCCGTCAAATAAAACCGCAAGCACACCTTCAAGCTCATCGCTCGGGGTGTCATAATAATACACGGTCCCGTGCATCGGATATGCTTCTGAAAAGCACACAAGCATTTCATAGGCATCGCGCTCACCTCTCTGATAACACGATCCCATCGAAACAAGAATGGTTATCAGCAAAACTAAGGAAAGAAGTTCTCTCACTGTTTTTTTCATAAATTTCTCCTACCGATTTTTACAATCCCTAAGGATTGCAGTATTTAGAGTGTTCTCAAAGATAAATTTATGAAAAAATGCGAAATAAAATAACTCAACAATTATGCGGTAAGCTCACCCGCAATGTTCTTTTCCATGAGATTTTTTATCTCCTCCTTGGAAAGACCGAGGCTGAAAAGATGATAGAGCTTGGCTACTGCCGCCTCAGTGGTCATATCCTTGCCACTGACAGCGCCTGCGAGCTTGAGCTGATTGCTCACCTCGTACGCTCCGAGCATAACCGTTCCGCTCGGACACTGCGAGCATACCGTTATTACCGTACCGGCATCAAACGCTCTCTTAATAATCGGCAATAAATCCCCGTTACCCTTTGGAATATTACCTGCTCCAAAGGTCTCAAGAACAATACCCGACAAGCTCTCCGTCATTATCTGCTCGAAAAGTCCGAACTGAATTCCCGGGAACACCTTAAGAACGCCTATCGGAACAATCTTGAACTTGTGACACGAAAGGTCCGACGTTCTCTTACCGAGTAATGCAGAGTGATTATATTTGATTGAAATTCCAACGTCTGCAAGATGAGGATAGCTTGGAGAATCAAATGCTACGAAGCCGTCAGCACTCATCTTCATTGAGCGATTTCCTCTTAAAAGTCTGCCGCAGAAGTAAAGTGAAACCTCACACGCTATCCCTTCACTCGCTATGATAACGGAAGTTATGAGATTATCCCGTCCGTCGGAGCGAATCTCGGAGAGAGGTATCTGTGAGCCTGTAAGAACGACGGGCTTGTCTAATCCTTCAAGCATAAACGAAAGTGCCGATGCGGTGTAAGCCATGGTATCGGTACCGTGAAGCACAACAAATCCGCAGTACTTGTCGTAATTATCAAATATAACCGAAGCTATCGTATTCCACTCATTAACACTTATGTTTGATGAGTCAAGAAGCGGTGATAGTTCAATCAGCTCCCAGGATGGAAAGTCGTCGCGCATAAGGTCGGGAATATCCTTTAATGCCTCGGCAAGAAAGCCCAGTGCAGGCATATATCCATCCGCGGTGCTTTTCATACCTATGGTGCCGCCCGTGTGGATTATAAGTACGTTGCGTTTGCTACGTTCAATCATTCTTTACGTCCCCTCTTCATAAGAAGATCATTCTTGATATTCCATAACTTGTCCGAAAGATCGACGTAATATTTATGAGGATTTTCAAACCTTTTTACTTCATCCCACAAGGTCATTATCTGCTCCTTGCAATATTTCTGTATCTCGTCGATATCGGGGGATTTGTATACGCACTCGCCATTCTTAAAGATTGGAACGAGAAGCTCCTTTGCAAAGAAGTTTGTAACGGTCTTTTTCTTCCACGTCTGAACGGGGTCAAATAGCTCAAGCGGCTTTGACTCATCTATAACCTCATCGTGTACACAGAGTAAGTCCGCAATTGCTGTGCCTGTTTCCTTTTCAAATATGCGATACACCTTTTTGAAGTGAGGATTTGTTATTTTTTCCGGATTCTCGGAAATTTTGATTTTTGGTACCACGGTACCACTCTTCTCTACCGCAACAAGCTTGTAAACGCCTCCGAATACCGGGTTGGACTTAGCTGTTATAAGTCTTTCTCCTACACCGAACACATCTATCCTTGCGCCCTGTAAAATTATATCGCGTATTATCGTTTCATCAAGAGAATTGGATACAACAATCTTACATTCCGTATATCCCGCCTCATCAAGCATCTTACGCGCTTTTTTACTGAGATACGTTATATCTCCGGAATCAAGTCTTATTCCGCATTTTTTAATTCCAAGAGGCTTAAGGACGTTGTCGAATGCGCGTATTGCATTGGGAATACCACTGCCAAGCACATCGTAGGTATCGACAAGAAGCGTAGCGTTAGTCGGATAAAGTCGACAATACGACTCAAATGCCTCATACTCCGTGTCAAACATCTGAACCCAGGAGTGCGCCATAGTACCCGTGGCAGGTATTCCAAAGTTTTTATCTGAAATTGTGCATGCAGTAGCCGCGCAACCTCCTATGTACGCTGCACGCGCGCCAAGGATAGCACCGTCACTTCCCTGTGCTCTTCTTGAACCGAATTCCATCACGGGTCTGCCCTGCGCCGCTCTGACAACTCTGTTAGCCTTGGTTGCTATAAGAGATTGATGGTTGAGGCATAATAGCAAATACGTTTCAATAAACTGCGCCTCAACCGCAGGTGCGCGCACGGTAAGGAGTGGCTCTCCGGGAAACACGGGAGTTCCCTCGGGAACGGCATAAATATCACCTGTGAAGCGGAAGGTACGAAGATACTCCAGGAATTCCTTTGAGAAGAGCTTTTTACCCTCAAGATACTTTATATCCTCATCGGTAAACTCGAGGTCGTTTATATATTCTATAACCTGCTCAAGTCCTGCAGCAATAGCAAATCCTCCTCCGTCGGGAACCTTGCGGAAGAACAGGTCAAAATAAGATATTTCATTACCCTTGTTGAGCTCAAAATATCCGTTTGCCATAGTCAATTCATAGAAATCACATAGAAGTGTATAATTCATTTTTGACATTTTCAAATCTCCTATCAAAAAATCATAGTTCAAGCTTGAGATCACCGTCTTTTATCCATCCAAGGCGGCGCATTATTTCAGAGAATAGAAGTGACAGAAGCGCAGGGAGTATCAGGCAAACCACCAAAACTCCGAATATCGACCGAGCATTAAAGCCCATATCTGTGAAAACGCCGATAGGTCCTACAAATCCACACGTACCCATGCCTGCGCTTACTCCGGTACACTCCATGCGGAAAAGACAGGTTGAAATCGGACCCGTGATAGCAGCCGCAAGAGTGGGTGGAATCCATATTCTCGGATTCTTTACTATGTTACCCATCTGAAGCATCGACGTACCGACGCCCTGTGCAAGCACACCGCCCCATTTATTCTCACGGTATGATATTACGGCAAATCCGACCATCTGCGCACAGCATCCGGCTGTTGCCGCACCGCCTGCAAGTCCGGAAATTCCTATCATAGCGCATACGGCGGCAGATGATATGGGTAAGGTGAGAACCATTCCCACCACAACCGAAATTACAATGCCCATAAAGAATGGCATCATCGTAGTAGCATAGTTTATGAAATACCCAAGCCAATACATCGCATATGCGACAGCAGGACACACAAGCATAGCAATGAGCATACCCGTGATGAGTGTAACGGCAGGAGTAACGATAATATCAACCTTTGTTTCCTTTGAAACAAGCTTGCCGACCTCACATGCAATAAGCACGCAAATAAATGCGCCGGCAGGTCCTGCGGCAACCGATTTTTCAGCGCCGTCTGCCGCGGTTATCAAGGTCGTGAGGTCATTACCGCACATACCCACAACTCCTGATGCCAGCATTACAAGTGCCGGAGCCTTCAGAGAATACGCAACGGCAACTCCGAGAATAGCACCGGTGGCTCCTCCCGATGCCGGAGCATATCTCGACAGCAATGAGAAAAAGGTGTGGAATACGTTACCCTCAGGTATGTATCTGAGAATAGTTCCGAATATCGTAGCCATCAGCAACGATGCAAACAAGCCGAGCGCCATAGCACCCATGGCATCAACAAAATACGCCTTTGGTGACAATGATACACCCTTTGAGTTTAGAAAATTGCGAAATCCGTTTGTCTTTTTTTCTTTTTTCATTTTTCCTTCTTTTTTCGCACCGACATCTGCCTTTCACTCACGCAGGTGGGTGCGTAGAAAATATTTTTTACCACGGTTATCACAACGCGACCGCGGAATTTTATTTTTTATTAAGTGTTCTTTCTCTGTCTATGTAGTTTTGCAATATGATTTGAGCGGAGAGTGTATCCACCGCTTCCTTGCGCTTTTTACCATACGTGCCCGTCTCTCCCAAGAAACGGTATGCCACCATAGTGGTCATTCTCTCGTCATAGTAATCTATCGGTATATCCGTGTACTCGGAAAGCAGATTTCCAAACGCCTTTATGACGTCGGCGCGCTCGCCCTCGGTACCGTCCATATTTTTCGGCAAGCCTATGACAATCCGCTTACATCCTCGGCTCTCAGCCTCGGAGGCAACCCTTACGGCAGTCTTTCTCATACCGCCCTCGGATATTGTCCCTATGCCGCCTGCTATTAGTCCCGAAACATCGCACTCGGCAAGACCCGTACGCTTATCTCCGTAGTCGACACCAAGATATTTTCCATGATTTATATCCACTGAACAGCCTCCAAATTAAAGTTTTTCGTACACGGTTATGCAAAAATCTATATCTGTTGTAATGTGCTCAAGAGAAAGCACCCTATCTCTGTCATCTCTACACGTACGATAGGCATAGGGCGTCATCATAAAGAGCGTGCGTACAGACTCATTATCGGTAAGCTCTATTTCATACCTGATTTCCTCGTGTGACACCACAGCAAAGCCGTCCATTGCCGTATCCTGTGGCTCGTTCTTATACGGTGTCTTATATATAGCGGATTTCAATCCAAAAAGATGCTCTATGCCCGGATAAGCCATGATAAATTTACCGCCTTTTTTTAACACGCGCCCAACTTCGTCAATTGCAAGTGGAGAAAATGCATTATAAACGGTATCCACAGACGAGCTTGCCACGGGCATATCGTAAGAGGTCGCCACTGCAAGTGAGATGCGCTTATTTCGTTTTGCGGCATATTTAACCGCATCGCGTGATATATCAAACGCCAACACGTGACTCTCTCCGTCGCGCGAAGCTATGGTCTTCTCAACCATGTCGGTATAGTATCCCTCTCCGCATCCTGCGTCAAGTATTAATCCGCACACGGGTGTGTGCAGAGAAACCAGCTCCGCAAGTCTTAAGGCAAGAGCCTCATAATAACCGAGCGAGAGAAACGCTCTCCGAGCCTCAACCATCTCGGCACTATCTCCGTGAACACCACCGCCAACACCAAGCAGAAGGTTGTAATACCCTGCTTTAGCACGGTCGTATGAATGTCCGTTTTCACATTTTTTAGAATTTCCAAACGGGATAAGCTTCCCTTTGCATTTTGGACAAGCAAAATCCATTATGTAGTCCTTTGTTATTGTGCCTTGCGGCAAATTTATGTGCCAATGTATTTATTACGAGGCACCAAGTGAAAGATGCGATGGCATAGTTACCTATGTCGTGCCTCTTAATTTAAGGTGCACCGAGCGAAAGATGCAATGGCATAGTTACCTATGTCGAGCCTCTTAAGTCGAGGAGCAACGAAGTATTGGAGAATTTATGCAAGATAGGTTGCTGATTAGGATAAATTGTTCAAGACAAGGCGCACCGAGTGAAAGAGGTGATGGCATAGTTGCCTATGTCGAGCCTCTTAAGTCGAGGAGCAACGAAGTATTGGAGAATTTATACAATCAGCATGGCATCGCCAAAAGAAAAGAATCGATACCTCTCCCTTACAGCCTCCTCATAAGCGTTCATTACGAACTCTTTGCCGGCGATGGCAGAAACGAGCATTATCAGGGTGCTCTCGGGGAGGTGGAAGTTGGTTATAAGGGCGTCTACCGCCTTGAACTTATAACCGGGGTATATGAAGATGGATGTTTCTCCATCTATGGCGTGGACCTTGCCATCGGGTGTGCTAACACTCTCTAAAACTCGGCACGAGGTAGTGCCTACTGCGATAATTCTGCCACCGAGGGCGCGGCGTCTGTTAATTTCATCGGCAACCTCGTCGGTTATATGGAAATACTCGCCATGCATAAGGTGTTCCTCTATATTGTCCACCTTTACCGGACGGAAGGTGCCCAGTCCTACGTGTAGAGTAACCTCGCCGTATCCAACGCCCTTTGCCTTTATTCTTTCGAGTAATTCGTCGGTAAAGTGGAGTCCGGCTGTAGGAGCGGCCGCAGAGCCCTCCTCCTTGGCATAAACTGTCTGATAATCGTTCTTATCATCAAGACGCTTTGTTATATACGGTGGAAGCGGCATATTTCCGATTTTATCAAGAACCTCATATATGCTCTTGAATTCGTTGCTATCGTATTCAAATCTGACAACACGGTTGCCGTCATCAAGCACTTTAGTAACAGTTGCCTTGAGAATGTCTGAAAAATTGAAGGCGGCACCTACTTTTGCCCTTTTGCCCGGTCTGACGAGTGTCTCCCACTCTCCGCAATCAAGGGCTCTGAGTAGAAGCAATTCCATAGATGCTCCCGTTTTCTCGGTAGTACCGAGTAGCCTTGCGGGAATAACCTTGGAGGAATTCACGACAAGCATATCCTCGGGATTAAGATAATCAATTATATCTCTGAAAACCTTATGCTCTACCGATTTATCATTGCGGTCAAGCACCATAAGTCGACACATGTCTCTCTTTTCCGACGGAAACTGTGCTATCAGCTCCTCAGGTAAATCATAGTAAAAATCATGCGTTGAAAGAGTTGTTGAAACTCTTTCGTTTATGATGGTATCGTTTATTTTCTTCATCAAAATACTCCGACAGTCAAAAGTTGGCGTCGCACATAAAATATTAGTGCGCACAAGTTTTTATCTATTATATAATATTTTCAAAGCTTTTTCAAGTACTTTTTATTTAATAAACTGTGAAGGAGGCAGTATGAACAAGACTGTGATATTCAAGGGCGTCGCAACCGCCATGATAACGCCGTTCAAAAATGGGAAAATAGACTACAATGCTCTTGAAATACTGATAGAAAGACAAATAGATGCCGGAATAGATGCGCTGGTTATCGGCGGCACTACCGCAGAGGCGGCAACCCTATCGGATGAGGAACGCTATGAGCTGTTCAAAAAGAGTAAAGAAATGGTAGGGGGACGTACCAAAATCATCTACGGCACAGGAACAAATGATACACGTGTCGCAATTAAGCATACGAAATACGCGGAGAATATAGGATGCGACGGAGTTCTCGTCGTAACACCGTATTATAACAAGGGCACAACGGAGGGGATCGCAAGGCATTACGAGAGCATTGCCGACTCCACAAACTGCCCCATAATTCTATACAACGTTCCGTCAAGGACAGGTGTATCCCTATCAATAAATACGCTTGAGAGACTCACAGAGCATAACGGCATCGTTGGTCTGAAGGAGGCGAGCGACTCGACAGACCGATTGGTATCGATTTCTGCTATTCCCGAGCTTGCTCTATACTCGGGTAACGACTCTCAAATTTACACCGTATTATCGCTCGGAGGTCTTGGTGTAATCTCTGTGGTATCCAACCTTTATCCAAGAGAAACTATGGATATTTGTAAACAATACTTTTCAAATAACGCAAAAAACAGCCTAAAAAAACAAAATGAGCTTTTGCCTGTAATTACCTCACTTTTCCTTGAAACCAATCCTGCGCCTATCAAATACGCACTCTCAAAGGCAGGGCTGTGTCTTGCGGATATGCGTCTGCCAATGTGGTTACCAACCAAGCAAACGCGAGATAAAATTGACAAGGCAATCAATGATTTTAACGATAATAAACAAGTCAGAGAAAGGTTTTAGCCAATAGAAAAAGAAGCCTCCCGATTTTCTTCGAATGAAGATCGGGAGGCTTCTTAAAAGCTCAATTTATATAAGTCTTATCACGTTGGAATCAATTATTTCCACGTACATATCGGAATCTATGCGGCGAAGAAGAGTCTGGAAAAATTGAGTTACGGGATGCTCTGTAAAGAAGTGGCCAGCCTCAATCAGATTGATGCCCATTTCTCCTGCTTCCGCCATAACGTTATACCCTATTCTGCCGGAAACAAACGTATCCGCCCCCGCTTTAAGCGCGGCCTCAACGTATCCCTTACCGTCGCCGCCAACGACGGCAACCTTCTGCACAGGAATACAAGCATCAGAAACCTTGACACCGTCACAGTTAAGCATTCCCTTTAGCAGATATGAGAAATCCTCCATTGACAATTCCTCATCAAGCATACCTATTCTGCCAAGGAACCCGTCACCAAACGGAACGGCATCCTTAATCCCAAGCACGTCACAAAGAGTGTCATTAACTCCTCCGTCAACCTTATCCGCTCTTGTGTGGAACGATATAACAGCTATGTCGTTCTTAATCAGCTTAATCACCTTTCTTGCAATGTGCGATTCCTCGGTAACATTCTTAAGAGGCTTAAATATGAGCGGATGATGGGAAAGTATAAGGTCAATATTATGTGATATTGCATAGTCAACAATATCCTCGGTTACATCAAGCGTTATAAGTGTTCTCTCGATCTCCTTAGAGCCATCAGATGCACACATAAGGCCATCGTTATCCCACGGCTCACTAAGCTCCTCGGGAATACGTTCACAAAGCTTCTCATAAAGTTCATTTACTGTCATAGAACTTTTCCTCTCTTATGATGATTATCATTTTATCGTAATAAATCAATCCGTTTTATCATAGCATCCCGGCGGCGCTCATCGTCTGTAACCGAGAGTCCACCCTGTCGTTTGCCGTCTATCATCCTCTCACACGCGCCAAGTTTTGCCTCAAGAAAGCCAAGATACTCAACACGGTCAAGGGTATGATCTGAAATTGCTCCAAGCTCCGCCTCTTCCATACCGATATTCCGCACTTCACCGCTATACTCTGCCGCGATGGTAACGTAATACTTACCATCGGCATATGAATATCTCTCCTCAAAAACGGAAAAGCCGTTAGAGGCAAGGTAGCGTCGCAGATGTGCCTGCTTTGTCATCGGTTGTAGAATCAAGCGTATGCCGAATTGTTTAAGATGCGGTGCCGCATCAATAATATCAGAGATGAGCTCTCCGCCCATTCCTGATATGGCATAATCCGTAATTCCCTTGCCATCGAGTGCCGCTACACCGTCAGTAAGTACGAATTCGCAGCGGTCGGACAGACCTGCATCACTTACGTTGCGAATTGCTGAATTCAAGGGACCTGCGTTAATATCCGACAAAACTGCGCGGCTGATTCGCCCGGATTTAAGTAAAAAGATAGGCAGGTAGCCGTGATCCGTGCCTACGTCGGCAAAGACGACTCCTGCCCTCACATAGTCGGCGCAAGACAAGAGTCGTTTGTCAAGCGAACTATTAATCATTTCTTTGATGCAAAGTATTCGTTAAGGCTGTTAACAAGCTCGTTGCAATCAATACCGTGAACTGTGCATGCATCCTCTATGGACTCTGCTCTTGAGTGAGGACAGCCTGTACAGAACATACCGTTCATGTGAAAAATTTTTGCCGCATCAGCGTCAAAATCAAGAACTGCACCAATGATTGTGTCTTTTGTAACTAACATTTTATTTACCCCTGTAAATTATTATTCTTTCTTTGCGATAAGCTATGCTGTGCATTTTTTAGAAGTATCTACTAAACCGTCACCTGTCAAAGACAAGTCGGTATATACATCTCTAAAAAACCGCGCCTCTCGGACAAGCTCGCAAGCATATTACGTTGAACTGCGTGTATTATATCATATATAGGGCGAAAAATCAACATATATTTTTGACTTTTCTATTTACATTTTTTAATTTTTATGTTATTATATCATAGAATGTCAGGGCGCGCCTTATCTGTATGCGCCCATTCCCCTCACAATATCATAAAACGTGAAAGGAAACAGATATGATAGTTGCGCTTGAAGAAGCAAAAAGAAGATTGGTTGCGCTCGAGGATGTCCTCAAGGAGCTCGGCAACCAGCTGAGAATAGATGAGGCAAGAGAAAGAGCCGCAGATCTCGAAAGAGAAACCATGGTCCAGGACTTCTGGAATGATGCGGAGCAATCCTCGAAAAAGCTGCGCGAAATAAAGCAGCTCAAGGACAAGGTTGAGAGCTATGAGGCACTGCTTGCCAAGCTTGAGGACACCACTGTTCTTTGCGAAATGGCGATAGAAGCCAATGACGAGGAAACCGCCGATGAGGTAATCAGTGAAACAGATTATATTGAAAAAGAAGCGGAGGAAAAGAGAATTGAGGTTCTCCTCTCCGGTCAGTATGACAGAAACAACGCTATAGTTTCCTTCCACCCCGGTGCAGGAGGCAGAGAGGCACAGGATTGGGCATCTATGCTCTACCGCATGTATACAAGATGGGGCGAGAAGCGCGGATTTAACGTCAAGCTGATAGATTGGCTCGACGGCGATGAGGCAGGACTCAAATCCGCAACCATAATGGTTGAGGGCATCAACGCTTACGGATATCTTAAAAGTGAAAACGGTGTACACCGTCTTGTAAGAGTATCTCCATTTGATGCTTCCGGACGCAGACACACGTCATTTGCATCCGTTGAAGTAATGCCCGAGTTTGAGGACGACGACACAATAGTGCTGAAGGATGAGGACCTTGAAATAACCGCGCACCGTTCAAGCGGCGCAGGAGGACAGCACATCAACAAAACAGACTCCGCTATCCGAATTGTTCACAAGCCGACAGGCATTGTTGTAGGATGTCAGACGGAGCGCAGCCAGCTGCAAAATAAGGAAACCGCACTCAAAATGCTCAAAGCAAAGCTTATGGAAATCAAGCTTCGTGAAAAGCTCGACAAAATTGAGGATATACAGGGCAACAAGGCAAACATTGAGTGGGGCAGCCAGATACGCAGCTACGTGTTCATGCCCTACACCTTGGTAAAGGATACAAGAACCGGCTTTGAGGACGGAAATATCGACTCTGTTATGGATGGAAACATCGACGGATTTATTAATGCCTACCTCAAGCATATATCCGCCCAGGGCGAATAATAATTTAATAAAAAACAGCACGCTACCGTATGCGTGCTGTTTTTTATTCGTGAAATCTAAAGACTGTCTATGAAGTCTAAAAGCTCGTCAATGCTTCCGTGAGGATAGCGTGCAAGGTCTACACCTGATGTATTTATCAATCCGTCGGTCAGGAAAAATACCGGAATTCCAAGCTCTGTCGCGGACATATCATCCTTTGTATCGTTACCTATCATAACACACTCCTCGGGAGCTATACCGAGCTTATCAAGGAGCTCTCTGAAATACATCGGTGATGACTTGGTATATGAGCTGTTCTCACCGGTTGTGACATATTCAAAATCACGCGGCAAAAATCCTCCTATAGCCATACGCTGAATGGTTGCCACCTCAGGAAACAAAGGATTTGTTGCAAGAATAGCTCGCAACCCCTTATTTTTCACACGGTTAAGCACTTCTTGCGCTCTTGGATATTCATAGCAGGTTGTAGATATCACCTCTACGAATGCGCCGTTGTAGTAATCCTCAAGCGAAGCTATAGCATCCGCGCATCCACCTATCTCACCTATGAACACTCTCTCAAAGCGTTCCTTGTTCGTAATAGTGCCGTCATTTATAAACATCGCCTTAACAGCCTTATATAGCGCCCTCTCCGTTATTGACGCATCGTATCCGTATGATGACAGATGATCAACAACCGATGAAAAGTATTCCTTCACAAATTCATCCTGATTCATTCCGATAAGAGTGCCGTCAAGGTCGAATAATACCGTTGTAATCTTATTCATACGCCCTCCTGCTTATATCAAGCCGAAGCGACCGAGAAGATAGCTATCGTTAAAATGAGGAAGCACGTCATGACAGGATGCGATTTTGCCGGGCAGGTGATTGAATATATTCGACTCCTTGTAGAATATACCCGGACATACCCATCGAGTCTCCTCGGCAAAGAGATGATGTGGGCCCATCATATTACGCAAATTGTTTACGACCGTCAACTCTATTGTGTTTTTTCCGACAACAAGATGCTCTTTTAACTCTACACGGTGAGGGGCATATAGATTTGTTCCGACATACTTTCCGTTTACGGTTATTCTTACCGCATTCACGTTATTTCCTCTCGGCTCGCAGTAATAGTCTGTACTCTCAAGCTCAAAGTCACGTGTAAGGGTAATCTCTCCGGCGAATTCACAGTATCCGGAAAAATCGAGCCTTGCAATATCGACTACGTCAGCCGGCAAATCAATCGCCGGCGGCTCGGAAATCATATACGTGCCGTCATTTTCCATGAATGTAACATCACCGCATATCCTTGCGGCAAAATCACCGACAAGATAAACCGGCTCTATCTCCATGTCATAGGAAAGGCAGTTTTTCATGCTCTCAAACTCCCATGATTTAGAAAGATGCTCATAGCAACCGAGAGACTGGACAATCGTAGACTCAAGCCTTATGGTATTGGTGCCTATCTTCACTTGCTTCGATATATCAAGCTTTCTGAAGGCAGAGTCTCTGAAGTATCCGTGGTCTCTGATATCCGTCAATTCACCGTTGACATATATTTTGAATATTTCGGGAGTTTCCGTTGCAAGATATAGCTTTTCGGGAATATGCAACGCCTCAAACTTATACTCCTGCGTCAGTTGAACAGGTCTCTCAAGCTCGTTGATTCTCGGCAAAATATTCAACACGTACCCGTTCTTCTCTATAAGCTCACCGTCAAAATAATAGTCGCACTTATCGAGCGTTACAGAATTATCCGTGCTATCTTTTACTCTCCACTCTCCGAGTAGGTCAAGCTTGTTCTTTGCCTTTTGGGAGGTTGCCTCGGACCTTGGCTCGTGAGTGTCTATAAGTACAATACTCTCATATCCTTGGAATGTGTGCTCTCCGAAAAAGTCCTCAAGCTCTCCTGTCTCCGCTATCATCATTTTGTTTCCTACACCGATAGATGCACGGATCTCGTTATCACTGACGTTAACGATGTAGTGAACGTCATATCCGTCAAAATATCTTGACGTATAGCGGAGCGCATTCTCTTCCATTATGGGATTTGCATCAAGCATATCCACAGTAACAATACTACCGCCATTTGCTTCAAATTCGTTCAAAAGTGACACGGTAGTGGGGGTAAAGCTGATATACTTGCTCGGCAAAACAATTCTCTTATATCGCATATTACCGATTACAAGCTCACCATTCTCAACCTTGGCATGGCGACGCATCAAGGTCTCGTCACCCAGGTGATACTCTATATGCTTATTCTCGATAATACGCATATCATTGATGAATGAATGATAGTATTCAAAAATCTTTTCCGTAGCGGAGCCACCGTCTGCCTTACCTGTGTAAAGAAGCCACGCTGTCGTCTGCGGATGAATCAGCAGAGTATCAACCCTTATCTCTCCCTCGGAGATAATCATACCTATCCTTGACATTCTGTAAAAGAACGCCTTCATATCGGGCCACCACGGCTGCTGATAATACATAGCCGGGGGGTAATCTCTCTTTCTTATGCCTCGAAGAGTGTAGCCCTCAAGATGCGTACAAAGCAAATTTACTCCGTGTACCATCTGCCATTCGTATATACGCTTCAGGTCGTCATGAGGTACACTGTGTCCAGATGCGGCATACGTTTCGGATAAAATCTGTTTTTTTCCAAGCTGTGCCGCCGCGCTCGAAAGCTGCATTGGCGTAAGGCAGTCAAACACACCTCTGCCGAGCCAATCCATTCCGGGAATATGGAAATATTCATAGTGCGGCATACACGCGCCGTTGGACATGATTTGCGAAACAAAGTCCTCCTCACAAACGAGATGTCCCGTAAGCTTATATCCGTGTTCATCACACCAATCGTATATCTGCTTAAAGAACGACTCGGAGAACAGGTCGGTAACGAGCTGCCAATAGTCAACTCTTACCTTGTCCGACACCTCTTTGTCAAAGAACAACGCGTCAAGATTGTCAACAAGGCTATAACCGTATCTTGCAGCAAACTCATCCTCAAGAATAAAGCTCCATGGGAGTCCGTCATCCCGTATTATCTGCGGCTCATCGGTGAAGAATCCGTCAAAGCCGGATCCGAATCTCTTATAATATTCTCCGTATATCTCATCGATAAAGACCTTTACTACCTTTGGATCAAGATTGTCTACGTAGAACTCGTTAACTGTATAGAAATACCTCTTTCCATCTCTTACAAGTAGGTTCTCCGGCGCTGATTCATTCTCCGCAGTAGCATCCTCGCAAAACAGTTTTTTCTGTCTGTATTCATCGCCGAGTCCGTTGACCTTTCCGCCTCCAAAGCCCGAGGGCCAACCATTTTCGTCATACGCCCACGTATGCATTCCTCGTCTGTTGCCCTCTTCTATGGACGCTCGTACGTTGTCAAACCACTCATCGCTCATATATTCGGTCATAAGTCCACCGCGTGCGTGCATAAAGTAGCCGCCTATTCCAGCGTCATCCATTATTCCTATCTGCCTTACGGTTTCATCAACGTCAAGCTTTTCATTCCAAGACCAGAACGGTATTGGACGGTATTTTTTATCAACTTTTCTGAAGTCCATATCACATTTCCTCATAGAACAGTATTTTATTTAACCGCTCTTTATCAACCTTATTTTTGTTTCCTTTCAGAGTTACCGTCATATTACGGGGGTTAAGGATAATAGCCGCAACCTCGCGAATTCGCTCCGGCGTTATGGCTCTGTATTCCTCTATTCTGTCCTCTAATCCCCCGTAGCCGAGATCCATTATGTGATTTTCATATCCGAAAATAAAATTCAATTCACGTGGGTCATCATATAGCATATAGGCGTTGTCTACGTATCCTGCCTTCATGCATCTGTCTGTGTCAAGGCTGCCCGATGCATATTGTCTGAGAAGCCGCATGGTCATTTCCGCGGCATCGTACAACAGCGACTCCTTAAGCTCATAAGAGAACGAAAACGTCGCCACGTTAAGATATCTCTCAACGGCACCGTTCAGATCATAGAACAATCCGCGTTTCTCACTAAGCTCCACAAAGAACTCAGAGTTGTATCCGCCGAGCATATAATCATAAAGCAGATCAAGCTCCGCGGAGCTTACACGTGACATATCGACGTCAAAGGTGTATCTTATCTTTGTGAAATCGGCATTTTTAATTTTGACCTCTTTATCTCGGTTGAAGAATGGCTTAGGTACGGGAGCATTATTTTTATGTATCTCGCTTCCCCGAGCTTCATATCCGCTAATTAAGGATAAAAAATAACTTAAGTTGTCATTTTCAACGTTTCCCGTGACATAGAAGAAAATATTTTCGCCGTTAAAAACTCGTTTTCTATACTCTTCAAGCCGTCTGACACCTATGTGCGACACATCTGTGGCATTGCCTGTTATCGGGCGTGAAAGCGGAGCGTCACACCATACCTCGCACGCGGTAAAGTGTGCAAGAGATGACTTATCTCCCACCTCGCGTATTTCCGCTTTAATTCTTTTTCTCTCCGTTTCAAGCTCGTCTTGAGATAATATGATCGGAGATAGAAGCTTACTTATGATCTCTGCGGCAACGGGAAAATATTTGTCACTACCGCTAATGTAAAACTGTACCATCTCGCTGTACGTCGATGCATTGAAATCCATCCCGTACTTATCAAGAGTAGCATAGAGCGTACCATCCATAAGCTTGTTTACGTTTCTTATCGCAACGTGCTCAAGAAAGTGTGTGATGCCATTTTCATCCGCGCGCTCATAAAGAACTCCGCTCTTCAGAAACATGGAAATATAAAAGCTATGACTATTGCTGTTTGTAAGACTGTAAACGGAAATCCCGTTCTCAGCCAGTATTTTATTCTCCAAATTCAGCACCGCCCTTTCTGTTTTAATTTTAGCATACTTAATTTTAACACACGTAATAAAATAAAGCAATAGTAATATGCTAAAAATACGACCGCGCAGGATTTATTCCCACGCGGTCGAATTATTTTAGTCTATGCTCTTGTCAATCTTAAAGCGCGTTATTTTCTTCGAGGTATTCTTCGGGAATTCCTCGTGTCTTATCTTGACCTTACCTACCTTCTTATAAGACACGTTCTTCTGATTTATCTTTTCCACCGCATCCTCAAAGTACTTCTGTGCATCAGAAATACCATGGAGCTCAAGTGAATCAAAATCAGGATATATCTCCGCAACTATAACCTCTTTTTTAGGATCGGATTTACTCTCTCCTGCGTATACTACTACCTCGTTAACGCCGTAAACTCCCTGAATATCCGTTTCTATCTCCTCGGGATATACGTTCTTGCCGTTTGAGAAAATAATGAGGTTCTTAAGTCTGCCCGTGATATATATCCACTGGTCATCCCCCTCCATTATTACCTTGCCGTAATCACCGGTCCTGAAGTATCCGTCCTCGGTAAACACCGCACGGGTAGCCGCTTCATCATTATAATATCCCATCATTACGTTGGGACCCTTGTAGCAAATCTCTCCCTCTCCGTTGGAATCGGGATCGAGAATCTTAACGTGACCGCCTACGATAGGAAGTCCTACGGAGCCCACCTTGCGGTATTCGTTTCTGTTACACGAAATAAGAGGAGCACACTCTGTAATACCGTATCCGTTAAGAATGGTAACACCGATGGATTCAAAGAAATCTATAATATCCTGATTAAGTGCCGCACCGCCGCAGATTATCATCTCAAGCTCGCCGCCGAAATTAGAGAGCACACTCTCTCCGAAGAGCTTCTTACGCATATCAATGCCGACCTTGCGAAGCGCATTGGAGAGCTTAATTCCCTTCTTGAGCTTTTCAAGCTTTCCTGTCTTCTCCGCGGTTGCCATTATTCTCTTATAGAATGTTTCAACAAACAGCGGCACAAGCACAAGGTGAGTCGGCTTGTATTCCTTGAGCTCGTTCATTATATAGCGCAAGCCGGAAGAAATGTATATCTCACATCCCTGCGCATAGTGACCTACAAAGTTTACCGTAGAGCCAAAGGTATGGTGAGGAGGAAGAACACACATCGTTCTTTCCGTTATATTGAAATTGTACATTCCCTGCTGCATATCCGAGCATATATTCTTTACGCTCAGCATTACGCCCTTACCTTTTCCGGTAGTGCCGGACGTAAATACTATAGATGCCAGACGGTCAACGTCGATATCATAGTCGTAATACGAGTTATCTCCGCCATCGTATCTTTCCTTACCGCGCGCTCTTACGTCCTCGATATTATCGGCAAAATCCGAGACCTGCTTGCCCATTTCAACAAACGTGTGGAGCGAGGGAACGAGCCCCTTGATCTCCTTTATCTTCTCGGTTATTGAAGATGAGTAAACAACAAACGGACATTCTGCCGTGTTGAGAATGGATGCCATATCCACTACGGGAAGCTCCTTGTCGATAGGAACGGTAACCGCACCTATGGACATAAGCGCAAAGTATGAGAATACCCACTCCGGTGATGCCTCACCGATAATTGCAACGGTTTTGTCCCTCATACCCATTGCGATAAATTCCGTAGCTATCTCACGGATGTACTCTCTTCCCTGTGAATAAGTATAGTGAAGTATTTCCTTAGAGGTAGGAACCCTCTTATAACTAATTGCATATTTGTCAGGATATCTATCCGCCACGTTTTCAACCATTATTCTTAAATCACTGAATACGGTAGTCTCGTACAGAGGATAATTTTTCTTTCTGTTCTTAAATGCCAAAACGCTCATTCCTTCCTTGATTTAGTTGCCAAAACGGCCGTTATACTTAAATATTACCATTATTTCCTTAAAAAATCAATAAAAATAACGGCACAAAATGCCAAAATTGTTTCGCATTTGTAAATAAAACGGATGCAAAACGAAAATCTTTGCCTTTGGGACAAAATCGAGTCGAACCACAGCGTTGACAATCCACGCTTGATAATATATAATATATGGGTGGAAAGGTGGGTATTATATGATTCCCGAAAAGTTTAAGGAAAAAATGAAAAATCTGCTCGGTGACGAATACCCGAAGTTTATTGACGCCATAGAAAACGGTACGGCGGTCAGGGGTCTGAGAGTAAATCTTATCAAAACGTGCACACGTGACTTCTTATCAAAGGCACCGTTCAATCTTACTCCCATACCTTACGTCGACAACGGGTTTATACTTAACGAAGATGTCCCTATGGGCCCATCGGCATATCATCATGCCGGAGCGGTATATATGCAGGACCCGGGGGCAATGGCAACCGTCGCATCAATTGACGTGGAGCCTGACTGGTGGGTGGCAGACCTATGCGCAGCACCCGGAGGAAAATCGTCGCAGGTGGCGGAGAGGCTTGGAGAGGACGGCTTTCTTCTTTCTAACGAATACGTGCCTCGGCGAGCGAAAATAATAGTAAGCAATTTTGAAAGGCTCGGTGTCAAAAACGCCATTGTAACCTCTCTTGATACAAAGGAGCTTGCTGATATGTATTCATCGGTGTTCGACTTGGTGATAGCAGATGCTCCGTGCTCTGGTGAGGGAATGTTCCGCAAAAGCGAGGACGCCATACTCGATTGGTCGGAGGAAAACGTTAATGCCTGTGCAATAAGGCAGACAGAGATTATAAATAACGCCGCCGGAATGGTAAAGCCCGGAGGATATCTCCTGTATTCGACTTGCACCTATTCTCCCGAGGAAAACGAGGGGATTGTAACGACATTCTTGTCAAGCCATGAGGACTATTCACTGGTCACCCTGAATCCTGAGGTTGAAGCGGCAACAAGGCCGGGAATAGTGTCGGATAATGACACCTTAAGCCTTACAAGGCGGTTCTATCCTCACGTAACTCGTGGAGAAGGACAGTTTGTCGCTCTGATGAAAAGAAGCGAAAAAACACAAAATAAGTCAATTATACTTTACAAAGACAGTACAACTCAACTATCAAAGCAGGAGATGGCGGCAGTTAATAGCTTTTTCAAAGCTTCACTGTCCTCACAGCCTATCGGACGTATAGCCAAGCACAGAGATAACATAGTTATAATATCACACAATTGCCCGATACCCAACCGCTCCGTCTTTATGTCAGGAGTTCTTCTCGGAGAGATTAGGGGAACAACGTTTATACCCTCTCACCAATTTTTCTCATGCTACGGAGATTTATTCATTAACAAGGTTAATCTTACAGAGAGCGATACAAGGGTTGCAAAATATCTTGCAGGTGAGGAAATTGATGCAGGACACGATTTACGAGGATGGTGCTGTATCACATACGAGGGTATTCCTCTCGGCGGAGGAAAGGCATCAGACGGCAAAATTAAAAATCATTACCCAAAAGGATTAAGAACAAGATAAAGGAGATAAAAAATGGATAAGATTTTAGCAAAGGTGGGGGCTCTCACCGTAACGGAAAAGGAAATAGATGAATTCATCGAGGAGCTTGGTCCGAGAGGTCAGGGATATGCAACTCCCGATGGCCGCAAGGCAATACTTGAGCAAATAATAAGCTCCAAGCTTCTGCTACTTGATGCAAGACATAATCTACTTGAGACAGAGGCTGAATTTAAGTCCCAGCTGGCAAAGCTGCGTGAGAATCTGCTCATCAACTATGCAGGCAACAAGGTTATATCCGCGGTAAAGATAAGCGATGACGAGGTCAAGAAGTACTATGACGAAAACAGTGAAAGGTTCCGTCAGGGAGAAACAGTAAATGCAGATCACATTCTCGTAGATAGCGAGGAAAAGGCACTTGAAATTCTTGCCGAAATAAATTCCGGAAAAATCTCATTCTCCGATGCGGCAAAGCAATATTCCTCCTGCTCCTCCGGTGAAAGAGGCGGAAATCTCGGTGATTTCACACACGGACAGATGGTACCCGAGTTTGACAGTGCCGTATTCTCTCTTGAAGTAGGAGAAATCACCTCCGCACCCGTTGCGACACAGTTTGGTTATCATCTAATACGCCTTAATTCAAAGAGCGAGGCAAGTGTTATGCCCTATGAGCAAATCGCAGTTCAGCTCAAGGAGATGCTCCTTGGTGAAAAGCGTCGTGAGGCATACGAAAAGAAAATCAATCAGCTCAAAATACTCTATCCTGTGGATATCGTAGGATGAACGAGGATTACGACCTTCTGAAAAAGCGCTTCAAAGAATTAGCGGAAAAATCGTATAACGGCTGCTATTTTACGTTCACCGATTTTCTCGGTCTTATGGAGCAATCGGCATTTGCCGAAATTTCAAACAGCTTACGCGGTTACGCCTACACAAGGTGGGGCGGAGCAGATGGAGCGGAGCGTGTGATGATACGCTTCGGAGATCCGGATGAAATAGGCTATAATGCTGATTTCCCCATAGCGTGTATAAAAATCGAGCCTATTGCCCCAAAATTTGCGGACAAGCTGACACACAGAGATTTTCTCGGCGCACTCATAAATCTCGGGATAGAAAGAAGCACTCTCGGAGATATTGTAATACGTGATAACGTAGGCTATCTCTTTGCCAAGGAGGATATTGCGGATTTCATCGCGGGTGAGCTGTCACGCATAAAAAGAACGGACGTCATCGCTTCCGTTATAGACGAAGCACCGAGTGGCGAATTGTATCGCACGGAAGAAAAGAGGATACAGTTGACGGGAGAAAGGTTGGATGCCGTTATCGCAAAGGTTTATTCTCTTTCAAGAGATGATGCGCAGTCATTGTTCAAAAAGCACCTTGTGTATGTCAACGGTAAGCTGTGCGAGAGCACATCTTTTTCTCCGCGTGAAAATGATAAAATCAGTGTGCGCGGCTGTGGAAGATTTATATATATAGGATGTGACGGCCTGTCGCGAAAGGGCAAGCTCAACACCAAGGTGTTAATTTACGTATAATAAAAATGCACGAAGCTGCTTCTCGGATGAGAGGCACTCCGTGCATTTTTTTATTCAGGACATCACGATATCAAATACGATATTAATGCCCTTGTTTGTCCATTTGTATCCGGTCGAATAGTTTGAGCCTATCGGTACGTGTAGCTTAAAGTCGGGGTTTACTCCGTAGAAATCGGCAGGCGGACTGATATCATCCTCCGACACCTTATATATGTAAAGGTCTTTCAGATTAGAAGCACCGACAAATGCCCCGTTATCAATTCTCGCGATATTTGAATTCTCTGTGATAACGAGCTCGCTTACCGCCGAACCGTTTAATGCTCCTTCAAGAATTGCCACAACCTTTCTTCCGTCATATCCAACCGGTATAACGAGTCTGGTCTCTTTCTTGCCAATCTCACTTAAGCCGCTTATTCCGTATGCACCGTTTTCGAGCAGGCTGAAGGTAAAGTAGCGTGCATTTTCATCCTCTGTGTCAATGATGACGTCAAAGAACGGCAAGGCAGGTGCCTCGGGCTCCTCATCCTTAATTATTCCCTGCACTATTCCGTGTGAGAGTCGTATATCCTTTGCAAGTCTGATAGTTCTCAGCATAACTCCGGAATCATTAAGATGGAAGTTGGTGTCAAAGAAATATCCGGCATCAAGGATGTAATCATCTATGTAGCTTATAAATTCACAGTCAATATTCTCCTCAAGCAAGTCACAGAACTCCTCCCTGCTTGCTTTGTCGGATCCGTCATCAAGCGCCAGCTCGTTTATCGGGCAGTAGGAGAAATACACCGTTGCACCGCGGCGCTCACACTTCTTTATATACTTGTTCAGATAGTCGCAAAAATCGTAGAAATCATCACCGAGAATGTCGGAATTGAGGCGCACCGTGTTATTTGTATCGTAATAAAACGGCATAATATTTTCCTCACGCACAAGAGCAAAGTCACCGTAAGAGTTAAAATGCTCAGAGCGATATATACCGTCCGTCTGATAGTCGTTATCACCAACGTATCTTGACCATTTATCCGAGGCAAAATTCCACATTCCGCCAACGCAGGACAAAAAATCATCCGGCTTGAGTCTGAGCATCATTGAAAAATCATCGTCAAGTGCCATAAGTGCCGACTCGTTATTGAAGTACAGAGAAAGAGTTTCCGGATCAAGTTCCGGAGCAAGCACGACTACATCACCCCGTTCTATTCCGGACAGTGATAGGTCGAGCATCATCTTTGTTCCGAGGTTAGCATACAGTCCGAAATTTACCACGGGCATACCCGTGTATTCCTCAAGACGCTTACTGTCAAGACCAAAGGCAACGGATGAGCCTCCGATGACAACTATTTTTTCCTCCTCGACAGAGTTAAGTCTGTCATACTTCTCATTGAGCGCACCGAAAAAGCTCTCGGAATACTGTGGCGGAGTCGCCAGAGCAACCACTGTGGCAAACGCCAACGGAGATACGGAAATAAGTACGGAAAGAATTACGATAATTATTTTTTTAAGTATATTCATAACCCCCTCCTCAAAATTGGAAATAAATAAAGGTGCTATCCTGACCTCGCGAGAGAAGCATCAGCCACGCCACCGCGATAACCCATACAAAATAAAGGTATGAGCCGCCCTTTATGAGCATATCCGAGCCATCGGGAGAATCATCCCACGTCAGCATCCTGTCTATTAATACAAGTGATATAATCGAGAATATTACCAAAAGAATCGACACGGTATCGAGCTGCATAAGGGATAGCGTGTGAAGAACTCCGCCACCGAAGCTCGAGAACATAGCCTTTATAAGAGTGATAGCATCAGATATACTGTTGGCTCTGAAGAATATCCAAGCAAACGAAACGAGGACAAACGTCACAATACGCCTTATCCATATAACCGCCTTGCCATCAGGCGAAAGGCCCACCTTTTCTATAACGCGGTTTCGCGCTTTTATCGTAAGTGTGCCTATTATCTGGAACAGGCCGTGAAGCGCGCCCCAAATCACAAAGGTCCAATTTGCACCGTGCCAGAGTCCCGACACAAGAAATACCACAAGCACGTTGAGAGCTCTTCTCACCCTTGACGTACGGTTTCCTCCAAGCGGTATGTAGAGATAGTCCTTAAACCAGCCGGAAAGGGAGATGTGCCATCTCGACCAAAATTCCTTTACCGAGGTTGCACTGTATGGATGATCAAAGTTTTTCATGAGCTTGATTCCCATAACACGGGCGCAGCCAATAGCAATATCTGTGTATCCCGAGAAGTCACAGTATATCTGCACAGCAAAGAGTACCGTAGCTATAATTACTCCGAGCGAGGTTGCCTCATCGGGATTGTTATAAACAGAATTAACGTATACGGATATTACATCGGCAACACATATCTTCTTGAAGAATCCGACGAGCATATGCTTTGCTCCCTTTTTGAAATTCTCAATATTGAAGGAATGTGGTTCCCTGAGCTGAGGAATAAGGTTTCCGGGACGCTCGATAGGTCCTGCAACAAGCTGTGGGAAGAAAGAAACGTACAAGGCGTAAAAGAAGAAGTTCTTCTCGCTCTTTACATCACCGCGATATACGTCAATAACGTACGATAAGGTCTGGAACGTGTAAAATGAAATACCTACGGGAAGTATTAAATTCAGCACGATCGGTGATGCCTCACCGCCGAAAAGATTTATGAGTCCGAATACACTTCCGGACAGAAAATTGAAATACTTAAAGAAGAAAAGAACACCGAAGCATACAATCAAGGTAATTGCAAGATACAGCTTTCGCCTTGATTTTTTCTCCGTCTTTTCTATAAGGCACGACATAAAGAATGATACCACCGTTGTGAGCACTATCAACAGAATGAGCGACGCCTGATAAAACGCATAGAAGTAATAGCTCGCAACAAGGAGCATCGGCCACTTCAGCTTCTTAGGAAGCAGGAAGTAAAGCAGTGCCACTATAGGATAAAATATCAGAAATTCCCAGGAATTAAATGTCATCCGCACTGCCTCCCTTACGTTTTTCCGCCACGGTATATGCTATATACGACACCAACGAATAAACGAGCACACTTGCCATCATGGAAAGCGCGATAATATCGAGCTCCGCTCCTGCAAAGAACATAAGAACAGCATAGACGACGTGGAGAAAAATATTGAAGATATTAATCGCGACGGCGAGCTTGCCCGAGAGAAGACCGGAAAGCACGTGCATGCATAATACAAGCACCGCCACCGCCATTGCAATGACTAATGGTACGTTATTAAACCTAAAATCCATATATACCTCTGAAATTCATCACGCCCATGGGGTTAAGGGCGCTCCGACAGAATTCTGCTCAAACGTACAGCCGTCAAAATCATCTCCAGCTGCCAAGAATCCTCTCGGATTATCATTTCCTATAATCACGCAAAGATCAAGGTACATCTGATACGTGCGATAGGTCCTTCCCGTATCATTGAGATGGAATGCGCAGTCATAGAAATACTTGTGATTGTAGATATAGTCCACACAAGAGCCGAGCAGACCGTCGAAATCATACGACTCTCTTATAAGAGCATCATAAGAAAGCAGGTGCTCAATCTCACTCGCTCCGTCGACAAACGCAGAAGAGTCAACGGGACAGAAGCCGAAGTACACCAGAGCTCCGCTCGTCTTTGCAGATGCTATCGCCCTATTCATCTGATCCTTATAATACGGATCGGTAAATGATGCCCACGTTATATTGTTGGGATCGGTGTAGTCCTTATTGGCATTCTGATTTTCCTTATCATTCCACCATCCCTCATTCTTGGACTTAATTCTCTCATTCATAGTGATGAAGTATGTGTCTACGTACGTTGCACTTACTCCGCTTCTCTTATAATAGAGGTAATCACCGTATTTGTTTGTTGTAGGATTCTTATACTCGCCCGAATCATCTAACAGTGACCCGTGTACAGATATATCCTCATAGCGTCTTGGAGAGGTCTGATTCTCCGCGTATCTGTATGACTGGTTAAAATCTCTGAATGCTCCGAATACGTTTGAATAATTTGAGATGTCAACATATCTGTAAATATTGTTCATACTCTCAAGATCACGCAGTGTTTTCCAATATAGCTCTGTTTCACCAAACATATACGTGCTGTTCTCAGGAGCGTATATTATAATATCTCCCTCGTGTGCAAGAGCACTCATAGCTTCGAGGTACATTATGCCGTTAGTAGTCCTTGTTGTGCCTAAATTCACTACACGGTACTCACCCGACAGCAGTTTTTCCATATATTCAGTACCAAAGCCCTGATATGAAGATGAGCCGGATATAAGAATAATTCTGTCCTCATTCTCCGAGGCAAGCAGACGCGAAAGCTTTACGGAAAGAGCTCCTGTATCTGCACCCACAAATCTCGGGGCAAGAGTCGCGTTTACGTACAGATGCAGAAGACCCGAGTAGGATACGGCATCAAGGGCATTGTTGCCCATATCGTATATTCCATCGGAGAAATAAATCGTCTCAAGGGCATCACAATTCGTAATTGCACCGTCCTCTACCCGTATCAATCTGCGGCTGAGGACAATTTCTTTTGCGTCCTTACCGTTTATCGCACCGCTTGCAATCGCGGTAACGTATTTACCGTTTATCTTTTCGGGAATTACTATACGCTCATCGTTTCCGGTATATCCGGTTATAACTATTCCGTTTTCTACCCAATGCGGCGCAGTCTCTGCCTTGGCGAATGGGTATTCAATGGTTACGTCGGTATATGTAAAATCACCGTGAGTACTGTCCTTTGCCCATATACAGTATAAAGTAGTAGGCTCAAGATCCGTAAGCATAGGCACCTTTGAGCCAAGGCTGTAGCCTTCACCGCTTCCGTCGGGCTTGGTGTTATACTCTAAAAGCACGTATCCGTCGCGTACAAACGTGCCATCATCATAGAATGTTGATGCACATTCCATATAATCAAGATAAGTAGCGGAATATTTAACCGTGAGATTACCGTCACGGTTTGCGACATTATAATGCCTTGTATTTGTATAATTCACACTTGAAGTGTTTATACTTCCACCGTTGAGGTTATACGTCAACGTGTCCGCAACAACGTAGTTGGGGTAGAGAGCGAGGACTCCGTCAATAACAGTATCCGGAGTAATGCGGATTGAGAACTGACGATTTGTGGAAACTATCTCTCCGCCGTCGAGATACGCCTTACCGACAGACCATCCGATAAATGCTCTGGAAGTATCCGCAGCATTAACAGTGATAAGAGTTCCGGACTTGATTTTACTGCCCGGCAGAACGTCAGTGGTATCAAATTCTCCGTCTGCACAGAACAAGTAAACAAACGTCTCATTCGTATCATATTCATACTTTTCAATAAGAAATTCAAGGTATAGCTTTGACGTAACGTTTTCTACCTTCAATTCACCCGTTTCCTGATTGTAGGTAGCTCCGTCACAGGACTTGAAAACATATCCATCCGGTATCCTTACGCTCCAGCTTGCAGAGCCACCATGCTTAACAGTCACAGGGTTTTCTCCCGTGAGCACAACCCCCTCGGGATATGAGACCGCCACCTTATATTCCTCGGTCTTGCCGCCTCCGCATCCTGTAAGAACAAGCATAGCGGCAGTAAAGACCAACAGAAGTATTGCAAAGTGTTTAATTTTCATTTCATATTACCTCCTCACTGTTTTGCCCTATATTTGTAAATATTAGTTGACAATATATAAGTTAAGTGTAGTTTTTTGTGCTTTATTGTAAATCTTCCTCTTTGATATATGCGGTACTCATATATTCAAAAAACTTAGCACGTCCCTCCTCTTTCTTAGAAGCGGGAGTAATAAATGTTATAACAAAATATGCATACTGGGTTCTGTAAAAGGTAGGCATATAATAGTATGCGTTGCCGTCATCGTCAAAGAGCGTATACGTGAAATACGGCACGTCCCCGTGCATCCTCACCTTTTCTTCAACGGTGATATTCATATTTTCAAGGTATATCTCGGCAAACTTCATCGGGGTCCACGTTGTAAGCATACCGGACTCTATGCAGTCGACGAATGAAAAACGTGTGAATCCGACAATCACCGTACCGTCTGAATAAGCAGCATTAAAGGCACCGTCGGAATCATACGGCTCAAAGCTCTTATCAAGCACTATTCCAAGCTCTCCGTACTCAACATTCTTCTCCCTATTGCAAGAGAATAAGGTAAACATAACTGCAAGGATAATGAGTATCGGGAGAAATTTTGTTTTTATCATAGCTTCATCAACACCTCGCGAAGCTCCGACGCATTGTGAACCACCGCGTCCGCGCCGGCATCTATGAGCTCCGACTCATCTCTGAAGCCCCACGTAACACCGACGGCTAATGCGGCACCCATACGCTTTGCAGTGTCTATATCAACCGAGGTATCACCGATAAACGCACATTCTCCGAGAGTGCCGCCCATTTTAGCAAGCACGTCGAGAGAATCCTTCGGATCGGGCTTCAGCCTTGCGCCCTCGCGACCACCCATTATATAATCAAATTTATCGGCAAAAAAGTGCTTTATAAGCTGCTCTGCGGTATTTTGCGGCTTGTTTGTCACTACAGAAAGGTGAAATTCCCTGTTGTGTAGCTCGGATATGAGCTCCGTAATACCTTGATACGGCTCTGTATAGTACAGTGGAAGTGAATTATACGCAGCATTATACGTTTGAAGAATTCTCTCCAGCTGCTCATCACCGCATCCTCCGCTCTTGTTAGTCGCGCGGCTGACAAGCAGGCGAGCACCGTTTCCTATGAACCTGCGACACTCATCCTTATTTATAGATAAGAGTCCCTCGGCGGTGAGAGTAGAATTAAGATGATACATAATTCCACCGAGCGTATCAAGAAGCGTTCCGTCAAGATCAAATATACAATATTTTATCAAATTTTCCATCTCCATGTGCAAAAAAATTATATTTTACAATATTTTTGCAATCAATAATCTTTGTTTTTTACCATTCGGCATCAGAGCCTTTTAAGCTTGGCAAACGTAGCCATCAGCTTTTTTGTCTGACCGTTATCAAATCTTACCTCGTACAAGACGTCACCGCCCATATCGCGCGAGGAAACTATCGTACCATCGCCAAAGATAGCGTGGTTAACTCTCTCCCCGTTCTGAAAACGTTCAATACCAAATTTTTCAGCTCCGCGCTTGCTCCGCTCCTGTGAGGCTCCGATTTCAGGCTTTCTGTTAAGCTCCGCAGAGAACGTACCGCGAGAGGCATCCTCTCCTCCGGGTCTTTGATAAGGTTTATAATACGCGCTCTGTCGAGGCGGCTCACGCCTTGGTACATCTCTCACAGTAAGCTCGACCGGCAGCTCCTCTCTTATAAAGCAGGAAAGCATTCCGTATAGCGTCCTGCCGTACATCATTCTGCTCTTGGCATAAGTGATATAGAGCATCTCCTTCGCTCTCGTTATAGCAACGTATGCGAGTCGTCGCTCCTCACTCATATCGCTCTCGTTATCTCTGTCCTGTGCCGACGGGAAAATACCGTCCTCCATTCCGGCAAGGAATACTATCGGGAATTCAAGTCCCTTCGCTGCGTGTACAGTCATAAGGACAACGGCATCGGCATCCTCGTCGTATTTATCAACGTCGCTGATGAGGAATACCTCTTCAAGAAATCCGATAAGGGTGGGAAGCTCTCCGTTATCAGCCATTCTCTTCTCGTATTCGAGCGCGGCTGTGATAAATTCATTAACGTTCTCTATCTTTCCCTCTCCCTCAAAGCCCTCTTGCACAAGCATTGCTCGGTATCCCGACCTCTCAAAGACCTTCGTGATCATATCGGAGGGAAGCTCCGCGGTAGTCTTAATTTCTTCTATCATATTATAGAAGGAATATAACTTATCACGGCTCTTGGCTAATACAGGATATTCATCCACTCTTGATATAACGTCATACATAGACATATTCTCAGCGGATGCAATAGCCTCTATCGCATCAACGGTTGATGCGCCTATTTTACGCTTAGGCTCGTTTATTATTCTCTTTAGTCTTAAATTATCGCCCGAATATGACATTATCGCAAGATATGCTATCATATCCTTTACTTCCTTGCGGTCATAGAAGCCGAGGTCGCCTATTACTCTGTAGGGCACACCGCTCTTTGTAAATGCGGTCTGTAATGCACGTCCAAGGGCGTTCACACGATAAAGCACAGCGTAATCCGAATAGTGCCGCCCATCTGTGCGTATTCCCTTAATTATCTTATCTACTATGTATCTGCCCTCATCATTTTGATCGTACGCTTCCTTTACAACGATCTTCTCACCGTCGCCTGCGGCACACCACAGTTTTTTATCATGCCTTTCGGTATTATTGGATATAATAGCGTTTGCCGCCGCGAGAATATTGGCGGTTGAGCGATAGTTTTGCTCAAGCTTTATCACGGTAGCATCGGGATATGTACGATCAAAATTAAGTATATTCTCTATAGTTGCACCGCGGAATCTGTATATACTCTGATCATCATCTCCGACAACCATAATATTTCTTCTTCCGTCAGCAAGCATCTTTGTAAGTACAAACTGCGCATAATTGGTGTCTTGATACTCATCTACAAGAACGTATCTGAACTTATGCTGATAATATTCAAGAACGTCGTCGTTTTCTTGCAGGAGCTGTACCGTGAGCATGATTATATCATCAAAGTCTACGGCATTGTTCTCGAACATTTTCTTTCTATATAATTTATAAACCTCGACTATATCTCTCGATCTTGGATCGCGAGATATTTCTACGTCATCCGGATATTGAAGCTTATCCTTGGCAATACTTATAGACGACGCTATTACCTTTGCCGACAGGCGTTTCTCATCTATATCCAGCTCTTTCATACAGTGCGCTATCATACGCTTCTTATCGTCTGTATCGTATATTGAGAAGCCTTCTCGCAGTCCGAGCCTGTCATAATACTTGCGCATTATTCTAAGGCAAATCGAGTGGAAGGTTCCTGCCCATACACTGCGCGCAACCTCCTCGTCATCAAAGGTTCTTGCAAGTCTTTCTTTGATTTCACCTGCCGCCTTGTTTGTGAAGGTTATTGCCAGAACCGACCACGGAGGACACGGCTCCGATATAAACTGTGGCAATATTTCGGATATATCCTCACTGCTCATAGTGAGCGCGGATTCAAGTGCATCCACCGTATCATCATCCACTCCGTCGGGCAAGACCTCGGAGTAATATGCATTTCCGTATTTTATAAGATAGGCGACTCTGTTTACCAAAACAGTAGTCTTTCCGCTACCTGCGCCTGCAAGGACAAGCAATGGCCCGTTTGCGCAAAATACAGCACGGCACTGCTCGGGATTAAGAAATTCCCCGTATACCTTGTCGAAAAGTCTGCGCTTCGCAGACACAAACCTATCTCTTAAGCTATTATTTTTCATTCTATTCCTCTATACATAAAACGTAAGCAATTGTACTCTAAAACTTACATTTTCGGGCATATTTTCCGTATATTTTTGCCATGTTGCAGAACATTCGTAAAAAATACTCAATCCGCAAAACCAAAATCACAAAAAAATCATTTGTAAAAAAGACAAAATATCGGCTTTCAGAGCCTGTTTTCTTTCAAATTCCCATCTGGGAGAGTTGTGAAAAGGCAGAAATACGAACACTTTTCCACATTTTCAAATGTTGACAGTGTGGAAAAAACAATGTCGAA
This sequence comes from Eubacteriales bacterium, assembly GCA_045576795.1. GTDB lineage: Bacteria > Bacillota > Clostridia > Oscillospirales > CAG-272 > UBA1740. Next base: position 12,903 of record JAZNHE010000051.1, on the reverse strand, counting down.
AAATCACGAAATATCAAGGATTTTTCTTTGCTGCTCAATTTATTCCACAAGTTTTCAACATTTGCCGTGTTGATAATGTGGAAAACTACACCCCCGCCTCAATTCTCTACTTTTCCGCTTTTTACCTTTTTTTACCGTTTTTTTCATAAAACGCGCGGTTTTGCACAAAATTATGCTCTGCTCTGTTTTTTGCCTTTTACGTTATTCGCACATTTTACGAATAATAGTCACTTTTTTCGTTTTTTAGAGAAATCCAACTTCTCTAATGCTCATAAATCTTTTCAGTTATCCCTTGCCTTTCGGCTTTACTGTTGCGACAGACTTTTTTCCGTACCCCTTACGTGAGGGCGGTGTCTGTCCCTTATGGGATGACTTGGATGTATTCTTTCCGCTAATACGTGCAGATTCCATCATTATTCTCGTAGCATCATCGCCGAAAATTCTCTCAAGCTTACTCTTTTTAGGCTTTTTTGCATCGAGCACAGGCTGATAATATTTAACACGCGTGCCGACGTCTGAGGTGCGGCTCTTGCGAGCTGACTGCGACGGCTTCTTGCCGCCGTTCTTTTTTGCTCCCGTCTTTTTAGGCTGCACGTAATGGTTTTTGCCATCATTTGCAAACGCCTGTCTTATCAAGCACTCGGGTCCGTTGCCTATAAGGTCCTCGCGTCCTGCCATCTTCAGCGCCTCACGCACAAGATTTGCATTCTCCGGACGTGAATACTGTAATAGCGCCCTCTGAAGCTGCTTTTCACGGTAATCCGTTGTCACGTACACCTCTTTACCTGTCATGGGGTGTATACCCGTGTAATACATAACCGTGGATATTGTACCGGGAGTCGGGTAGAAATCCTGCACCTGCTCGGGAGAATATCCCCATTTTTTAAGCCATATAGCCATGTCAACGGCATCATTCATCGTCGATCCGGGATGGCTGGACATAAGGTAAGGTACAAGATACTGCTCAAGCCCTGCCTCCGAGGAGAGCTTGAAGAATTTCTTCTTGAATTTTTCAAAAACGTCTACGGGCGGCTTGCCCATCATAGTCAAGGCATTAAGCGCGCAATGCTCGGGAGCTACCTTCAGCTGTCCCGACGTGTGACGGGATACAAGTTGTCTGAAAAACTCATCATTCTCATCAAGAATTAAGTAATCAAATCTTATTCCCGATCTCACGAATACCTTTTTCACACCGTCTATCGCTTCTATTTCTCTCAGCATATGTGCATATTCTGTGTGATCTACCTTAAGATGCTTACACGGTGTGGGTGCAAGGCACTTCTTTGACGGACATACACCAAACTCAGCCTGTCTGTCACAGGATGGGTAGCGGAAGTTTGCAGTAGGGCCTCCGATGTCGTTTATGTATCCCTTGAAGTCAGGCATTGAAGCTATCAGCTTTGCCTCTTTTACAACGCTTTCTTCACTCCTTGAACGGACCTCTCTGCCCTGGTGGAATGCTATGGCGCAGAAGTTACAAGCACCAAAGCAGCCTCTGTTATGTGTAATTGAAAACTTTACCTCTGTTATGGCAGGAACTCCTCCGAGTGCCAGATAGTCGGGATGAAAATCACGGGCATACGGCAAAGAGTATACTCTATCAAGCTCCTCCCTCTCAAGCGGAGGCATCGGTGGATTCTGGACAAGCATCTTGTCGCCATAATACTCTATTATAGCCTTACCGTGTACGGAATCAGTATTCTTATACTGTGTCGCAAACGCCTTGGCATATGCTCTCTTGTCCTCCTTGAGCGTATCGTAATCACCTATCTCAATGCTGTCATAATGTACGGCATCTCCGCTTTTACCTACAAAAACCGTACCTCTTACATCGCGTATTTTCTTCACGGGTACGCCTTTATCAAGGAGCCTTGCTATTTTAAGCAGTATGTTCTCACCCATACCGTAAGCAAGCAGATCGGCTCTCGAATCTATAAGAATACTGCGCCTCACCTTGTCATCCCAGTAGTCATAGTGCGCAAATCTGCGGAGTGACGCCTCAAGTCCGCCTATTATGATAGGCACGTCGCCATAAGCCTCTCTTATTCTGTTGCAATAAACTATGACGGCTCTGTCGGGACGTTTGCCTGCCTCGCCGCCGGGGCTGTAATAATCGTACGACCTTTTCTTTTTTGACACGGTGTAGTGAGCCACCATGGAATCTATATTACCGCTCGTTACCAGGAATCCGAGCCGCGGTCTGCCAAATCTGCGGAAGTCCTCGCACGACTTATAATCCGGTTGTGAAAGTATCGCAACGCGGAAGCCGGCCGCCTCGAGCACTCTTGATATAATTGACACGCCAAATGACGGATGATCAACGTAAGCATCACCCGTAACGTATACAAAATCTATCTCCGACCAGTTTCTGTCCTTAACATCTCCCATATTGACCGGGAGAAAGGCCTTCCTATCTAACATATTTATCACCTTTCGAGAGTTTAAGTAGGACACTCCTAAGCAAAAATTCCCGAAGCCGAAATTATCGACCTCGGGATCAATTCAAAGCGTAAAGGAGTTGATATCCACCTCGGTCTGTGTGCCGTCGGACATATTTCTTATCTGCGCCTTACCTGCATCTATTTCGGATTCACCCATAATCAGCGTGTACTTGGCTCCTATCTTGTTGGCGTATTTCATCTGCGCCTTAAGACTTCTTCCAACTATATCGCACTCAACGTACTTTCCTTCGCGGCGTAATCTCTCCGTTATGGCGAGTGCCTTGACGGTGGCCTTTTCTCCAAGTGCAGCAATATACAAATCAGGCTTTCTTACCTCTACGTCGGCAGTGCCTAAAGCACGCATAGCGAGAACAAGCCTTGTAAGTCCCATACCAAAGCCTATGCCGGAAAGCGCAGGACCTCCGAGCGACTCTACAAGTCCGTCGTATCTTCCGCCGCCGCACACCGTGGACTGCGCACCGATGCCATCGGCAATAAACTCAAATACCGCGCCTGTATAATAGTCAAGGCCTCTTACTATTCTCGAGTCTACTACGTACTTGATATTCATCTCGTCAAGAGCGAGAAGGAGAGTCTTGAACTTGGAATCACATTCATCGCAAAGATAATCCACTGTCCTCGGAGCATCCTTTGCGATCTCTGCACAATCCGGGTTCTTGCAGTCAAGCAATCTGAGAGGATTCTTGTCAAGTCTTGACTTACAAGTATCGCAAAGCTTGTCTTTTTGACAACTAAAGTGTTCAATAAGCGCGTTTCTGTAGTTAGGTCTGCAATTCTTACAGCCTATAGAGTTTATGTGAAGCGTTACATTATTAAGTCCAAGTCTTGTAAGAACGGACGAGGCAAGTGCTATCGCGGTAGCATCTGCGGCAGGGCTCTCCGAGCCAAACATCTCCGTACCAAACTGATAGAACTCGCGGCTGCGTCCTGCCTGAGGCTTCTCGTGACGGAAGCATGACATAATGTAGTAATACTTGAGAGGCATGGGATCGGAGCATCTGCCGTTTTCTATGATAGCTCTTACTACCGACGCTGTACCCTCGGGACGCAGAGATATTGATCTGTTCTCATCTCTGTCGCTGAAGGTGTACATTTCCTTCTGTACTACGTCAGTTGTATCTCCGACGCCTCTTACAAAAAGCTCTGTATTCTCAAAGGTGGGAGTACGTATCTCGCCATAGCCGTACTTTTCCGCCTCCTCCCTCATAACTCCCTCTATGTATCTGAACAGAGGGGTTTCATCGGGCAATATATCCATTGTTCCTTTAATCTTCTGTATCATTATTTTCCTCCATATGCGCCGCATCAAGCAACGCCTTCAATCTTTCTTCATCACCTATCCACGTCAACATTCCGACAACCGCCTCAAAGCCGGTGGCGTATCTGTAATCCGTCACGCTTGCATGCTTTGGCCTGTTAAGATGCGTGGAATTGGCAGCTCTGCGAAATACCTCTCTCTCATCGTCGAGGAGCAGATGCTCTATTTTTCTGTACATTTGCGCCTGCGCTTCGGCAGTAACGTACTTCAGTGTTTCTCTGTTGAGATCCTTGGCCTTGGAGAGTCCTTTTGCAACAAGCATTCTGCGCACGTACAGTGAGTACGCGGCATCTCCAAGATATGCAAGTGCCTGAGTTGAGGGCAGATCCGTGCCAATAATTCTATCGTGCATCACTTATCCCCCGTTCCGAAATATTTCGTGTATAGCTCCGACATTCTCTTTTCAACCTCGCGCACCTCACCCTCAAGCTCTACCTTACGGTTTGCGCCCTCGGTTGCCATTTTATCGTACAGCTCAAAATATTCCGTTCTTCCCTCACGTGCAGCCTCTACGGTTGTTACGTTGATATTTGATATTGACATGGAAATCTTGAACTTCTCCACCATTCTGGCAAAGGAATTGACATCATCCTTGAACTCCGATGCCTGAGCACCGATCGGATAGTATGCGGTGTTCTTCAGGTCGTCATCCTCGTGCTGATGGAATTTTATCGCAAACAAAGAATATCCTCCGCTTGTTTCGGTCGACTCCTTAAGTCTTACCGAACCGCCGTACTTACTACGGTTATTCCAGCCTATATATCCCGGATACCACCGGTCACCCGGAAGCTCTTCGTTGAGAATTTTCATATCCAGATCGCCGTTGTGAATTATATTTACAATACCGTTCTCGGCAAGTATGGAAGCGTATTCATCGGTATACGTGTTGGTGGCAAATGCTATCGAAGTCGGAAAAGCAATGTCAAGCTGCCCAAGTGCCGCTCGCATTTCCAATATAAAGCCGTCAAGCTCTCCCTCTCCGTCCCAATAAAGAGTCGTGCCCCAGCCTGCAAGAATAAGCTCATCATACTGCTTCTTGCTGATTTTGCCGTAAATTCCGGGAAGCTCATCTCCGGAAAATGCAAGCACACCCACGATGGGATGCTCCCCCTCGGCGAGTATCGGATATACGTCGTTATACAGCTCCTCATCAAGGTTGAAGAACATAAAGCTCATATATGCGCCCCTACCGATTTTTGCAAATATTCCGTTTTCTATTTCGCTAATCTTTCTCAAAAGCTCCTGCTTCTCGTATATAAGAGAAGCAAGCTCTCTCTCGTACTCTGCACGGCTCTCATCGGAAATACCCTTCTTGTCAAGCACCGCCTGAAAAACGGCAACCGCACCAATCAGAATTCCGATAGAAAGTAAAATGGACGCTACGAGAAGAATTATCTTCTTACGTGTTTCTGTCATTGTACATCCTCAAATTACAGGAAAGCGCCTTTTGTTCAAAAGGTCATACTCCCCCATTATAAAATACTGTTGTATTTAATTATAAATTATTAACGCGCGTTTGTCAAGCCGTTGTTTCGGTAAAATATTTTCCCAATCGCAAACGCAAAACATACAAAATTAATGAAATAAATTTCTAAAATACTTGAAATGTGCATATTTTTTTGCTATAATGTTTGTTAGCAAAGTATATTGTGAGATTACAATGGATAAATATGGATACGTTAAGCGCAATTTTCTCGAGCTGATTTCCGAGATAAAAGAATATGAGAGCCGATACGAAAGAAAAATAACGCTCGTTTCCGTAACAAAAAGCGGTAGTGACGATGAGGTTATTGCACTTGCCGAGGCAGGTGCAGAATGTATAGGCGAAAACCGTCCGCAAGAGCTCAGGCGCAGAGGCGACCTCCTGAAAGAGAGAGGCCTCACTCCAAGACTGCATGAAATCGGCAATCTTCAGAGAAACAAGGTCAAGCTGATAATTGACAGTGTCGACCTCATTCATTCGGTAGATAATTTCCGCTTGGCAGAGCAGATAAGCAAGCTTGCCGTCGCGCGCGGATTGTCAATACCCGTGCTCATCGAGGTCAACAGTGCCAAGGAGCCTATGAAGGACGGCGTGATGCCGGAGGATGCAGAGAGCCTGTTTCTCGAAATACGCGAGCTTGACGGAATACGCGTTGCAGGCATTATGACAATGGGACCTGCCCTCGATAACCCTGAGGATATGCGCCCGTATTTCAGCCTGACCAAGAAAATCTTTGACAGTATAAAAGCAAGATACGGCTTTGACGGTGACGGCATACTCTCAATGGGTATGAGCGATAGCTACAGAGTCGCAATCGAGGAAGGCTCTACCCTGGTAAGAGTCGGAAGAAAATTGTTTGATAAAACGAAGGGAGATAGATAAAATGTTTAAACAGTTGAGAGAAAAGCTCAGACGCGACGAGGAAAAGAATGACCTTGAATTCAAGCAGTTCGATGCGGTACAGAAGGTTGAGCCCGTTGTACATCCCGTAACAGAGGCTCGCGTTACACCTGCTCAGAATGAAACTCGTTCAAACGGTGTTGAACTTAAGGTTATCCGTCCTGAAAGCTTTGGTGAAGTAAGCACGGTTGCCGACAATCTCCTCTCCGGATGCACAGTAGTTCTCAACGTTGAGGTTCTTGATCGCTCCACGATCTACAGAATGCTTGATTTCCTCAACGGTGTTACATACTGCACAGACGGTGAGATAAAGAGAGTTGCGCCCAGCACCTTCATTATCACGCCTCATAGCGACGTAGATATTTCAGATATGTAATCATCTTGGTTCCGTGCCTGACGAGTTGTTTTTCTCAAGGGTACGGAACTTTCAATAGATGGATAATATCACACGCCACGCGGGCTTACGCCCATACATTTTAAGAGGATTGTAAAATTGGAAGCGGTTTTATATATTTTTGCAAAAGCCGTGCAGCTTGCTCTCGGAATGATATCGTTCTGTATGTTTCTGCGTGTTATACTTCAATTTTTCGTTGACGTAAACAGCAATAAGATATATGCTTTTTGCGTAACGGTATCAGAATTTTTCGTTATTCCGTTTAGAGCAATCATGGCAAAATTTAATATATTACAAAACACGCCGTTAGATGCCCCGTTTATGATAGCTTATATTTTCATTTCTGTCATAACACTCATTTTACCGGCGATATAAAGGCCTTGGAAGGATAATATGGACTTCAAAAAATTGTATAAGAAAAAAAGCTTTTCCGACTACGTGATGTTTTCTTCGGTTATCGCAGTAGGTATCCTGCTCGATCAGATTACAAAGTGGCTTGCGACAAGGTTTCTCATGCCTGTCGGCACTGTTCCTCTCATCCGATTTGGAGATACGCAGGTGCTTAATCTGACATACGTGGAGAATACAGGCGCGGCATTCGGAATGTTAAAGGACGCCCCTTGGGTATTTAACACGATATCCACCGTAGCTATCATAGTAATGCTTGCTTACCTGTATCTCGGACACACCGACAGTAAGCTCTCGGGCATTGCGCTCTCTATGCTGATATCCGGCGGTATCGGAAATATGATAGACCGCGTAGTGCTTCATTACGTAGTTGATTTTATAGATTTCAGACTCATCAACTTTGCTGTTTTCAACGGTGCAGACTCCTTCGTATGCATAGGCGCAGGACTTCTCGTTCTCGCACTCATCAAGGAGATGCTGAAGGAAGCCAAGCTGGCAAAGGCGAAGGCCGCTGACAGCGAAGAGCATAACGAGGACGGTCAAGAATGACATACGTTGTCACGTCGGGTGACGTGGGTAAGCGACTTGATGCATACGTTGCCGAAAGTACAGAGCTCTCACGGAGTGCGGCGGCAAAGCTCATAGAGAGCGGAGACGTCACGGTTTGCGGCAGATGTGAGCAGAAAAAGTATGCACTAAGAGAGGGCGACACCGTAACGGTGACGTTGCCGGAGCCGGAGGAATACGAGGCGGTTGCCGAAAACATTCCGCTCAATATAATCTATGAGGATGATGACATCATAGTAATAAACAAGCCCACGGGTATGGTCGTGCATCCTGCTCCCGGAAATTATACCGGCACGCTTGTTAATGCTCTCCTATATCACTGTAAGGACTCTCTCTCCGGAATAGGCGGAATTATGCGCCCCGGAATCGTGCATAGAATAGACAAGGACACGTCGGGACTACTCGTCGTTGCCAAAAATGATTCGTCGCACCGAGCTCTTTCCGATGAGCTGGCATATCACGGCATAGAAAGAGAATACCACGCTCTTGTAAAGGGCGGATTCAAGGTCGGGTGCGGCACTGTGGATTTGCCGATAGGCAGACACCCCGTTGACAGAAAGAAAATGGCAGTGCTCAAAAACGATCCGTCAGCACGTCACGCCGTAACTCATTATGAGGTTATTGAAAGCTACGGACAGATAACGTATCTAAGACTGCATCTTGAAACGGGCAGAACTCATCAAATAAGAGTGCATATGTCACATCTCGGTCACGCACTTATCGGAGACGAAGTGTACGGAAGCACAAAAATACCCTTTGAAAAGCAACACGCCCCTCTCATATCGGGGCAGGTTCTCCATGCAAAGAAGCTCACGCTTACACATCCGAAAACGAAAGAGCGTATGACATTTGAGTGTGAGCTACCGGATAATTTCAAACGACTTTTGAATATTTTGAATAATAAATAAAGGTGTTAAAAAAATGTTAAAGACAAAAATCATTTCTTCACTCGCGAGAGTATTCACCGATAACGTCACAGACGATTTTACAAGACTTGAGAAGCTCTCGGTTCTTAAGGGTGAGAGAGTTTCTTTCCAGTTTATACATCAATACGTAATGGAGCCGGGCGATGACATATATATGTACAGACAGCTTATGACTCCCCGTTTCACCGGACCTCTTGCCGAATATCTCACCGTAAGAGAGGTTAAAAACGTAGGCGTAGAGCTACCCATAATCGTTGGAGACAGCGATGACTACTACGAGCGCACAACACCCGGACTTTATCCCGACGTGTTGACTCCCCTGCACTATAACGGAAAAACCATTGTAAAAACCGCTTTCCCCACCTCATTATGGATAGACGTTACTATCCCCACTGATATAGAAGCTACGGGAGTGAGCGAGCTGAAAATCGAGTTAGTTGACGCGAGCGGAGCAATACGCAGTAAGGATACCTTAAAGATCGACGTAATCAATGCCGTCATTCCCGAGCAGGAGCTCATCCTGACACAGTGGTTCCACTGCGACTGTCTTGCAAACTACTACGACGTAGAGGCGTGGAGCGAAAAGCACTGGAAAATCGTCGAAAACTTCGCACGTGTCGCACATAAGAACGGAATTAATCTTCTCCTTACCCCCACGTTTACTCCTCCGCTCGACACCGCCGTCGGCGGTGAGAGACTCACCACACAGCTTGTAGGCGTCAAGGTTGAAAACGGCAAATACAGCTTCAACTTTGATCTTATTGACAGATGGGTTGATATGTGTGACAGTGTTGGAATCAAGTACTTCGAGATTGCACATCTCTTTACTCAGTGGGGCGCAACCGCCGCACCCAAGGTTATGGCAACGGTGGACGGAGAATATAAAAAGATATTCGGTTGGGAAACCTCCGCCACGTCCGATGAATACGTGTCATTCCTGCGTCAATTCCTGAAAGAATTCATTGAACATATGAAGAAATCCGGAAATGACAAGCGTTGCTTCTTCCATATCTCGGACGAGCCACAGCTTGAGCATCTTGAATCATACACTGCGGCTAAAAAATCGGTTGCAGACATTCTTGACGGCTACGTAATTATGGATGCGCTCTCAGACTATGACTTCTTTGAAAAAGGAATAGTGGATCTTCCCATCCCCTCAAACGACCACATCAAGCCCTTTATAGAGAACAACGTTTCCAATCTATGGACTTATTACTGCTGCGGTCAGCGTGTTAACGTTTCCAACAGACTCATTTCCATGCCGTCATGGCGCAACCGCTCCATAGGCATGCAGATGTATAAATTCGACATTGTAGGCTTCCTGCAGTGGGGATATAATTTCTACAGCAACATGCACTCGGTAAACGAGATAGAGCCATACACGGATACGGCAGGCGAACATTGGGTTCCCGCGGGCGACACATTCTCCGTATATCCCGGACCTCGCGGCGTAGCTCTTGAATCGCTCCGAATAGTAGTATTCCACGATGCGCTCCAGGATATGAGAGCAATGAGACTGTGTGAATCCCTGTACTCGAAGGCTGAGGTTGTCGAGGCTATCGAGAGCGTGCTCGGAGAGTCCCTTGCCTTTGACGTATGTGCAAAGAGTGAAGGCACCATGCTAAAAATACGCGAAAAGATCAACGAGATGATCAAAGCAAAAATATAAACAGATAAACAAAAAAGAGCAAGAATTCGCTATTGTGCGATATTCTTGCTCTTTTTGTAATTACAAAACCTTTGCTAAAAATTCCTTAAGACGCGCATCCTTTGGATGATTGAATATTTTGTCGGGAGTTCCCTCCTCTTTGATATAACCCTCATCAACAAACAGTACACGGTCTGCCACCTCACGTGCAAATCCCATCTCGTGAGTAACGATTACCATCGTCATACCCTCATTTGCAAGCTCCTTCATTAAATCCAGAACCTCGCCTACCATTTCCGGATCAAGCGCCGATGTCGGCTCATCAAAAAGGATTACCTTAGGATTCATCGCAAGAGCTCTAACAATTGCAATCCTCTGCTTCTGTCCTCCCGAAAGAGTAGCGGGATATGCATCGGCCTTATCTTGAAGACCTATTCTTTCAAGAAGCTCCATAGCGTGCTTCTTTTTTTCAGCAATTATCTCTTTCCTGCTTTTTATATTATCGGTGTCCTTTTCTTTGGAAAAAATATTTTTCAGCTTCTGCATGCGCATTTTTCTCAAAGCTATGTGCACAGGGGCAAGAGTGATATTATCAAGCACAGTCTTATTGTTAAAGAGGTTAAACTGCTGAAATACCATACCTATACGTTCACGGTAAATATTGATATTCACCCTCATGTCGGCAAGGTCAACTCCCTCAAAGAAAATAGAACCGCCCGTTGGATCTTCCATACAATTAAGGCATCTCAACAAAGTAGATTTACCCGATCCGGATGCGCCGAGAATAACGACCTTCTCGCCTTGTCTTACTACCAAATTTACTCCGTTCAATACGGTCTTTCCATCCTCAAAGGTCTTTTCCAAGCCTTCTACACGAATAATAGCATTATCATTTGAACACATACGTTACACCGCCTTTGCACTCTTCTGATTAGTCTTATTTCTATCGCTCTTTGCAAAAATGTTCTCTAAAATTTTAACCAACGCCGTTATTATAAGAACAAGAACGATGTAGATAAACGCAAGAACAAGTGAAGGAACCATCATCTCATAGTTTTTACCACCTATCTCATCTATAAGAATTTTGTAAAGATCATTAACAGCTATAAAGCTTAAAACCGATGTTTCCTTAATAAGTGTAATAAATTCATTGCCAAGCGTAGGTAAAATGTTTTTAATTGCCTGAGGTATTATTATCTTTATCATAGTTGTTGCATAGCTGAGCCCGACGGCACGTCCTGCCTCCATCTGGCCCTTGTCAACCGAGTTAAGTCCGCCACGCATGATCTCCGAAACGTAAGCTCCGCTATTCATACCAAAAACAGCAACGCCGACAGAAAGAGAGCCTACACCACGAACACCGAGCGAAGGTAGAATAACGTAATACGCAAGCAATAGCTGAACTACTATAGGAGTTCCACGGAAAATTGCTACGTACACGCTACATATTTTATCAAGTATTCTGTTTATAAGCTTATATTTGGGAGCAACTCTGATCACCGCGATCACGCTTCCGATCAAAATACCTATAATCAAACCCAGAACAGCAACCTTTATTGTATTAAGAAATCCATCAAAAAGCTTTTCCTGAAAGATCTCATTCTGCATTGTGGAGATAAATTTCTCCCACTTTGGACTCCAATTCATAATTTTCTTTCTTTCCTTTTCGCACAAAAGTTCCCGCAACGGCCGGTTGCGGGAGCTTTTTTAGTTATTCATTGCATTTACGATTGCGCTTGCAGGAGCCTCATCAACAACAACACCGTAAATATTGCCATTTACAAGATCCATAACAGCGATCTGAGCAGTGGCATAGCCCTTGCCCTCGATATTAGAGAATCCGGTGTAACCCCAATCCTCATCACCCTCGATGTACATTCCGCCGGTAGTTCCGGTCTGGAATCCTATCTTCTTACCGGAAAGAGAGCTGAGAACAGCCTCAACATCCTCTACGGTCTTGCAATCATCAAAATCTGTATTGTCTATAGCAACAATGAGCTTCTGTGAAGCCTTGTAATACTTATCAGTGAAGTCATAAAGCTTCGCACGGTCCTCGTTAACAGTAATACCTGCCATACCAATATCAGCATAACCTGCATCAACTTGAACAAATATATCATCAAATCCAATGTTTTTGATTACAAGCTCAAGTCCTGCATATTTAGCATATGCCGCTGCGATCTCAATATCAAGACCGTAAATCTTGCCGTCGTCGCCAATATACTCAAAAGGCTCGAAGGGGCAATTGGTAACTACTACTAGATTATCAGATGTATTCTGCACGTCGGTTGTGGTAACGTCGTATCCAACCTTCTCGCCCTCACCCTCAAAGTACTTTGCAACGATAGAATCAAATGTACCGTTTGCCTTGATCTCTGCAAGGAAAGTATTAAAGCTTGTTACCAGCTCGGTATTGCCCTTTTTAGCAACAAACGCATACTCTTCATCGGTGAGCTTGACGTCAACAATTTTAACAACAGGCTCGGATTTGCCACCGTTGTTACATGAAGCAAGTGTGAACATCATTGTGCAAGCCAAAGCAAGCACCACGATAAGTGAAACGATCTTTTTCATTTTCTTTCCTTCTTTCGTTTTCGGGTTTAACCCGTGGTTTTGAACGTCATAATTATACATCCGATTATGCATAAAGTCAACATCTTTTTGAAAAATAATTCATTTTTGTCGAATTTTTATGCACTAATATTAAACCGTTTTTTTCTTTTGGATAAAATGCATAAAAAACCGCGCTATTTAGATATGTTTTGAGGTTTTATATTGTAAAACAATTATACGCTCT
>JAZNHE010000050.1:0-6865 GCA_045576795.1 Eubacteriales bacterium | reverse complement strand
CTTACCAGCATATGTATATGGTCTGGGCATACCTCGCCTTCAATTATTTCCACACCTTTCCATTGGCATAGTTTTCGAAGTATCTCTCTTATCTCTAACCGTTTTTCTTCGAAAAACACCTTTCGCCTATACTTAGGTGCAAAGACAATGTGGTACTTGCAATTCCACGATGTATGTGCTAAAATATTATTGTCTATGCTCTCTTTTTTCATAGATAAATCCTCCAATATGTTTTTCATTTTGACTGGCAGGTCACTTTATTATAACATATTGGAGGATTTCTTTTCACCAGTTAACCTCTATTGAACCACGCGACTATCGCGTGGTTTTCGTTATACAAAAAGGGCAGGACATACCGACGTATGACCTGCCCTTTTTTGTTGTTTAGTTTTGTTCAAGCCAGTTCTTACCCGACGTTACATCTACGGTGAGTGGGATGGATATTTCAATTGCTTTTTCCATTTCTTCCTTGACGATTTTCTTACAAAGCTCTGTTTGCTCGTCCTTTACCTCGACTATAAGCTCGTCGTGTACCTGCATTACGATTCGTGCGTCAAGCCCTACTTTTGCGAGAGCATTATGCACGTTTATCATTGCTATTTTCATTATGTCGGCGGCAGATCCCTGTATGGGAGAATTCATAGCCACGCGCTTTCCGAAGGCTCTTAACGGTGCTTTTGGGGATTTCAGCTCGGGGATGTACCTTTTTCTACCGAGAATTGTTGTGGTATAGCCATCCTCTGCCGCCTGCTTGACTACATCATCAAGATACCTGTCGATGGACGGGTAATTCATTAAGTAGCTCTTGATATACTTTGTAGCCTCGGAAACGGTTGTTCCTATGTCCTTTGAAAGAGAAAATCCGCTTATACCGTATACGATGCCGAAGTTGACCGCTTTCGCGCGCTTGCGCATTTGCTCGTTTACGTATTCCTCGGGAATACCGAATACTGCGGCGGCGGTTTTTCTGTGTATATCCTCATTATTGAGGAATGCCTCTTTCATAGTGTAATCGTCAGATATGTGAGCTAAAAGTCTGAGCTCAATCTGTGAATAATCCGCATCAACGAGAGTGTATCCCTCCTCCGCGGTGAAGAAGCGGCGCATCTCTCTGCCGAGCTTGGTTTTAATAGGAATATTCTGTAGATTCGGTTCAGCACTGGATAGTCTGCCTGTTGCCGTTAGTGCCTGCTTGAAATCAGTGTGAATTCTGTCATTTTCATCAGCTGCTGCTGTGAGTGCGTTTGTGTATGTGCTCCTTAGCTTTGTCACCTGGCGATATTCGAGAATATCGTCTATAATTGGGGATTCTCCTCGCATTTCCTCGAGCGTTTGAGCATCCGTCGAATATCCGGTTTTGCCTTTTTTTTGATTTGAAGAGAGCCCAAGTTTCTCATAGAGGACTGCTCCGAGCTGCTTCGGCGAATTGATGTTAAACACCTCGCCTGCTTGCATGTATATCTTGTTTGCAAGTCCGTCGGCAAGCTCACCGAGTGCCGCACCAAACTCCATAATGGAATCTGGCATGATTTTGAAACCGTTTTTCTCAATCTGTGCCAATACGTTTATCAGCGGAAGCTCAATTTCAAAGAGTACCTTGGAGAGTCCGCCGTCTTGAATTTTTTCTCTAAGCTTTTCTTCAAGCTCTGCGAGAAAAGGCGCATATGATGCATCTTTTGGTAGCGTTTTGCCAACAAACATTGACAAAAGCGAGTTAATACCCGCACTTCCGCTACCGGGATTGAGCACGTATTCATACATCATTAAATCAAGAAACGTGATATTTTTGCAGTCGGTATTGACTTTATCAAGCTTGTGCCAAAGAGCTTTTCCGTCATAGCACAGTATTTCTTTTGACTCAAATACACTGCATATTTCTGATATATCACCGGAAAAGGCATAGTCTGTTCCGTCTGCGCTTATAAATATGACCTCATCGGATATTTCCACGGCCAACCTATCGCTTGAAATTGCGAGTATTTCTTCTCTTGATGCACTCTTTTGAGTAGGTGCATCGACAAGCTCGGCGTCGGAAAACAGATCGAGCATTTCGGGTTCTAACTTGAACTTAGTGATGAAAGAATTAAGCTCAAGCTCGGAAAATTTTCTGTATAGTCCGCCATTGTCAAATCCGCGGTATTTTATATCGTCAAGAACTATATCTATTGGGGCGTGTACGTCTATTTGCGCCAATTTGCGTGATAAAAATGCATTTTCTTTATCCTTGAGGAGCTTTTCTCTCACTCCCTTGGATATTCGCTTGTCCTCAATATTCTCATATATTCCTTCAAGTGTTGAGAAATTCTGTATGAGTGAGGCGGCGGTTTTCTCGCCTACTCCCGCTACACCCGGAATGTTATCCGAGGAGTCGCCCATCAGTGCTTTCATATCCACAAAATATTCCGGTTCTATTCCGTATTTTGCAAAAAACTCATCACGGTGCATGGGTATAGTATCCGTATTTGTTGCCAAAAGAACGGTTACTTTATCGTCTATAAGCTGAAGAAGATCCCGGTCACCCGATAAAACGAAGCTTTCTACGTCCTCGCTATCATGTGCCATCTTGGCTATCGTGCCTTGTATATCGTCGGCCTCCCATCCCGGCATCTCCAACACCTTAATTCCCATCAATTCAAGACATTCCTTGGCATCGGCAAACTGAGAGAGCAGCTCCGGTGGAGTAGGGTGTCTGCCTGCCTTGTATGCATCGTACATTTCGTGGCGGAAGGTAGGGTGCTTAACGTCAAACGCTACCGCACAGTAATCCGGCTTTATAGCGTCAATCTGACGGGTTATGATATTTATCATACCGTATATAGCATTGGTGAATTTTCCGCTCTTTGTCGTGAGAATTCTAATGCCGTAAAAGGCGCGGTTTATTATACTGTTACCGTCTATTACGAGTATTCTTTTCATTGTTCGTTTGCCTTGTCGTTGTTTGTATTTCTCTTTGCCTCATTCTCTATTTCTGCTACCTTGCTGAGAATTTCGGCTGCAAGTTCTTCCGGCTCTTTTTCCGGAGGTGTGGACTCGGAGCCCTCGTTTTCATCGTCTGCGGTGTCCCCATCCTCTGTTTTTTCTTCATCCGGGAGCTTGCCGAATATGGATTCATAAATCGCCTCGTCGGATATTACAACCACCTTTTCCTCGGGCTCTTCTACCGCTTCTACCACGTTTTCTTCCTCTTCGACTGCTTCTTCCTCTACGGCTATATCACCGCCGAATACGTCAAAGACGGATAACTGCTTTGATGCAAATATCTCGTTGTGTCGCTTGGTGGATTCCTTTATCTCCTTCTCTCTTTCTACCGAATAATTACGGATAGTGGTGATGAGAGGATTGGATTTGTTGTCGGGGAGGCTTGCGGTAAGTATAAGTCTTGCAACTATAAACGTGAAAAGTGCCAGAGTAAGCACGTATTCATCAATAGATGTGAGTGAGCCGCTGTCAATCGCTGTTGAAATAAGTGATCCTCTCACATAGTAAGTGATTATTGCAGGGATGGACGAATATGCGCAAAGTGCAGCGGAAACGAGTCCAAATGCCGTATATGCGCGCCATTTCTCCCTGCCGAGCGAAATTCTTGACTCATACAAGAAGAAAATCGCTGCCGAAAGATACGCCATCATATTTATGATTTTTGACTGGTCGTTGATTGCCAGCGAGTCATCGAGATAGAGGAGGATTGCGTATAACGCGAGAAACATTATTGTTCCTATTGAGAAATACGCGCGCAGAGAGGTTTTGCCCTCCGTAATAAAAGTAGTGAAGAAATAATGTGCGAGAGATACGAGCGCGGCTATGACTATGAGCCATGATATAAGTGTCACGGGAGTGGTGAATGCCTTTGCGGAGAGTAGGGGATATTTACTTACATCCGCGGCATGCGTCATAACGCCTATCGCAACAAAGACAGTGGCAATGGCGAGCATTCCTGTCGGAATATAAGTCGCCGGGGTTGAAAAGGACGCTCTTAGTTTCACCTTTGAGGTGGTGAATAAGTATGTGAGCATCAGAATCACAGTTACGCAAATCGTAACGTTGGCGGCGGTAATCAGCGCCTTATCCGTGAAAAATCCAGTTGAAAAATTGAAATCGTTTATGCATGCTATGGTCCTGAGAGCACAGGCTATACCGGTGAAAATGGACAGCATAATGATATATATTTTCAATCGCTTACTGTTGGTATTCATATCGAAAAATTCCTTCAATTTAATTTCTATACTTATGTATTGAATATATTTTACTACACATTTATGAATAAATTGTAAACAAACGGGCTTATATCGAAAAAATATTTGAAAAATGCCAAATCCTTTGTTACGGAAGCGGCGAAAAAAGCGCGAAAATGCGTTAAAAAAACAAAAATTGTTAAAGTTGCACAAAAACGTCTGTAAAATTTCATTATTTTTTTCGTTTTTCAGCACTATTTTTTTCTGGAAAAGTATTGACTTTTTATGACTTTTTAATTATAATTATATGGCTTGATATGCGTTGAAGCGGGAGGTGGCTACCCTTTGAGGTAGGGAATTTCCGTGGAGTATGTCCGATATTTAACCGGGCGAAGCTTGAGTGTACCCCTTTAGGGGCATACTGCGTTTTTTTCGGTTCGTTAACCCGTAAAGGGGTTTAATGAACTGATTTTGTTAGGGCGGATTTGATACGCCCGGAGCAGTGTGAAACCTCATTTCCCCTCTAATACGGTATTAAGCAATACTACAAGGAGGAAACAAAACAATGGCACAGAACAAGATCAGAGTAAGACTCAAGAGCTACGATGCAACCATCATTGATGCAGCAGCACAGAAGGTTGTTGAGGCGGCTAAGAGAAACGGCAGCAAGGTTAGCGGCCCTATTCCGCTTCCTACTGACAGAGAGATCGTAACGATCCTCAGAGCAGTGCACAAGTATAAGGACAGCCGTGAGCAGTTCGAAATGCGCACTCACAAGAGATTGATCGACATTCTTAATCCCCAGCAGAAGACCGTTGAGGCTCTTATGTCTCTCGAGCTTCCCGCAGGTGTTGAGATCGAGATCAAGGCTTAATTCAGTTAACCCAAAGGGAGCTTCAAATCCCTGGAATGTTATATTCCGAAACATCACCACGACCTCGTGGTCAAGTTGGCAGTTCGCCTATGGCGGAAATTCAAAGCTGTCAACCAATAACCTATAAGGAGGAAAAATGAAAAAAGGCATTATCGGTAAGAAGCTGGGTATGACTCAGATCTTCGACGAAAAAGGCAATGTGATTCCCGTAACCCTGATTGAAGCAGGTCCTTGCGTGGTAGCACAGAAGAAGACCATCGAAAACGATGGCTATGAAGCAGTACAGCTTGCATACGAGGACACTACCAAGAAGCACGTAAACAAGGCACAGCTTGGTCACTTCGAGAAGGCTGGTATCACTCCCAAGAGACATCTCAAGGAATTCAGACTTGAGGATTGCACCGGACTTGAGGCAGGATCCGTGGTAACCGTCGATACCTTCACCGCTGGTGAGAAGGTCGACATCACAGGTATCACAAAGGGACGTGGATACACAGGCTGCGTAAAGAGATGGGGTCACCACATTCTCAGAATGACACACGGTACAGGTCCTATACACCGTCAGCCCGGTTCCATGGGTGTTATCGACCCTGCGAGAATCTTCAAGAACAAGAAGATGCCCGGTCAGTACGGTAACGAGCAGGTTACCATCCTTAACTTAGTAGTAGTTAAGATCGACGCAGAAAAGAACCTTATCGCAGTGAAGGGTGCAGTTCCCGGTGCAAAGGGCGGCATCGTATTCATCCGTGATTCGGTGAAAGCATAACGGAAGGAGGAGTAAACAATGCCTAATATTAAAGTAGTTGATATGGCGGGCAAGGAAGTAGGCGCTATCGAATTGTCTAAGAAAGTTTTTGGCGCACCTGTTAATGAAGCAGTCCTCCACACCGCAGTAAGAGCTTATCTCTTAAACCAGAGACAGGGTACACAGTCCACACTTACTCGCACCGAAGTTTCCGGTGGCGGTAGAAAGCCCTGGAAGCAGAAGGGTACCGGTCACGCAAGACAGGGTTCAACCCGTTCTCCTCAGTGGACACACGGCGGAGTTGCTCTTGGCCCGAAGCCTCGTAGCTACCGCGTAAATCTCAACAAGGCTGTTAAGAGAACCGCTATCTTCAGCGCACTCTCTTCTAAGGTAGCCGGCAATGAGATGGTTGTTATCGACAACATCACCGCGACAGAGTACAAGACCAAGACCATGGTTCAGATGCTCAGCGCAGTAGGCGCTGCTAAGAAGACACTCATCGTGCTTCCTGAAGTAAATGAGTACGTAATCAAGAGCTGCGCAAACATTGAGGGCGTTAAGACCACTCAGTGGAATACAATAAACGTTTACGACATTCTTAACTGCGACACTCTTGTTGTAGCTCAGGGTGCTGTAGCGAAGATTGAGGAGGTATATGCAAGATGAAATCCGTTGCAGATATCATTGTAAGACCTCTTATCACCGAGAAGAGCATGGACGGCGTAGCAAACAAGGTTTATACCTTCGAGGTTCAGAAGAATGCAACAAAGGCAGACGTTGCTCACGCAGTTGAGACAATGTTCAAGAAGGCCAAGGTTGTAAAGGTCAATATTATTAATATGAAGAAGAAGCCCAAGAGATACGGCATCCACTTCGGTTATACCAGTGAGTGGAAGAAGGCTGTAGTAACTCTTTCTGAGGATTCCGATCCCATTGCCTTCTTCGAGAGCATGAACTAAGACAGGAGGAAAAGGACAAATGGCTATAATGAGATACAAACCGACTACTCCGTCGCGTAGAAATATGACCAGCCCTTCCTTCGAGGAGATCACTAAGTTCTCTCCCGAAAAGAGC